>NZ_WTKV01000005.1:0-241606 GCF_011378705.1 Pseudoalteromonas sp. SA25 | reverse complement strand
GGCTCTAGAATGAGGCTTTCTGCCATCGCATAAAAGTATTTTAATTGACGTGGTATGGCTCCAGGTGTTGAATAAGGTAATCCAACAAGCAACCTCATTATTTGAGCTAAACTACCATTGAAACTCAGTTGGTACGGTAAATAATCACCTTTTAATGTGTGGCACATTTTTACCATCTGATATCGCACCATATTATAAGTAAGCAACACTCCCCACAGCTCTTGCTTTACAAGCGCTGGTAAGCGACTTCTTAATGTTAATCGATTGCCCAGCATATATTGCTTTTGTTCCCGATAACCAAGCTCTATCTCCCAGCGGTGACTGTACAAATCGCCTATATCGGCTGACGGATATCGCATCGGATCTGTCATCGATGTCATCACACTGTATGATTTACCCTTTATTTTTCGAGTCACTAACCTCGCTATTAAGGTGTCAGGCAGCGTTGGCCACATCTTTCTTGCTCTTGGGTTGCTGCTAAGTTGGACTAATTTATCATTACGCCCTAATGTTTGAATAACCTCATATTGCACATTTTTTTTCAGGGGGATTAGCCAGTGGCGTTCACTGCCAGTCGTTTGCCATTTATGTAAAAGCCCTAAAGAATAGAAACCTTTGTCGAATAAAGTGAGACTGTTATCGGGGGTGGTTTCTATAAGCTTTTCAGCCAGCACCATTTCATTGACCTTGTAATCATCAAAAGCACTCCCCGTGATTATGTGGCTGCTTAGCTCCATTTGACACACCATTCTGACCTGTGGGTATTGTGTATTGGTCGGTTTTGTAAAGGCTTCATTGTTTTGGGGTGAGTCATCCGTACGCCAAACAACACCATCGACACCAAGCAAGGTAAGCCCATTCCAATGAGGATGATTAGCGCCATTATTCCAATGCCTTTGGGTGCATTCAAATAAGGCTTTCATGGCGGCTTCACCTAGGTTTTTACGACACTGAGTTAAAGCACTTGGCGCAACAAATGGCTTACCCTCGCGGTCAACAATGTCGAGCATATTAACGACATCGGCCATCGATTCTAGGGTTAGTTTTCTTTTTCGTAGTGTAACGGTTTCGGTCAGTGCATAGGCTTCTTCGATAAGAGATAAAGGGAGTAAATCTACGAGTGTTTCAACGTCATTAGGTTTGATGTTGTTAATAATATCGAGAGCATTAGAAAGTTGCATAAAAAAATCCGAATTCTACAAAAGAATTCGGATTCTTACATACCTAGAAGATCGTTCAAGTGCTATTAACTAATTCTTAAATGATCGGCATTAGAGCCAGGGCTCCTTTTTACATTCTTTAATTAACTTCGCGCTTAGTGGGTATGGGCATACCACACACATCAACGTAGTTATGTGCTTTAACAAACCATGGTTCAACACGGTTTTTACGAGCACTGATTAAATTTTTAAACACTGATGAGTTTGTTTTCATCACTTTAAATATACTTTTATCGCTTTGTACATCGCCAAGTACTTGTATATTGGTAATTGGGTTAAATGCTTTTCCTTCAGTTGGTGTACGCGCTAAACGATTAAAATGCTCTATACCTTCG
This sequence comes from Pseudoalteromonas sp. SA25, assembly GCF_011378705.1. Classification (NCBI taxonomy): domain Bacteria; kingdom Pseudomonadati; phylum Pseudomonadota; class Gammaproteobacteria; order Alteromonadales; family Pseudoalteromonadaceae; genus Pseudoalteromonas; species Pseudoalteromonas sp. SA25. The sequence continues at coordinate 240,051 of NZ_WTKV01000005.1, read as the reverse complement.
AGCACTCGGCCAAACACCGTAATGTTTTTATCAAGGTAACGAGGGCCTTGCCCTATGGTTACAAAAAACTCCGTACTCGCACTATTTATATCGTTATCGCGCGCCATTGCAAACACACCACTACAATGCACTTGCCATGTTTGCGTATGTGCTGAGTTTTGAGCAACTGCAAAGCCGTTTAAAAAGCCAGTAACTGGTGCATATCCGTCGCCATTTAGCTCAGTAATTAAAAGTGGTTTGTTTGTTGTTAAATAAAACTCAGCAGGGACCGTTTTATCTGCCGTTTTAATTAACTTTTTACCCGAGCTGTCCCCGCCTTGCGCTACAAAACCTTCAACAAACCGATAAACGCTAGTATTTTTATAAAACCCTTCTCGCGCTAACTTTTTAATGTTTTGAACGTGCTTTGGGGCAAGCAGTTCATTAAGTTCAATGTACGCATCGCCCGTTGGCAGCGTTATCTTTAAAGTATTTTGAGAGTCCACTACTCGCCAGTCATTATCTGTTGCACTAGCAATTACTTCACTCGCGCTCAATAAAGGTAGCTCTTGATTAGCAACATCATCACCGAGTTGTTGAGCACAACCGCTCAAAAAAACACTAAGCAGAGCTGGCAATATAACTTTTTTCATCGCTTATATCCTTATAATTATTATAGTTTTGGTTATTCCCAATCAAACTTATATAGCACATCAACATTTTGGTATAGCCCGCTCGTTATTTCTATGTATAACTGTGAAAGTAACTGATATCGCACAGCCACTTCACTGAGCGAATCAAATACACCCACGCTATATTTAACTTGCAAACTGGGTGCTACGTAACCTGATATTTCTACTTTGGTGCTATCACCACTACCTGATGAGCTTAAACTTACATCTGACAGCCCAAAGGTTTCACCTACCTTAGAAACAACCCCTTCGCTGCGGCTAACCCCTTGAGAGAGTAATAACTGCGTGAGCATAGCATCGCTTGACGAACTTTCTCCATCACCTAAAGGCTGGCCATTAAGTAAATATGCAAGTGCTTGTGCTTGATCCATCGCAGGCTCAGAAAATATCTTGAGCGTTGGTTGTTCAACATTACCTGTGAGCGTAACCCCTGCAATCACACCGTTTGCAGTCGTATCTGGGTTACGTATTGCTTTAATATTTAAAAATGGTTGTTCAATTGAACCGCTAAAACCTACTTGCCCGGTGCTGATTATTAAATCTTGCCCAAAGGCTAAATAAGTACCTTCAATTAAGTTAAGCTCACCTGTGGCTATGATTGGCGCACCTTGACTCATTTTTATCGCTAAATCACCCGCAACTTTTGATTCCAAGCCAAACGACTCTACTTTTACATCGTTTTTAACAATCACTTTTAAATCTATGTCGTAATCAAACGGAACTGTTTCTGTGGCCTCAGTTTTTTGATCAACAATAATTTCATCATCGCTAACTTGCACCGCGCCCTCAGGAAGCTCTTCAATCATTATACGACCGTAAGGCACAACTACCTCACCAGCAAGCTTGAGTGCATTATTAGCCAAGCCTATTTTTAAATCCGGCGATACTTTAAAAGTGACCCCTTGCTGCGCACGTACATAAAACTGCTCGCCAACTACAGCCACATTTACAGCAGGCTGCGCACCTTGCCAATCAACGTCACCGGTTAGATTTATTTTACCGCCTTGATTGTCGTTTAAGTTGCCTTTTATTGTGGCTGTTGTTTTATCAAACAATACGTTTATATTTGAGTTTTGCAGCGCTATAGGTAATTGCTCGCCCTCTAAACTAATATCGCTAACATTAAGCTCCCCATTTAATAAAGGATCTTTTAACGTACCTGCTAACGCCACTTTACCGCTAATATCACCTTTTAACTGCTCGAGGGTTTCAAGAAAAGGTTGTAAGTCTGAAAGGAGTATTTTATCAATATTAATGGTGCCATTAAGCGCTTGCGTATTTTGTATATCGTCGATATTAATTTGTGTATTAATTTTGCCTAATACACTTGATTCTAAATTAGCTTCAAGCTTGCCAATTTGAGAATCCGAAAACGCACTAATACTTAATGTTTCGATTGGTAATTTAAAACGATCTTCTTCCGAGGTTAGTACTGCTTCTAAGTCGCTAGAATCGATATTTGCGCGTAATGTTTTAAGCGCGCCGCTTTGCCAATTAAGTGCTACATCGCCAGCTATATTACCGCGAGTACGAATGCTATTAGGTAAAAAGTGCTTAAGCTCCTCAAGTGCTAAATTGCTTAGTTTAGCATTTAGCTGACCGAGATTTTTTGACTGCGCTAAGGTGTCTATACATAATTCACTTTGATCAGATGCCCAACAATGTGCACTCACATCAAAGTCGCCACTTTGCGTATTAACCATAATGGCAATATTTTTAGTATTACTAAAACTAAGCTTTTTATCGCTGAGCGTTACATTACTAAGCTCGCCATTCCAAGTGGTATTATTAATTTTGCCATTAACTTCAAGCTCTACACTGCCTTGCTCGGCATCTATAGATGCCGTAAGTTGGTGATCTGTTTTGTCGCCGCTAATATCAATTTTAACGCTATTAATTTGCTGTTCGGCTACAAGCGCCGAACCAACACTTACCGAAACATCGGTTTGCCAATCGGCTGCGGTATCTAACTGCCCTTTTACTGATAGTTTATTAATGTTTATTTCATCAAAAATAAAGCGATCTAGTATTAGTGCTAAATCAACAGAGGGCGTTAACCTTTCCCCTCTCACTTTTAAATTTGCGTTGCCGTCTGCAGTAAATGGAATATTAGCTTTTTCATCACTTTTTAGTGTTACTTTGCCATCAACCTGCCAAGTGTCATCAACTTGCCCGCTTAGTGCTAATTTATTGGTGCCGCTACTTAAATAAAAGCTATCAATATTAGCTTTTAACATATTGTCGAGCTTAAAGTTTGAGGCAAATTCTAGTGGCACGTCGTTAAGTAATCCGCTTAACTTTGTATTATTCATTTGTAGCTGCCACTTGTCGTCAGCTGCATTGAACGAGCCTTTAAACTGTCCTGAAATATCACTGGTAGCGGCATCAGTTAAGTACTGCGCTTTTAAGTTAGCAAGCGTGCCATTAAAGTTAGCCTGTATGCCTTTTTGCCAATCAACATTGGCTTTTATAGTTGCACTGCTTTCGTTTGCTTTAATGCTTAGCGCTTGTAAAGTTGCTTTGGTAAGACTACCTTTTAATTGGGTACTTAAGTCAACAGCTGGGTACGCGCCTAGTTGGCTATTCGCCTGAAGGCTAAGCTGATAGTCGTCAGCATTACCTTGTGCGTTAAGGTTAACATTTCGTACTTTAAGTTCATTACTTTGTGCATCAATAAGCCACAGCTTAATTTTTCCATTTAACTCAAATGGATAGTTTTTTTGCTTTAAATTTGCCGTTGCCGTTAAACTAAGCGGATATTGCCCCTGTGTTTCTAAATTTAAGTTTAGATTTGATAAGTCGCCATTCAACTGCAAATTGGCTTGGTGCTCGTCACTTTGTAAAACAACATCCCCTTTCACGGGCAAATTCCCTGCAAGCTCAGCGTTAAGATGCGTATTAAGCTCCCACTGTTCATACTTTGCTGAGAATGACTCTAAATTAATAACCGCATCTTCCACACTTAATTGCAGCGAGATATTTTCAATAACATGCTGGGCTTCGTTTTGCTCAATCGTAATGTTAGCAATTTCAAAGTCTTCAACAACTAAATCAAGTGGCGAAGTAAATTCTATATTAGGCAATGCGGGTAGGTGCGTTAAAGGCGCTTGAGTATTTTGCGCCGTTTGTGTTTTCGCATCTTGTTCTTGCTCTTTTAAGGCAACAAGTATGGTGGGAATATTCAGGCTTTTAACCGTCAGCTTTGAACCCTCTGCTTTTGCTGAGAGTTTAAAGTTATTAACGCTTACGTTTGCACTTGGATGCTCTAGAGTAAATTTATTGATCGCAATGTTTTTTACAGCAATATTAAAAGGTAAGCTGATTTTTTCAAGCGGCTCTGCCGCGGCTTCTTCTTGTGAATCTGCAGTTTTTGGTAATGTTAAATTTATAGATTTAGCACTTAAGTTATCTATACAAATTCCATCGCACTGCCACCAAAACAAATCAATTTTCAATTGTTGTGCATTAAAGTCCAATCCGTTGCTAGCAAAGCGTACATTAAAGGCATCATTATAAATAAAACGGCCATCTTTAATTTCAATATGTAGTCCATCTACCGCTTTGTTTGCACTATAAGCAATAAATTGATTACCGGGTGCGGTAAATAACAAACAAAATAGTGCAACAACTAACGTGACAAAAATAGCACTTACGGCGGCTGTTATCTTTTTTAATACTGACATTAAATTTCTGGCCCTATGGTAATACTTAAACGTGTGCTTTTACTTTCTTTTGTTAATCCCCAAGCGTGGTCTATACGCACGGGGCCAACGGGAGTTAAATAGCGAAAACCAAAACCAGCACCTACTTCAAAATCATCAGAAAAATCATTAGTCGCAGTACCACCATCAACAAATAAAGCTGCTCGCCAATTTTTAGCAAACTGGTAGTTATATTCCATCGTGCCCGATAGTAAATACTTACCACCTATTAGCTCGCCGTCATCGTTCTCGGGCGAAATTGATTGGTACGCAAAACCACGAACGCTTTGATCGCCACCTGCGTAAAACCGAAGTGAAAATGGCACGTTGTTAATATCATCAACAAGCATTGCTCCTACATTCGCTTTTAAAAACACCAAGTGGCGGTCAAAATAAGTGCGTAGCCATGCATGTTGCATTTGCACCCTAATCAGATTAGTACTCGAAAGCACATCATCTAAGCCAAACTCAGCAGATATAAGCCACTGCTCTCCCCAATAAGGAGTCGTGCCGCCTTTTGATTTTTTGCGCGCGTAGCTAATGCCAGGCATTAACATTTCGGTACTTTCTTCGTCTTCATCACCAATACGGTAGGTTTCTTGGTCGCGGCGTAAAAATGCAGTACGCACCCACTTATTTTCGGTCAACCATTGGCGCTGAACCTGCCCCGTTAATATTTCACTGTAAGTGTCGTTTGTGAGCTCATCTTCTAATTTATAACCGACAGAGAATCGCCATAAATCATCATTAGGATCATCAACCGGAATTGTATAAGCCATGGAAATATCTTGCTGCTTTTGCGCCACATTTAAATTAGTTTCGAGGTAATGGCCGTCTTCTGTGATCCACGGTTTACTCCATTTAAAACGCACCTTGGGTCCTAAGTCAGTACTGAAACCACCGCCAATTTCATAGCTGTTAGCTGGCTTGGGTAATACTTCAACTTTAATCGGTACTTGGCTATTTTTGCGCGCTGCTATGTCAGCATAAACACGCACACTGGCAAAATAAGGGGTACTTGATAAATCCAAGTTATAGTCAGCAATATGTGTTGATTTATAAGGTTGGCCCTGCGAGAAAGGCGCTATAGAGCGTATGTATTTTTCAGCGGGTGTACTACTGGCAATTTGTATATCGCCAAACTGATACCTAACTCCGGTATCAATTATGAAAGTAATAACAGCACTATTTTTTTTAAGCGACACTTCTAATTTGCGCGCTGGCCACTTAGCATCAAAATAACCTAGCTCTAGTAGCATAGATTCTATTTTTTTATGAGCAGAGTCATATTTACCATGGTTTAAAACATCACCTTGCTTTAAGTGATTGCTTTTAATCAATGCCTGTAATTGGGTATCGCTTTGACCATCACCGTTTAGCGTAATATTAATTGCTTCTATGCGAGTTGCAGGCCCCCGTTCAACTTTAACAATTAGCTCGCTGTCGTCTTTATCATAAATAACCTCGACGGTCGGGCTATAATAGCCAAGTGCTTTGATGCTATTTTGTACTTGTTTTTGAGCATAACGGCGAAGTGTACGGGTTGGCTTCTCGCCAATTAACTGCTTGAGGTAAAGAGCTACGTTATTTTCTAAATCGCCACTTAACCCTTCAATTTCGTAATCTTCTATGACTCTTTCTGCCGCATAGCTATTTGTCGCAATTAAAGCGCTCACAACACACATGCAACGTAAAAACTTAATAAACAAGTAAATATCCTTACTTTTAATATCTTACAAAAAACTGGTTAATTACCCGCATATTAGCATAGCCATAATGAGCAACACATTAACTTAATAACAATCTAACGCGTAAATTTAACTTTGAATAAATATCAGCATAATTAAAATTAGTACGCGTTAAGACAATATTTTAGTTACAATAGTGCCTACGAATAAAAAATTAATTTTAAATGAGTTTTTAATGCAATTCCCTGATGATGATAACGGCCAACTTTTAGCCGAAATAGCCGCTGCTGGCATTGATTTAAATAAAATGCACCAAGTCGATTTTTTTATTTTATTTGAACAAGAAGCCGATGCTGAAAAATTTGCTAAAGAAATAGTCTCTGATGCATTAGTTCAAAATGCTGAGCTTGAAAAATGTAAAGACACTGGCGTTTGGGAAGTAATCACTCAAGTACAAATGGTGCCAGAGCACACCCTTTTAGGACAAGCAGAGCAATACATTGAAAGCATTGCTAATAGCTTTAATGGATACGGTGACGGCTGGGGATTAATGGACGGTGAGGAGGCTTAATTGCCTTTTAGTTCAATGTACTCTATCAGTTAAGCTTAGCGGCTTAACTGATTTGCCTTCCTAAAATTGCCTTTATAATCAAATAGCTTATCAGCTACTTTCCAACCATATTTTTTGCTTTTTCGTGCAATAACAAAATCCGGTGGTACTAATTCAAATTGTGCTTTTACTACTTGCTCTGCAGTTTTAAAATTAATAGGTGTTTGCCCAAGCCCCACACGTTGACCAAATTGCTTATTAAATATAAATTGCCCGCCTTTATTTGCGAGGTTATATACTTCATCGCAACTTGCACCATCTTCATCAAAATACGTTATTTTAATAAGTTCATCTTTAATTTGAGTTACCGATAACCCACTACATCGAAGCACAAGTGCGTCTTTTAAGTTTAATGCATTACGTAACTTATCATCAGGGTCGGCCATTACCGCGCCGCAATCATGGCATTTACGTGCAGCAATATCATTTTGGGCACCGCACTGCTCACACTCTTTAAACCTAAAACGATAATCGCACTGCTCTTTATGCCCATCATCGTCTTCTAACAGCCCTTTACAGCGCCTGCCAAAGTGCTCTATTACTTTTCCTGCAGAATCAGTTTTACCCCAAAATATATTCGCAAAACCACAGCCAGGACAAAGTACCTGCACAGGTTCATTATCACTATCGCCTTTTTTATCGCCTACTTCTGGGTGAAATAAATTAAAACCATTGCCAGCATAATCTATTACTAAGCAATCCGTTTTTGATTCAGATAACCTGAGACCTCGCCCCACAATTTGTTGATATAAACTAACTGATTCTGTAGGTCTTAAAATAGCTATAAAGTCGACATGTGGCGCATCAAAGCCGGTTGTTAGTACCGATATATTAACTAGATACTTTAATTGCTTAGCTTTAAATTGCTTAATGATTTTATCGCGCTCAGTGTTTGGCGTATCACCTGTTATAAGTGCACTTTGATGAGCTGGTAGGTAGCTTAATATTTCCTGAGCATGCATTACCGTGGCGGCAAAAACCATAACACCTTCACGCTCTTCACTGTATTGAATTACTTGCTGTAATATAGCTTTCGTTGCGCGCTCACTGTTTTTTAAAAGCGCATTCATATCATCAGTCGTATATTGCCCAAATGCATTGCTATCTAGAGACGAAAAATCATAATGGCTAATCGCTGCATCAACTTCGTTTGGCGGCGTTAAATAATTATGTTTGATCATATACCTGAGCGGCAATTCAAAAATACAACTTTTAAACGGGCTTTCATTAGTCCCTTTAACAAAGCCATGATAATGATGATGGTATATCCACCCCGTCCCTAGCCGATAAGGTGTTGCTGTTAAACCCAATACTTTTAACTGAGGGTTATATTCTTTTAAACTACTTATTACTTTTCCGTACTGGCTTTTTTTATCCCCATTTACTCTGTGGCATTCATCAATAATAAGTAACGAATAATGCTCATTTAATTTATTTAAATTACGAGAAAGTGATTGCACACTGGCAAAGGTTACTTGATGGTTTAATGACTTTTCTTTTAAACCTGCTGAAAATATACTCGCCTCTAAACCAAAACTTTTATATTTTTGCGAATTTTGCTCTACCAACTCTTTTACATGAGCAAGTACTAATATTTTTTGCTTAGCAATACGGGCAAGTTCAGCAATAACCAAACTCTTACCTGCGCCGGTTGGTAGTACAATAACGGCAGGATCATTACTCTTTCTAAAGTGTAAAACGGTGCGTTCTACGGCTTCTTGCTGGTAAGGTCTTAGTTTATAGCTCATGGGAAAACAAATAGGTTTGAGTGAAGAGATTTTAGCAAATAATAGCTGGGAGTTTTAAACTTTAATTATATTTTATTGAGGGGGAAACAAAAAAGAGAAGCCGAAGCTTCTCTTATATTTAGCTTTAGGCTAAAAATTTCTCAAGCTCAACACCTTCAAACGCTTTAGGACGACGGCCACGGCCTGTCCATTCAATAGTCTCACCATTAAGTTCCATGCGGTACTTAGGCTTAACTTTAGTACGTTTGTCTGATGCTCCATCTTGTAAATCTTCTAGCGTAAGTCCTTTTTCTTTTAAAAGATCCAAAACTTCCTGTTTCGCTTTTTGCTGCTGGGTATATTTTGAAATTGCATCATTGATAAGCTGTTGGGCTTTTTCAAGATCCGTTAATGATGCTGTTTTAATAAAAGATCGGACTTCTTTCATTTATATCTCGCTAAATTGTGTGATTGGATTTGTTTAAATATTCTTTTTTAGTATAAGGGTATTTTTCAGGAATGACTATTACAAGATATAAACTAAATAATCCCTCTGTTAAATATACGCTATTAGTCCTACCTTATTAAATTAGGAGTAATTTAATATAAATTGTCGATGTATAAGGGAACTTCATTTTATAAAATATATAGTCGATAAAAAATACTACTAATCCGTTGAATAATAAATGCCAGCTTTCAGTACAATAAAGCAGCTATGAACTTATATGTAATTTGCAAATATCATTACTTCGACTCTATTAAAAAACCACATTATCTATTTTTCGTGTCAGGTGAATATAATCGGAAAATCACAAGGTAACAAACTTAAAAATGAAGTGGGCCAGTAAGTACATACAAACCATAATTAAAACTTTAAAGATAAAATAGCAAACCAAATGTAAAAAGGTCAGAAGCATAAGCAACTGACCTTTTTTATAATCGTCAACGTATTAAAGACGAAACATAATCTATAAACGATTTTTAGAAGTTTTGTTCAACTTTTAAAAATACAGCTCGGCCTAAAACATCATATAATGATGTTGAAGCATCGCGATAACCTCTAGTGCCATCGTTTAGCTGTGGTGCTTCTTTATCAAACACATTGTTCACACCTAGTACAAACTTACCATTCCATTCATGGTTATATGATACTTGGATATTGTGTTTAATATAGCTTGGAATATCAGCTAAATATGTTACACCATACTCTTCATTACCTGAGTCTTGGTCGCCTATGTAGTATGTAGTCCATGCTGCACCAAATGCATCATTTGTCCAATCAAAGGTAACATTACCACGAAGCTCTGGGTACTCTTGTAAACCAGCGTAATCGAATGCGTCAGCACCCTCTTCTGTTACTTCTTCAAAGTCACTTACATAACTTAACTCACCTTTAAGAGCGAAGTTACCAATGCTAGATTCAAACATGTAAGCTGTTTTAAAATCAAAACCTGATGTTTCTAAACTCGCCATATTTTGGTCAAAGCTGTACATTACATCAATACGACCTGTATTTGGATCGCGAACTACTGCAGGGTTAGAACCATTGTCTTGCTCGTCTTTTAATAGACGTTCAACACTTACTGCTGCAATTCTGTTTTCTAACTTAATATTATAGTAAGAAAGCTCTACAGATAAGTCATCTGTTACATTCCAAACAAAACCTGTTGTAAATGATTCACCTTCTTCTGGCTCAAGATCTGGATTACCACCAAACCAAGTTTTATGTTGCTGTGAAGCATTTGGGTTACAGTAAATAGCATCAGAACCTGCATTGCCTTGCGTATCACACCAAATTGTATCGTAAGCTTTTTCGAAGCTTAGTGCCTGACTAGAGAACATTTCGCCCATGTTAGGTGCACGGAACGATTCACCCCAGCTAGCTCGCACTAATAGCGCATCAGAAGGACGCCATGCAACACCAATTTGAGGGGCAACATTATCGAATGTTCCTGATACAAATTGTGAACCAACGTCACCTTCTTGCTCGTACTTGTCGTATCGAACAGCTGCTTTAATATCAACATTGTATGGTAGGTTTACTTGAAGCTCTGAATATACAGATGTTCTATCACGTTCTGCATTAACATCGTCACCACCTGAGCCACCTGACACTCGACCTGAAGCCGATTGAGGGTCACTCATTTGTTCAAATTCTACTTGCTCAAATTCAGCACCAACTACGCCAGCAATCGAAACATCACCATTATCAAACAATAATGTAGATGCTACCGTATCAAATTGAGTACTTGTAAAACGAGCTTGATACACACCTGTGTGAGCAGCTTGCCCATACAAGTCTTTCATGCTGCTATCCCAGTTAGCAAAGCTCATTCCTGATGTATTAAAGATATCATATTCGCCGCTATCAATTAATTTCTGAACAACATCATCATTTATCAGGTTTGTATTGAATGAGTTAGTTGTAGAACGGCTGTGTTGTACATTAAATTCCCAGTCAATACCATTTGCAACATCTACAAAGCCGACTAAACCACCTAAGAAATCAATACTATTAATTTCAGTACGAGTATCTCGCTCACCAATGTTAGCTGAACGCATGTATAGAGTTAAATCTTCGCCTACAGGGTTTAAAGGATTATCAGCCAACATAGTTGGTTGGTTTGTAGATACAGGTGTACCTGCATAGCGAGAATCAGTTTCAGAAAGTGATGCACTTGCGCGACCGCGGAACTTTAAGTTATCAGTGAATTCATAATTGAAATTTGAAAGCATTGAGTTCTGAGTAGTATCACCAAATAACTTAGTTACTGCACCATAGTTATATAAACAGCGAGTGCCACCATCAACCGTGTTATTTGATTCTGCACACATAGTAGGGCTTGTAACCCAACCACTAGCACCATTACCATTTGGAACTGAACTAAATGACGAATAATCAGCATAAGTCTCATCATTTAATTTCCAAATATCTCTATCGTATACTGATTCAGCATCATAATATTCATAAGTTAATGTAATATTACCCTTCTCACCAGAGTAACCTGTACTTACGTTAAAACGATTTGTATCACCACCTTCGGCACTAGGTAGCTCAGTATCATATGAAAAACTTAAACCGTTAAAGTCTTTTTTTGTAATAATGTTAATAACACCTGCAACAGCATCTGAGCCATATACAGCAGAAGCACCTTCACGAAGAATCTCAATTCTTTCTACTATTGCCATTGGAATACGAGAAGTATCTGCGGCAGCGCCTGAAGACGAACTTGTACCAGGCATACGGCGACCGTCAAGTAGCACTAATGTGTACTCAGCCCCAAGGCCACGCATGTTAATATTACTTGTTGCTGCTGCGCCGTTACCGTAGCCAGACATACCACGCCATGAACCAAAGCTATTTACAGAAGTATTATTTAAAACATCAGCAACTGATGCTTCACCTGATAATTGTAGATCTGCAGCGGTAATAACAGTTACTGGTGATGATGTTTCCATATCAACTTGCTTAATGCGAGACCCAGTTACTTCTATACGCTCAACTTTTTCTTTTTCTGCTGCCATAGAGCTTGCAGAAAAAGCAGCGGTGGATACCGCACTAAAAGCGATAGCTAAGCGAACTGCCTTTGAAATTTTATTATTTAACATATGGTTCTCCCTAGAATTCTATTTTAATTATTTTGTTTTCAAAACGGTCTGTAATTAATCACAGTACCTGTTTCGATTTGAATAGTAGTCCCAAGTTATGCAAAAGGTCAACACTTGGCTAACCAAATAAAACCCTTTACTTACAAAGCCTTAAAGTAACAAAAAACAAACACAATGCTCTTTCTGCATTATTGCATTATTGCATTATTGCAAAAACTTGATTTAGAATAAGTGCTATTTACTGAAGAAATCATATCTAAGTCTCGCCTCAAACAAGTTACTTACTTCCTTATTGTGGCGAATTATGTAGGTGTAAAAGCATGCAAAAAAATAAATTACCTACATAAAATTAACAAAAATGATTGAGACAACTATAGCTATTCAACTATCTGAAAAAGTACTACTTGGCCTTTCTAAAAAAGAAAAAATCCATAAAGCTATATTTTCATTGATTTCAAAAATCGCACACCGATGGCAGGCTAACTAAAATAGCTGAGTCACTTTTAGTAGTAATTACTATTAAATATGTATAAATGCTTAGTCTGTATTTCAGAAAGTCGGCGAGGTAGGAGTGTTAATAACTCCCTATATAGATAAAGATGCTATGCGAGTGACGCAAGCTTAATACTGAAACGAAAAAATGAAAGAGCTGCTGTTATGCGTGATGTAATGTGATGCTGCTGATAGCTTTAAAACTCAAAGATATTAAAGCACCACCCTATTCATTAGATTAGAATATAATAAATTTAGAATAGGCTTTTAAAGGATACGAAGACGTTGTTAACGTAGCTTTGAAGCACGTAATCACTCTATCAATACAGTAATTGGCATATCAGATATGATCAAGGTTGAGGGCTGTACTACCAAATAATATATCCAATCACCACATTTTCAGCTTAAGTAATGAAAGATAATCTTTTGTTGATATCCATTATGTTTTTTAAACGTCTGAAGAACCGCTAAGTAAATCCAACATTTTCCTATCTTACGAAATGTAATATCAACTAGATATAAAAAATTTTTGCCTAGTTATAGCGAAATTTACTTATAGTTAAATAAACCCCATATATAAGCCGGTTGGTATAAACATATATTAGGGCAAGTAAAACATAAAAAAGCCTACTGAAATTTCAGTAGGCTTTAATATTAAACACTTTCGTTTATAAACTTATTTACTAAAAATATTAGAAACGTAAGTTTAGTCCTAAGTTGAAACGTCTGCCGTATACGTCGAAAAACTCACCATCATCGTATGTGCCAGGATTTCTAGGAGGTGTAATATCAAATAAGTTTGAAACACCTAATCTTACTTCAAGCATTTCGCTAACAGTATAACGACCATTTATTGACCATTCTGTATAAGAAGGAACATCATTATAGTTGTTATTTTCAGCAGTCCACTCTCTGTCTAATACTGTTGAATGACGGTATTTACCAATCATACCTACGTATAAATCATCGTAAGTATAGCCTACCGTTAGGTTACCCTGCCAACGAGGGTATCTTACTTCACCAACTGTAGGTGTTGGTTCATAGCCTTCGCTAGAAACATCTGTATTAAACTCTCGATGCTCAAGGTAACTTGCTAGTAAACGGAAGTTAAATGAACCGTAGCTCGTTTCATACTTGTATGTACCTTCTAAATCAACACCTTTAAGAGAGTAAGATGCTAAGTTATATGGTCCATTACGAACCTCAGAAATATCAAGAGTCGTAGGATCACGGTCAACTAAGTCACAAGCACTATTATCTAAACTAGACGCTTCGTAACAATCATCAATAACACGCTGTGCACCTAAAGAGTTAATTGCATCTTCAACGTCAAAACTCCAATAATCTGCAATTAACGTGATATTTTCAGTTGGGGTATAAATTACACCAAATAATGTATCGTCAGACGTTTCTTCTTGAAGGTTTGCATTACCTGAATTCACACTTGGTGGAGTAACACTACGCCAATCATCAGATGGTCTCCAATCTCCAACTGTAGTACCTGGGTTTGGAATACCTGCAGCTTGACAGTTAGCAATTAAGTTTGCTTTTTTGCTATCACTCGCTGTAGATATATTAGTTTGGTCACATGGATCGCCATAAGACGCGAATGACTGAGTACCAGCAGAATAAAGTTGAGATAATGATGGAGCACGAACCGACTTAGACTTTGTACCACGGAAACGAAGTTCATCGTTCATTGCATAGTTAAAGCCTACCTTCCAAGCTACATTATCGCCCACTGAAGAGTAATCCATGTAACGAGCGGCTAACTCAAGGCTTAATGAATCAACAAATGGTGCATCCACTAATAATGGAACTGACATTTCAACACCAATTTCATCAACTGTAAATTCACCATCCCATGCTTTTACAAAGTTACCAAACACTAGATTATTCTGCATTGCTGCACCAGGTTCATTAGAACCAGTTTCTTTACGATGCTCAGCACTTAAAGCAAAAGAAACACCACCGGCAGGCATATCAAAAGCATAACCTGAAATAACACCACCAATAACTTGCTGCTGTTTAACTTTAGAAATTGATGCTGAGGTAGTAACGTAATCTAAAGCTTCTTGAGATGCACCATTAAGACCGAACAGGCTCAATGCCTGACAACCATCTAACGCACCAACTAAAGAACCATCTGAATCACGGTCTGCACAACGAATTGCTCCGTCAATTTCTACCGCGTCAATAGCCTTGTTAAAGTTCTCAGTAAGGAATTCACCGTTCCATGTAGTGTCGTTTTTATTGCGACCGTAACTAAAATATACTTCGTAATCGAACTCTTCTAGTAGTAACCCTTGGAAAGAAAGAGTTGTATTAAGTGTTGTACGATCATCTTCATAGGTACGATTACCGAAACCCGAAGCTAGCTTATAAATTGTAACTGAATCTCTACCAGCTTCATCTAGTTGTGCTTTAGCAGCTGGGTCTAAAAATGCATTATCTGAACGAATCGATTCAGCAAGGAAAATTGGGCTACTTTCTGCATAAGCACTTGCTTTTGAGAAAGAAACTTCAAAATTCATTGAATGATCGTCAGCATAATTATTTACAATGTTTGTAAAAACATTAAAACGATTAAGTGGTGTTGCAAGATCTTGATGTTCAATAAATTTGTAACCATTAGAGAAGCCGTCACCAAAATATCTAAGTTGATTATTCGGCGCAGGTCTTGTTACACCACCAACTATAACGGGACTAAACTCACCATTATCACCAAATACAACATGGCCATCAGGTAAGAAAGCATCACCTGCGCGATCGTAATAGCCTAGTGTTTGCAAACCGGCAAACTCACCTGTAGCTAAAATATTCTGTGGAATTCCATCTGTGTCAGAAACATTATCAGGGTTTAACATCCCAGAAACTGGATTACGAAGAAAGTCACGGTCTTGAGCTTCAAGCTGTTCTGTTTCTGAGTAAGATAAGCTCGTAATAAAACTTATTTTGTCGCTTTCACCACCAAATGTGAATGAAAAAGACTCTTCTTCACCACCACTTTGTTCTGTAATAGATTTTTTGTAGTTGAAGTCCATAGTATCTTGAGACTTTTTCAAAATAATATTAACTACACCCGCAATTGCATCTGAACCGTAAACTGCTGACGCGCCGCCATGAACAATATCCATACGTTCAATCATTTCAGTCGGAATGCCGTTTAAATCTACCGCAGGATTATCTACAGAAGCACCTACGTATCGACGACCGTTTACAAGTACTAAAGTACGACCTTCTCCAAGCTGACGAAGATCTGTAGTATTTATACCCGCACCAAAAATAGTGTTAGTAGTTGTTGTAGGTGCAGAGCCTACGCCAGATGAAGGCAGCTTTTGTAACAAATCTGATATGTTTGTGATGCCGGCATTAGATAGCTCTTCGCCAGTAATTGTAGTTACAGGAGTAGGTGAAACCTCTGAAAAACGCTTAATACGCGAGCCTGTAACCTCTATACGTTCTACTTTTTCAACGCCTTCTTCTGCCGCAATTGAATTTGCAGCGAAAACAGCCGTTGATGCTGTACCAAAAGCAATCGCTAAGCGAACTGCCTTTGAAATTTTATTGTTTAACATTTGATTCTCCCTAGAATACTATTTTATTATTTATGCTTAATTTTTAAAATTAATGCGCAATAAAGCCACTTAATAAGACTAAAAATGCCTATATGAAGGTACAGTAGGACTTTATTGTGTGACGGATGATAGTACTAGAGAAACAAAGAGGTCAACACATTATTAACTTTAAACCAGCAAAAATAACAAATGTATCTTTCACCATTACATTAAAATCAACAGTAAGCAGCTGATTTTATTGAAAAAGTAATATGTGTATATTTAAAGCTTATATCACCTTAAAATAAAATACTTTAATAACAATAACTTGAATGTTTGTAAAGATTTGTAACAAAGCATCACTAAAATATATAAAAACATTCATATTTAGTAGAAATATCTAAAGCTGCAGGTTTAAAAAAGTGTCTCTTTTATGTAAGGTGAAATAAAAAAAACTTTACTATCAATTAGATAACCTCACTTTTATACCTTAACAATAAGATATATATGCGATTACTTTAGTCTTTTCGAGTATATGACTTATAGTATGCTTGTAAAATTTATTATAGGAATGGACCCAATTAATGTGTAAACATACATAATTACTTACTCCTTCCTTATTTTGCAATCTGAGTTGTAAATTTTATGTTTTTTAACTTAGATATGTGGAAAAAACCTTTTGAAGTAGTCACTTAAATTTTATCCTGATCTTTTTAGGATAAGCAGATTATAACCAAGCTACCTGTGTGGCTTTTATGTAAATACCTACTACTGCCTGCATTTAATTTGTTTGAAAAATTCAGTTTAGAACTATTGGGTACACATGTCAGATTATAAGTTTGGTTATATTATTTTGTAATTTGGCCTACATCGTGTTTAACCTGATTTATTGAGCTAGCCAGCTGCAAATCATAAATAAACTTTCTTTAATATGTCGTAAAAAATGTTCATTATCATTTTTATACTCGAAAAGAGCATCGACTGATGAGTGTTTGTTTAATGAGAGGAAATTATGAACTCAATTGTGAAGGTAGTGCTTGAACATTTGGTTATTAACTGGCCAATATTACTTCTTAAGGCTTGTTCTAATGATATTGAAATCATCTCTTTATTTACTAATTTGATAACATTCACTTGAGTATCACATTAACCGGTAAATCAAAGTTAAAACATCCAAAATTATCAGATAAGCTACATGTATTTGATACGGCCTTAACTGTTAATATTGAATGTACTTAAGAAGAGTTGCCCCCTATTAAGTGTAATGCGGGATACCCTCTATATTCATATTTACAGATACTTTTGCCGGGAGCCTCTACAATGATTATCGCTAGAAATAGAACAACTAAAGTTTATGGTTACTCAGAATAAATAAGCTATGAATTATAAATCACGACAAACACTTAAAAAACTTATTGCCATTAAATCAAACACTTAATTTCACGAAGAGATAAATAACATATAATATTTTTGTAAAACATACGTTATTGAAATACGAGAAAACACCAACTAAATACAAAGTTACCACGTTGACAAGGTTTGGCAGATAGTCGAAATTCAATGAAATAATGTAGCCTGGAGGAGGGGTAAGTTTAATAGCAAATAGTTTACTTAATATAGATAACCTGTCCGTATTATTATTAGTACTAACACATCAAGATTTCAAACATAAGTTAAAGTATTGCAATTAAACTTAGTAGTAAAATTAGTTCCTATCTTGGTAAATATTTCCTCTTTTGTTAATTTCTCTCATTGCCTCTTGGTTTTTTTTGCGTCTTTCTTCTGCCAACTCTTTTGACATGCATGTACGCTTTTTAATATTACTACCTGTCACCGCTATTTTTTCGCATACCATATTTTCATTACTGCTTAGAGAGTCTTCACTCAGTGAACTACAACCAGATAAAAATAGTAAACTTGAAATGATTATTACGATTAGCTTTTTCATTTTATTCCCTTAAAGTAAAAGCGCTAATATTATAAATATTAGCGCTTTATTATTGTTTTTCTGAACTCTAGAACTTAGCGTTAAGAGTCAAGAATATATGACGACCAGTTGTATTGTAAGTACGAGGGTCTGTATTATCGTTAAACCCTGTTGCTGCATACGGAGGATCTTCATCAAATACGTTATTAATACCAACAGTAGCTGTGTAGTTATCAAGGAAGTAACTAAAGCGAACATTGTGTATTACTTGTGAGTCAACGGTTCTAATAACATCATAAGAATCAAGAGTACCACCGATATTAACGGCTTCAGTTCTAAATGAAGAGTTAACATCAGCTAAATCATCAGGGTCAATATTTGTAAAGTTTTCTTCAACTTCACCAATGTAACGCAATGCATAAGTTGCAGACCAATTCTCTTGAGCTAACGATACATTGAAGTTAGTTTTCCACTCAGGGAAGTTACCATCACCACTATTTCGGCGGTAGTAGCCAGCATTTTGAAGTGTTGAACCGTCGGCTTGAGTTATTGTGTAGTCGTCATAGTAAGTTGCATCTAAGCTTGCTGATAATGAACCAATTGACGTATCAGTTGTATAAGCAACATTAAAGTCGTAACCAGATGACTCTACACCACCAACATTTATGTTTCTGTTATCAATGTCACTTGAGTTACCAGCTAAAATACCTGATGTATAACGAGTTATTTGATCACAGTATGTACCGCTTTCAGCACACTTGTTTAAAATTAACTGCTCGCCTACAGAGCTAATTGCATTTTCCAGCTCGATATCCCAGTAATCGATTGTGAAAGATAAACCATCAACAAACTCAGGGCTATAAACTACACCAACTGTAAATATATCAGCTTCTTCTGGTTGCAACTCTGGGTTACCACCAAGAGTAGAAGATAATTGGTCACCAATAGGTTCAAAACCAGCTGCTGGTACGCCGTCAGCTATACAGAATGATGTAGGGTTAGTAGCACACGGGTCCGAAACTTCAGGGCTATTATCTGATGCGCCAGAGAATAAATCAGAAGTTGAAGGTGCTCTAAATGCAGTAGATGATGTTCCTCGGAACATAAGGCCGTCCATAGGAGACCATTTAATTCCTACTTTATGGTTTGTAGTATCGCCAAAAGTATCATAATCAGAATAACGAATTGCTAAATCTAGCTCTAATACTTTTGCAAAAGGTGCGTCATATAAAAGCGGTACATTAAACTCAGCATAAGCCTCATCTACAGTGTAGCTGCCTGATGTTTCTTGACGGCTAGATCCAGATGTAATTCCTAATGCTATTAGTGCATCAGGGAAATCACCACCTTTCTCTTCACGATGTTCTAGACCAAATGCCATACCTAAACTACCTGCTGGTAATTCAAATGCACTACCAAACACACTACCACTAATAATTTGCTGTTCGTTTGAACCAAAATCGTGAGCTTCAAACGAAATAAAATCTAACATTTCTTGAGTAACTTGAGTATCAGTTCCTGGGATACCAAATACATTTAATGATGTACAACCAGCGATAGGATCATCTACAGTTCCACATACAATGCTACCGTCAACGTCTTGGAATGAAGGACCTACGGCTTGTGAAACTTTTTCAAAGTTTACGCCACCAGCTCGTTTAGTTGTAGAATCACTTGAACCAAAGATGTATGAAACTTCATAACCCCAATCGTCATTGATATCGCCTTCAAAACCAACTACTGCGCGAACTGTATCTACGCGAAATTGAGTATCTCGACCACCAGTTTCAACCATACGACGGCGCCAATCAGAAATCTCAACTGAGTCACCATTTCTGTCTTTAGGACCAAATTGTTGGTTATAGTAGTTATCTGCAGAATAATTTGCATTTGTCACACCAAAGAACGCAAGTGGTGCTAGAGGTAATGGAGCAAGCTTAGTATCTGAAATACGGCGGTTTAAACTAACTTCTGAAAAGAAACGAACATGATCAGAAAACTCATAGTTACTCTGAACAAATACGCCATATCGCTCAGCCGGAGTTAAGTGAAAGTTTACAGGCGCAAAGTTGTAAGTATCTTTATCCCAATCCCAACAATCATAACCAGTTGGATTAGAAAAATCGCTTGGATCTGATTGACCAGGACCATTAGCTGCACCGTGAGTAAAAGAAGAACAATCTTCACCAGCTACTGAACCATCAATACCGTTGTAACGACCCCATGGTGGAGCTGAAGAACCACCTTTAGAAAGCTCACCTGTATGATCCATGTCTAAAGAAAATTTAGACCAATCTCTATCACCAGAAGACTGAGAACCCTGCTGAACGTAATATGCACTAGCTACCACGCTGCCTTTATCGCTTGCTAAACCTACAGTAAAATCGTAGCTTTTAGTTTCGCCATCACCGCCATGTGTCGAAGCATCGTAACTTGCTGTAGCTTCAAAACCTTCAAAATCATTACGTGTAATAACGTTAACTACACCGCCAATAGCATCTGAACCGTAAATTGCAGAAGCACCGTCTTTTAGAATTTCAACTCGCTTGATAATTGCTGTAGGGATTGTACTTAAATCTACAGAAGAGTTTGCACCGCTACCCGACGCAACCATTCTACGGCCATTTAATAATACTAGCGTTCTTGAAGAACCCAAACCGCGTAAAGATACACGCACCGCGCCTGAGCCACCATTATTGACAGAAGCATTAGTACCCGCACCAGCAACTGAAGGAATTTCTTGAAGAATGTCACCTACGTTACCAATACCTGAAGCAATTAGGTCATCGCGTGTTAATATTTGTACTGGATTCGCACCTTCCATATCAGTTCTTTTGATACGTGAACCAGTTACTTCAATTCTTTCTACTTTATCGGCGCCTTCGGCTGCCATTGTATTACCTGAAAATACAGCTGTTGAAGCTGCACCAAATGCAAGTGCGACACGCACTGCTTTAGCTACTTGATTGTTTAACATTTGATTCTCCCTGGTGTCACTACTTTATAGTAGTAATCATTATTTAATTATTTTAGTTACATAAGATTAACAGTAACCAAGGCAAACAATAAACAAAAACCACCAAAAAGCCAACAAAAAGTTAACAAACCTTTGCGGAAAAAGAAATATTTGCGAATATAATAATTAAAATCGCAATAAACTAGAATAAATAAGATGTGGACAGTATGAAAACACAGATATGTTGCTATTTATGGTGTTATTAAAAAAGTTTCTCTTGTAAATTTAACCCAAAAGAAACACTTGAGTGCGAAATAAGATCAACCATTTCAAATAACGGTACAATCTGTTTTTCTACATAAATTGAATAGTCATAGCTATGAAAGCCTTGATACAGTTCAACTCCAGCAGTTGTGTAAACAAATGTAACAAATTCACCTCTATTGACCGTAAATTCGCTCTTTTTTTTCTGGTGTTTTTTAACTGCTTGAACATGAGGGGGGATATTTTTCTTATAATCGATTAAGTTTTGACCTAATCTCTTTTTAAAAATGAGTAAATGATCAAAATCACCTTGGTATAACTTTGTTGTATAGTCTTTAACAAGGTCATTTATATTTAAATTTCCATCAAAAAGACTAGTAAATAGGTCGAACTGGAATTGTTGAGCAAGTTTAGTCCAATCACTTCTTACTATTTCTAATCCTTTAAATACTAGTTTTGATTCGTTTGGTTTAATTAATTTACCGACATAGCGCTTTTTAGAGCCAACTAGCTTCCCCCTTATGGTTGGCAAAAAGAAAGGGCTATAAAGAGATTCAAATTCTATTTCTAAATGACTTGTTAAGTTGTGCGTTTGTTTAATCTCGTTAATCCAATCTATAGTTATCTTTTTAGCTAAAAACACACCAATTTCATTACACTCGTCGTGGGTTAAATCATCATCCAACTTAATAAATGTAGAATCGGTATCACCATAAATAACGCTATAACCAAGCTCTTCTATCCATTTTTTAGTTTGTAGCATTATTTCGTGCCCTCTTAACGTAATAGAGCTAGATAACCTAGGATCGTAAAACCTGCACCCTTTTGAGCCTAAAACACCATATAAGCTATTCATTATTATTTTTATTGCTTGAGAAAGCATTTGATCTTGATTGTCTTTGGCGAGCTGCCTTTGGGACGCTAAGCTTTTAACAAGTAAAGGTAAGTGATGCTTGTCTCGCGAGAATAGGGCTTCATTAAAACCCTGCACACTTTGGTTTGGATTTTTTAAACCTTCTATCAGTCCGAGTGGATCAATGTAGAAAGTTTGCATAATACTGGGGTACAAGCTTTTAAAATCTAAAACAATGACATTTTTATAAAGCCCAGGAATAGACTCCATTACATAACCGCCAGGGCTTTCAAATGTAAGTCCATGATCGCCCATATTAGGGGCAACATAACCGCTGCGATGCAGTAGTGGTAAATACATATTAATAAAAGCAGCGACAGAGCCGCCCTTTTTTTCAAGCTCTAATCCTGTGAGCTTTGTTCTTATAATAGAAAAATCGAGTAGCTTTAATTTATCAAAAATTTTATTTACCAAAATACAATCTTGTCGATTATATTTTGCTAAAGAAAGCTTATCTTCATTAAATTGCCTAATAATTTCCTGTAGACTATTAGCCGTGTCGATTAATTTGGACTCACCCAACACTTGATTTGAAACGTTAGCTAAAGAAAAACTCTCAAAGCTATATGTACCATTTTTTAAAGTGTCTATTCCATCAACCACACATCGCCCAGGGATCGATACTCGAGTAAAGTGTCCTTTGCGAACATATAAAGGTTGATCTCCCCTACCCAGTAATAACTTAATGCCTAGTGCTTCAGCTCTTTCATGAATAACCGAAAAATCGAACTCAATTACATTCCAGCCAATTATGACATCAGGATCGCTAAGCTTAATAAAATGCTCCAATCCCTTTAAGAGCTCAGCCTCATCTACACACCAAATAATATCAAACTCTAGGTTTTCAGCTTCTCTATCTGGCTCGCCAATCATTAAAACACAGTCTAAATTACAGCCCACAAGTCCAACAGAAAACAAAACGCCACTTTCGTTACATTCAATGTCTAACGAGAGCTTATTAAGAGTTGGGGAATACTCATCATTTGCTTTTAATTTTGCCTCTGTTACTAATGTATAACCATTTTGATAAAAAACATTACCCGTTACCCAAGCACCTCCTTTTATAAAGCGCTCCATTAAATAGCGCTCTATTGGTCGAATATCTTCTTCAAATAATACAACTCCACGTTGCTTTAAAGCTTTAGCAGCAGAATAAAAATGCTTTAGTGATTTGAAGTAACAGGCCGACATATCTTCTTGCTGAAAGTTTTTTAACTCAAGACTTTTAATATTAAAGATAAGTGACTCAGCTGCTAATATTTTATGCGCTATTTCAGCATCTTTACTTTTGATAAAAAACAGCGCATTTTCGTTAGCTGATACTGTTTTTATAGGCCCTTTATCACTACAAAACCACGCTTCGTAGCAGATGCCGTTAGCAGTATCATAAGCATGAGAAGAAACAATAAAACCGGCTGTTAAGTACATTATTACTAAACCTTATTCATATATATGTAAGTTTTTACTTAATTCAAAATGCTTTAAAGCCATACATTCAACCTAAATAAACACTCAGATACTTTATTTGCTAAATTAATCTCATCACTTCTTGTAGTTACACCCTTATAACTCTAAAATCCATAGCACTGTAATTATATACATACTTTAGGTAAATCATCCCATGCTTTCTGACTCACTAAAAAAAACAATTAGGCAAGTACACCAGCATGTGGCTAGCAACCTAAACGATTATCGCCCTCGTAGCAGTCAAAACTACCTTGTAGCCGAAATAGCAAAAACGCTTGCTGGCGAATACCATAAAAAGCAGCGTATTTGCGTAATTGAAGCAGGCACCGGTACCGGTAAGTCTCTTGCCTATTGTTTAGGCGCATTACCGCTTGCCTTAGCGCAAAAAAAGAAGCTCGTTATTTCTACCGCAACCGTTGCACTGCAAGAACAATTAATAGCGAAAGAACTCCCATTTTTTAAAAAGCATTCAGGCCTCGACTTTAAATTTGATTTGGTAAAAGGTCGCCATCGTTATATTTGTGCCCACAAATTACATAATGCTGTAAACGGCGATAGCCAAACACAAATGGACTTTATGCCAACGCTTACTTCACCATTGAGCGCAATGGAAACCAAATGTTTGAATGAGCTATATAACGCCTATGTGAATAAAAAATGGCAAGGCGATAGAGACAGCTGGGCCGATACCGTACCCGATAGAGTGTGGAACTTAATAGCGTGCGATAAACATTCGTGCCAGCGCCAAATGAAGGCCCATCAAACGTGTCCGTTTCAGCTTGCTCGTAATCAATTAATGCAAATGGATGTGCTGGTAATTAACCACTCTTTATTACTTGCCGATTTAGACCTAGGCGGTGGTAAAATTTTACCAGAGCCCGACAACACCATTTACGTTATTGATGAAGCGCATCATTTAGCACATATAACTCGCGATTTTTCATCGGCTGCTGCCACAATTAAAGGCACGATAGAATGGCTTGATAAGCTCACCAAGTTTAGCGGGAAAATGGCGAAGGTTTTAGTGGGACAAAGAGCTATTGGGCAAAACTTTAAACTTTGCGACAGCATTAATGACGCGAATAAAGATTTAAAAGTAGTTCGCGATATTCTTGATAATGCCGACTTTGAATACTCAAAAGACGATACTTATCGCTTTGAACACGGTGAAATTCCAGAGTCACTGCACAGTAAAGCAAAAGACATAAGCGAAGCCACGCAAGATGCGCTGCGCTGCTTAAACAAAATGCACGACACACTCACCCAAGATGTAAGTGACGGCGACATAAAACCTTACGTTGCCGACCCAATACTAGGCGAAAGCGGGCAATACATAAACCGATTAGAGCAGCTAAACAAACTTTGGTTTAGTTACGCTAAAAAAGGTGAAGGTGCTCCGCATGCACGGTGGATAAAACGCCTTGAATACAAAAGCCATCACGATCACTTATTAAGCGACTGCCCTATTGAGGTCGGTTACTACCTAAAAGATAAATTATGGCGCGAATGCGCAGGTGCTGTTTTGTGTTCTGCTACATTAAGTGCACTCGGCTCATTTGATCACTTTGCTTACGAAACAGGGCTTGCCAAAGAAGAAGGCGTTAAATTTATTAAAGTACCTTCTCCTTTTGACTACCCAAAACAAGCCACTTTACGTATTCCGGTATCTAAAGTAGAACCTACCGATAAAGACTTTAGTGATCACCTAGCTAAAACTTTACCAGAGTACCTAAATGATAAAAAAGCGAACCTTGTATTGTTCGCTTCTTACTGGCAAATGGACCATGTAACAAAGTTTCTTAGAACAAAAGGTTTTAACTTATTAGTACAAGGTGAGATGTCGCGAGAAGCTTTACTTAAGTTACACACCAAAAATGTAGACGAAGGCAAAGGCAGTATTTTATTTGGAACACAAAGCCTTTCAGAAGGTCTTGATTTACCAGGGAAATATTTAGAGAACTTAATAATTACTAAAATCCCGTTTGCTGTACCTACTTCGCCTATAGAAGAAGCGCAAGCAGAATTTGTACAAAGCAAAGGCGGCAACCCGTTTTTAACGATTACCGTGCCAGACGCCGCTAAGAAATTGGTACAAAGCTGTGGTAGACTGCTGCGAAAAGAGAGTGATGAAGGCTGTATTACTATTCTCGATAGACGCTTAGTAACTAAGCGATACGGTAAAGCCATGCTCGACACCCTACCACCTTTTAAAAGACAAATAGATTATTAATGTTTGAACTCGCACTCGATCCAACAACCTGGGCTGTTTTATGTGCTGTTGCACTTGCCGCAGGTTTTATAGACGCTATCGCCGGTGGCGGTGGCATGTTAACTGTGCCCGCTTTATTAACTGCAGGCTTACCTCCGCATTTAACACTAGGCACCAATAAACTAGCAGCAAGTTTTGGCTCGTTAACGGCAAGCTATACTTATTATAAAAAGAACTTATTTAGTCCAAAGTTTTGGGCTGCCTCTATTATTGCTACCGCAATAGGTGCATTGATAGGTACTGTTATTGTTGATCATTTAAGTATCGATTTTTTAAACAAACTACTCCCCATTATTATTATTTTAGTTGCCGCTTATAGCTTATTTGGTAATTTAAGTACCACTGAAGGCGATGAGCTCCCTAAACTAAACAAAGCGATGAAAATAAAACAATGGCTACAGGGTTTAGCATTAGGCTTTTTTGATGGTTTAGCAGGCCCAGGTACGGGGACATTTTGGACCGCTTCTAATGGCATGCTTTATAAAATGAACTTGCTACTCAATTGTGGTTTAGCGCGTTCAATGAACTTTGTTTCTAATTTTATATCGCTCATCACCTTTGTAGCACTCGGCCATGTAAATTTTTTACTTGGCATAACAATGGGCTTTTTTATTATGCTAGGCGCATGGTTTGGAGCACATTCAGCAATACGTTTTGGTAGTAAATTTATTCGCCCTGTATTTAATACTATGGTTATACTTTTAGCATTAAAACTAATTTACGAGGCTTACTTTTAATATGCACCCTACAGCTTTAGATAAACTACGCCAACAAGTTGCAACGCTAAAACAACAAGCTGAGCAATTTGATAAAGCTAAACTTTTTTCTAAAAATCGTTACATGCAAGCGCAACCTAGCTTGTTTGACCGCGCAGTTTTTAGTACAAAGAGTATGAACCTAGCCGATTACGTAATAGAAATAGAAGACGAAGTATCAAGGTTACCACCAAGCGATCATCGCCATGCTTACACTTATGCACTTGAACGTATAAGTACTCAGGTACAAGCCGTATTTAACGTTATTAAATCAACACCTATTTGGGTTAAAGAAAATAAAAGTCATTATAAACCCCGCCCTAAGCAAACCGTTTATAAGCAAGCGGTACAAAAAATAATGCAATCATCGCACGAGCTTTACGACGAATTAAAACAAAACCATGAGTTTGAACGCCGTTTAGTGCTCATGATTGAAGAGCGAAAAATGCAAATGGATAAAGCCTCGCCAGCTAAAGCACAAAAGCTTAACCTTGAAATATTAAGCACACATGCTCGTTTAGGTCGCTGTAGAAAAGCAATTTCTGCCACTGAGGACAAAATACAACAAGTAGAAAAACAGCAGCTGCGTTAAGCCGAACTTTACTATGCAGCTTTATTATCATCCTTTGTATTCAGACCTTATACTCCCAGAACGTCATCGATTCCCTATTCAAAAGTATAAGTTACTTAAAACCGAAATAGAAAATCTAAGTGTTTCGGCTATTCACTTTCAAGAGCCTAAAAAAGTAACCAAATCTCAACTTTCGCTATGTCATAATCAAACTTATATAAATAACTTTTTAAACGGCACGCTTAGCAATAAAGCCATAAAAAAAATGGGCTTTCCTTATTCAAATGAATTGGTAGAGCGCACATTACTATCAGTTGGGGCAAGCATCCAAAGTTGTGAACACGCGCTAAAACATGGTTTTTCGGCTAATTTAAGTGGTGGCTATCATCATGCATACAGTGATTACGGTAGCGGTTTTTGTATTTTTAACGATCTAGCTATTGCAGCAGCACATTTAATAAATACAGAGCAAGCCGACACTGTTTTAATTTTTGATTGCGACGTACACCAAGGCGATGGCACAGCACAAATCACTCAAAACCATGACCAAATTATTACCTGCTCAATTCATTGTGAACAAAATTTTCCTCGTAATAAGCAAGAGTCCACCTACGATTTTGCATTGCCCGCTAAAACAACCGACGCTGAGTACCTTGCTACATTAGAGCAAGCACTCGATTTTTGCGTGCGTATTCATAACCCCGATATTATTTTGTATAATGCAGGTGCTGATATTTACACAAAAGACGAGTTAGGCTTGTTTGATGTATCGCTCAATGGCGTATATGAGCGCGACTTGTTTATTCTCAACTTCTGTAAGCAACATCAAACCCCACTAATGTGCGCTTTAGGTGGCGGTTATCAGCGTAATTTGAGTTCACTAATTAATGTTCATAAACAACTATTTAAAGCCGCTATCGATTTATAGTAAGCCTTAGTATAGACTCAGTTAAACGGATTATTTTAAAGCGGTGGGAATATGCGATTACACGAAGACATACACAACTATTACGAAAAGATTGTAGTTGAAGAAATTATCAAACTTAAACTTGATGAAAAATATGGTGAAGATGTAATGGCTGACTTTTGTTGTACGGTACTAAATCAGCTCCCGCCACGATATATTCGCTACGATGTAGATATGGCGTTTTATTTACCGCAATCAGAACGCATACATATGGAACAACGTGTACAAACAGCAATAAATGTTGCCATTAGCCAAATATCAAAAAAGAAAGAGTTAAATGACAAGCCCACTTGATCAAGCCCCTACACATATTAAACTTGCAGTAGATTTAATTATGATACTAGAGCAACACGATGTTGCTCCAGAAGAGGTCTTAAAAGCACTCGATATTGTTAAAAGCGACTTTGAAAAAAAGCTAGAAAAGCCATAACTCTATTCTATTATTTGTATGTCGTGCTCGGTAACGCTACCTTCATGCTTAGTGCAATCAATTTTAACTTCACCAAATGTACGCCTAGGCGAAGTTGAACGCCGACAGGTCATATTTTGTGCTTTAACGCCAAATTGCGTTATATACAACGCAACTGTTTCGTCTATTTGTTGTTTTTGCTGCATAGTCGCTGCACTGTAAAATACATCGTATTGCGT
The DNA here is from genome assembly GCF_011378705.1 of Pseudoalteromonas sp. SA25. Classification (NCBI taxonomy): domain Bacteria; kingdom Pseudomonadati; phylum Pseudomonadota; class Gammaproteobacteria; order Alteromonadales; family Pseudoalteromonadaceae; genus Pseudoalteromonas; species Pseudoalteromonas sp. SA25. Next base: position 211,259 of record NZ_WTKV01000005.1, on the reverse strand, counting down.
AGACCAATTTTCAACCCTCGCTTCTTTTGCAACACCTAGCCAGCCCATCCCTAGTTTAGTAGATTGCTCCAAGTATTGGCCTTTCAAAAACATAAACGCCAACGTGTATTGTGCGCTTTTATAGCCTAGCCCAGCAGGCTCTTTTAAATAATTGAAAGCGGCTTCAAACTGTCCTTTTCGATACGCTTTAATACCATTGTATTCATTCTTTTTCATGGTGGTATCACTGTAAAGGTTGATTGGGCTTGAATTACATCCACCCAAAAAAGTGATAAATACCATAGAAACTACTGAGAACGTTTTCATTCTTATCCTTAATTTATTATTTTTATATGCCAGTTCCGAATATGGCTTACACTTTTTATAAACCCTGTTATTCTAAAAACCAATCAGCATAATTAAAATACTATCATGACCTTAGCAAGCTTACTGCGATTATTTTTTCTGGCCGCTATATGGGGCGCTTCTTTTTTATTTATGCGAATGGCAGCTAACAGCTTGGGGCCTGCGGTATTAATTGAGTTTAGAGTAGGCTTTGCTGCAGTTACTTTATTTATTGTTGCTTTGTATTTAAAACGCCGCTTAGCGTTTGTCCAACATAAAAAACACTTTTTTATTATAGGCGCGTTTAATTCTGCTCTTCCATTTTTATTTTTTGCTTACGCAGCCCAAACTATTAGTGCATCCACACTCTCAATTTTAAATTCTACAACACCAATATGGGGTGTTGTCGTTGGAATTTTATGGACGAAAACAAAGCCCAATAAAAGTATGGTGCTTGGTTTACTACTTGGCTTAATAGGCGTTGCAATACTCGTTGGGCAAAATCATTTTGTATTAAATAGCCAATCAATAATGGCTATAGTCGCTGCATTGAGTGCTTCACTTTGCTATGCCATTGCATCGCATTACACTAAAAATGCGCCTAAACTGGCCCCATTCGATAATGCCCATGGCTCAATGTGGGCTTCGAGCTTTATGGTATTACCGCTTATCTTATTTATGCCAATACGAGAAATACCAAGCACCAACATTATGCTAGGTGTATTAGTACTGGGCGTAGTATGTACCGCCCTTGCTTATATTTTATTTTTTAAATTAATCGACGATATTGGCCCAACCTCAGCACTCACGGTTACATTTTTAATTCCATTATTTGGCATATTTTGGGGGCATTTATTTTTAGATGAGCAAATAGGGCCAAATACATTACTAGGCGCACTATTTGTAATTGTAGGCACTATGCTTGTAACTGGATTTTTACCACGAAAAAAGCACTTAGCTAAAACAAGCTAAGTACTTTTAATTTATACTACTCCTTAAGTTAAGATTTACTGCTTATTCACTACTTTGGGATTCCTGAATAAGTAATAGTAACTCGGCAGTGGCAGTGGCATCAGCCAATGCGCGGTGATGGCTAGTTAAATTTAAATTAAAATGCGTACTAAGGTTACCAAGCGAATACGACTTTAAGCCTTTAAACGCTTTGCGCGATTCAACCACGGTGCACATTTTTGGCATTTTAAAAAAGTGCCCTGCCATCTCGCATTCTTTTTTAATAAAACCGTAATCAAAATTAACGTTATGGGCTACAAAAATACTGCCTGCGAGTTTATCTAATAGCGGCTTGGCTATATCGGCAAATACAGGCGCGTTGCGTACCATGCTATCGCTTATGCCAGTTAGTGACGTTATAAATCCAGGTATATGGCGCTCGGGGTTAACTAAGCTTGTCCAAGTATCAATTACTTTACCGTGCTGCACTTTTACAAGGCCTATTTCGGTAATACGGTTACCGCCTTTTAAGCCGCCTGTGGTTTCTATATCGACCACACTGTAAATACGGTGTGGATCTACAAACCATTTAACTGCAGCAATATGTACCGTAAAGCCCACATTTTTTAAATTATCAATAGTGGTTAGTTGGTTGCGTCTAAGTTTGTCGCCCGGTGCTTTTACCTCTTCAAAATGTACTTGGCCATTATTAATTACCATTAAGTCGGGGTAGCCGTCTTTTAGCTGTAAATAATGTTTGCTCATGGCTGTTAAGTGCGCAATTAGTGCCTTAATAGGGCTGTTTAAAATAAGCGCTTCTAACGGCTCTAATAAATTGCTGCGCCATCTAAACAAACCGTTAGGCTGCTCAAAGTATTGCGCTGCATTTTTGCATACTAAATTAAGTAATGCTTGCGACGTTTGGCACTGCGCTAAACGCTCATTAATTTGCGCGTATTGCGCTTCATAAAAATTACCAAGTCTTAATACTTGCGGATAAATATCAAACTCATTGCATGGCGGATAAGGCGACTCCACAAATAACTCATGCCAAAATACTAAACCAAACAAACTTTGCCAAAGCGTGTTTTCGGTATTAAATACAGCCATACCTTGGCGAGTATAATAATCGTTTACGCCCTGCTCTACTTCACCTCGGTACAGTTCATCTATTTCTAACACGCACTGAGTGTTGGCAAGCATGGCACTTAAACGAGAACGTGTTTTTTTATTAAACTTACGCATTAAAAAATCGTCAGCAAAATACAGTAAATCATCAGTGAGCGGGTTTTCGATAATGGCTTCTAATCGAGCTTTTACCCACTCTTTATTGCCAAGCCTGTATTGCTCTCTTATTTGAATTTCTTGTGCTTCGCTATCATCCGCGCACCCTTCTAGTAAGCTAAAAGCAAGTTCGCTATCAACTGTTTTTAGCTGCCTATAAAGCCTAACTAATAATTTGTTTTTTAATACAACGGCAATGGCACCATGTGCAGCTTGCACTAAAACCTGCGACGCTAAAGCAACGTAATCACTCTCATCTGTAATATTTTTAAATGCTAACCGGTAACGGTTTAGTAAATAGTTTGATTGTGCTTCGTCAAGTGTTTCAAAGCGTGACAAGCTCTCACTGTGTCCTTCGCGCGTAGCGGTTAAGCCTAAGTCTCGCATTACAAAACGATTTTGATGATTTACATCACCACCGCTTAGTTTGCCTGCAAATAAAAACTCAAAATACTCGTAGTAGTCATTGCGATTATTAATTACATACTGGCTATAAAGTGGCGCAAGCTCTTGTGGGCATTCCTTAAAAAACTCACGCGCAATATCCACCAGCGCGCTTTTAGCGGCGCTCTTTTTAAAGCTTATTTGCTCGTCGTAATTACTTAGTAACTCAACCAAAGAAGGTTTGGTTAAGTGCGCTAAAAGCTGCGAATAATGCTGCTCGTTTGGCTCAAATAAAATGCCCGCTTTTTTTAGCGTATAAATAGCCTGATGCGGCGATGTTATTTCTTCATAATTAAGCGATTGCGCCTGCACCAAATAAGGCTTGCGCGAATACACCCGCGCCAACATGCACTGGCTTTGCTCATCTAGCTGGTTAATTTTACTAATAAATTCACTATGTTTAGGCTCAAGTAAATGCATACATTTACTTGTTACAAACTCAATAAGCTCTTTAAAATGCGCTAAATAGTATTTTGCTGGTAATTCTTTTTTCATAATATCGCCACAACTGTATATAAAAACAGTATCTAGTATTTGCGCTTATTATTCAATCTTAAACTTGTAACTAAAACACGCTATAGTGAGCTTATTAAAGCAAATTCATTAAAAATAAAGGACTTACCATGAGCGCGCATCCGTACGATGTTTTATCACTCAACAACGGCGCAAATATTATTTTTACGCCTTGCTCAGGGCCTGCTGACCTTTCAGGATTAAATTTGTTCAATCTAGGGGGGATTTAATCGCGGCGCGAGGCTTGTAACCTAGTGGGCTAAGTAAAAGCCGAGCAACAAAGAGTCAATCCCCCCTAGGCAGAACCCTTCGGGCAGCGCATGTTTGGCATTTATACTGCGTTATCGCCTATTTATGGGGAACAACCACACTACATAAGCTCTTCCTTGCCTAAATACCAAACATACTGCTGCAAAATTAACCTCGAAAGATAAACAGGCCCCAGTACAAAAACACAAAACTTAGCGGATTCAATCGCCACATTAAAAGCTGCTGGCGCTAACGTGCTGCTGTCGCTTATGTCGCAAAAAGAACTTGAAAAAAACAACGTAGAAACAATTAATAGTGAGTGCAATAAGCACGATATAACCTGGTTTCATTTACCTATAAATGACGACGAAGCACCCAAACAACCTTTTACATCAAGCTGGAACACCCACAAAACCGACATACTACAGGCCATACAACACAAACAAACCATTACCATACATTGCAAAGGCGGTACAGGGTTGGTCGCTGCGCTTATTTTAAATTCGACAGGTTACACAAAAGAAGAAGTATACAGCCTAGTACAAGGCATTCGCCCTAAAGCACTGACTATAGAGCTACAAAAAGAGTACTTTGAGAACTTTGAGGTGTAAGACAGAGACTGGGGAGGATTTAGCACTATAAATAGTGCTCAAAATACTTTTCATACTAGTTGTGGATTAGCGTTGATAAGCGGACAACTTGTTAGGTTTTATTTTCAAAATAATTTCGAGGTTTTTCATCTGCAACTATAGCAGCGAGTTTTTCATGAAAGCCAACAATATGCCTGGATTTAAACTTTTGGGGGCTAAAAGAAATTATCTTTGCCATTTCAATTATCTCGTCAATTCCTCGGGTTAGATAACACTCAGTTTCATCAACGCTTAAAATGATATCTCGACTATATAACCCGACAGAACCACACATCACAGACAAGAAATACTCATCATCATGCTCATATAGAGTCCAACTCCAAGGTTTTTCATCAATTATTCTCACGTAGGGCCACCTAAACATAACGAGGCTACAGAATAACTCCAACAGCCAAATTCAATTAAATAATGAGTTTCTGCAATTAACTCTAAACGTTTTCAAAACATTAAGTTATGCATTCTTTGGAATCCATAAAACAGACTGTTTTTCTTAAAAAAAGAGTAATTCTATAGCCTGAATGCCAAAATCAGGTGTAGCTACGCTGACACCCGCATTTTCTTGTTACGCGTCGACGCTATAATTTTTCGATATGTTTGCTCCAACTTCAAAGCCAGCGTCTCACGGCTCCCAGAGCCAGCACGTATAAGTTTAGATGCCCATTCAAGATTGTCCCTAAGTTCTCGAAACGCCTCTTCTGAAACTAACTTATCGTCCATAAAAAATTCAGATACCTCGATCATTCTATTAAAGTTTATACTTCTAATATCTCCACCGTTTACAGAATTTATGATTGCTCGACCAGCGACCTCATACATAGAATTATTAACAGACTCTTCCCATATAGCATCAACAACCTCAATACTCAGATCTTTAAACTGCTCCCATTTTTCTTTTCTAGATATCTTTATTAACTTAGACAGATGCTCATAGCAGGTAACAAAATGGCGAATTTTATTTTCATAACTTGTAGCATTATTCGCTTGATTGTAACTTGCATACACATATCGCTCTCCCCATTGAGCATCAAATTTACCTAAACTATGAAGGGCATTTTTACAAACATCTAATATTGCGCTACTACTTCCATAATTAACTTCTGTTTGATACCACATTTCAAAAAATGCGAGCTTTCTTTGGCCCTTAATGAATGCATCAGAGAATGATTTTCTAGCAACCTCATTAGTAACACTAGGATCTTCATAGTCAGTCTTTGCAAGAATAAAGAAAAGATCACTATTTTCTTTGTATCGTGGTTTTCTTATCAGTGAACGTGCCGTATTTCTTGAATCATCATACCTTTTTTCATTTAAAAGAGAGTTGCATTGCCTAACCGCTGCTCCAACCTCTGGTATGTGAATCTGTGAATTTGCCTCTAAACCCTCACAAATCTCTCTAATTCTACCGATGTATTCATCTGCATTTGGCACTATATCATTTGCTATAGAAAGAACTAATTTACTTATAGATGAGGTACTCTCAAATCTTGGTTCTTCTTCGATAAACTCTATACTACTAATAAGAAAGAGGTTCCCTAGTTGCTCAATTGACGTATTGATTTCTGAATTTTCAAAATCAGTATACTGATGCAGTTCGCTGCGTGACAAGGAGCCAACATAACTAATAGTTAGTAGAATTTTTATTGCCTCAGGTGATAATTCAGTAACTTCTTTTCTCAATGCTGCTTCTCGTACCGCATCCCCACTCTTTCCCGACCAATCAATAATTGCGTTATCTACTGAAAGTCCTAACTTGCATAATCTTAGAATTGATTCGGTAAATAATGGTGACCCCTCAGAAGCTATATTTAGCTTCTCAGTATTTTTATCATTAAATATTTGAAGGCCAATAGAATCACACATAGATTCAACAAGATCTTTATATTCACCTCCAGTTAGTCCTGGCACTATGATTGAAGAATCGTTTGAATAAATATTGTTGGCTCGTGTTGTCATCAAAACCCTAGATGACGTATTTGATATAGAACGAGCAATCTCCATGATACGCTTTTGCTCTTCGGGAGAGTTTGAGTCAATGTCGTCTACAACAATAAACGATGGAATTAAATTTAAGCCATCTCTGGCAGATCTTTGCAATTGTTGCAAAGTGAACTCTTTTACTTCTTCAGGCAAAAAACCTGTTCTTAAACAAACTTCTTTAAGAAGTGATTCAAGATCTTTATAGTGTGTTTCTGGTGTACCAACGTATTGATCATATGCGGCTTTAAACTGCTGTCTCTTTGCAGTTAGCCAGATAACTTGTTCGAACAACTCAGTTCCTGACTTGATTATCAGCTGAGAAAACTCATACGCAATTGATGTTTTCCCCTTACCGCCATCTGCGGCTAAAACCTTGGTGTATTGAAAATCATCTGAGAGCCAAGACCATAACTCCTGAATTATTTCAAATCTCCCGATAAAATGTGGGCATATGAAGTTTTTATCAGGTAGGTTATGTTCGATTATATTTTTTCTTATATTCTTAGATTCAGTTTCTTCAAGATTAAAGCCTCTTTCAGACACAAGGAATTCAAAATCAGATTGAGAAACAACTTTTTTACACTCATCCATTTTTCTTATATAAACAGCATCCTTTTCTAATATCACCTTCCCTTTCGAGTTGGAACCATCATTGATAGCTGCTATTGAATGAATTCGTTTTTCTCTTTTAGGAATATGTAGCAAACCAACAAGGACATCATTTTCTGGTGAAGAAATAAGTAACTCTACGTATGTAAGATCGAGTCTTTGGTTAAAGTGTCGGTCAAACTGCCCCCTTAGCTTTTGCTGGTCAATTAAGTTCTTTTCGACTCCAGTAAGAATAAACGTTGTATCTTTCTCAACCTCGTCTACACCAAAAATCATATACCCACCAAAAGTATTGTGGAAACTGATAATTGACTTCAGTGTTTTTAGGTATGCATCTTTGGAGTCCTCAAATGTCTTTTTATAATCCCAAAGCTCACATTCTTTCGGAAGACATGTGCCGTCGCTCTTCACAAGTTTTTCAATTACTGATGTGGAAACATCACCACACAGTATTGACTCGTATATTTCCTGCTTAATTTTAATTACATCCATATAAGTCTCTAGATACACTCTGAATTATTAACACGCAACAACTTAGTCTACTACATCTGTCACTTTAGACCGACAGATGTTCCTATTTTATAATATTTTCACTTTAACCACCAAATAATCACTTGTAAACAATTACCTAACCTCAGAACAGGTCTTGCAATTGCAAAAAAACAAAAAGTACAGATCAGTAATATTGATTCAACAGCTACTTCCCATACAAAGCACATTGTTTATTGAGATTCAGTCTGCGCTATTCAAAAAACTGTACTTCAGTTAAAAGTACTTAATCTAACGCCTTTAGACTAATACCTTTAATTTAAAGGTATTTAAATCTTTATACCTGCACAAATGTATTCAGCCATAGCGCTTTACGATATTATGCTCTTTTATATTTAATTTAACTTTCAGGGCACATAATGACAACGCACACACCGCCTTCCCACTCAGCCAACACAGCTGAAAACACCTCTCTTTTTTACGTAATATTTATCTCTGCCGTGGCTGCTATTGGTGGCTTTTTATTTGGTTTTGACTCGGGCGTTATTAATGGCACGGTGTCGGCGCTAGGTAATGCATTTAATTCAAGCAGTGTGGCTACGGGCTTTAATGTTGCCTCTGTGTTATTAGGGTGCGCCCTAGGTGCGCTTGCTGCGGGGCCGCTGGCTGATAAGTTTGGTCGCCGTGCAATTATGATCATCACCGCGATTATTTTTGCCATTAGTGCATTTGGTTCGGGCATTAGCGAAAGCTCTGCGGAGTTTATTTTTTACCGCTTGTTTGGTGGTTTAGGTATTGGCGCTGCATCGGTATTAGCGCCAGCTTATATTGCAGAAGTTGCGCCACCAGCGCTACGTGGTCGTTTAGCTACATTGCAACAACTCGCTATTGTATTGGGTTTATTTGCTGCTTTTTTAAGTAACTACTTAATTGCTGATGCAGCAGGCAGCGCGCAAAATATTTTAATGCTTGATATAGCCGCTTGGCGCTGGATGTTTTGGGCAGAGCTTGTGCCTGCTGTACTGTTTTTAGTGGGTGTGCTGTTTATTCCGGAGTCGCCTCGTTATTTAGTGGCGCAAGGTAAAGTGGATGATGCAAAAACGGTATTTAGTAAAATATCGAACGACAACATTGATGCGCAAATAAGCGATGTTAAACGCTCATTGCATAGCGATACAAAGCCAAGTATTCGTGACTTATTTATTAATAACAGTAAAAAAGTACACCCAATTGTTTGGGTGGGTGTTGCGCTGAGTGTATTTCAGCAATTTGTGGGTATTAACGTGGTGTTTTATTACGGCTCTGAGCTGTGGCAAGCAGCTGGGTTTGACGAGTCGCAATCGCTATTTATAAATGTGCTCGCAGGTACTACTAATATTGTATCGACCTTTGTTGCCATTGCCCTAGTTGACAAAGTTGGCCGTAAACCACTGCTATTAGTAGGCAGTATTGGTATGTTTATTAGCTTAAGCGCGCTTACTTATATATTTGGCAGTGCAGGCCTTGATGACGCAGGCAAACTTGCACTTAGCGATAACATGGGTACGTTTGCGCTGATTATGGCTAACTTATTTGTGGTATTTTTTGGCTTAAGTTGGGGCCCTGTTGTATGGGTATTATTAGGCGAAATGTTTAATAACCGTATTCGTGGGGCTGCGCTCGCTGTTGCAGCAAGCGCACAATGGATTGCTAACTTTGCAATCACAATGACCTTCCCTATTATGCTTGCCAACATTGGCCTTGCCGGTGCTTATGGCTTTTATGCGTTATCGGCACTTATAAGCATATTCTTTGTTGTTAAATACATTAAAGAAACACGCGGTAAAACGCTCGAATCTATGTGATTTTTAAAAGCGGTGCTATTAATCGTCAGCAAAAAAGTAACGGGTGCTAACTACTTAGCGCCTAATCAACAATTATCAATCGAAATGAAACAAACCGGTTTAGGCGTTTCTATTGTTTGGGAAATTTAAAAATGATAACAGAATTCACCCCAGTGTCGGCTGCAATAGGCGGTGCATTAATAGGAATAGCGTGTACGTTATTACTGGTTTTATACGGAAAAATTGCGGGTATATCAGGCATTGTTAAATCTGTATTCGCTAAAGCAAATTCAGACTCTCGTTGGCAGTTATACTTTATTTTAGGGTTGTTGTTGGCAGGAGTCGCTGTAAGGGTATTTGCACCTTCTTTATTAGAAGGCGAATTGCAATTACCGCCTTGGCTTATTGTTGTTGCAGGACTTTTAGTTGGCGCTGGTACAACGTTAGCTAATGGGTGCACAAGTGGCCATGGTGTGTGCGGCATGTCGCGCTTTTCTACTCGCTCTTGGGTTGCAACATGCACATTTATGCTTGTCGCCTTCATTACAGCAAACCTTGTAGGATAAATAATGAAAGCAATTATGATGGTTGTTATAGGCTTTATATTTGGCTTAGGACTTATTATTAGCGGGATGACAAACCCCGCTAAAGTGATTAACTTTCTTACCTATGGAAACCAATGGGACGCAAGCTTAATTATAGTGATGGCTGTTGCCATGCTAATAATGATGCTTACATGGTTATGGGTTGCAAAAAAAGAGAAACCACTTATTTCAGGAACGTTTAATTTAAGTAATTTAAAAAATATTGATGCGCGCTTAATTATCGGCTCAGTACTTTTTGGTTTAGGCTGGGGTTTAAGTGGTATATGTCCAGGCCCGGGTTTGGTTCAATTGGTATCTCTTAAAATGGAATTTTTGTTATTTTTTGCAGCCGTGCTAGGCGGTATGTGGTTAGCCAAAAAAGTATGATACTTACTGCCGACTAAAACTCGGCAGCTACTTTTACCCAAACAAAGGTACATAACTTGCTGCAATATATATAAAACTATATTGAACAGGTTTAAGTTATGCTAAATAAAGCGCTGGAATTTTCTAACAGCACACCTTGGTTAAGCGCAGCATCCTCCCTTTTACTTATAGCTATACTACTGTTTTTAATTCGTTTTTTTGTAATGTACTGGCTAAAAAAATGGACTTCAAAAACCACGTTTATATTCGATACTTTACTAATAGAGTCAATATCTAAGCCGCTAACACTGTGCACAATTATTGTGCTGCTCACCATTTTAGAGCACGACACCTTTATTATTAGTACTTCTATTTCTCAACAGATCCCTTTTAATAGCATTAATATTGTATTAGCGCTGCTTGCACTTATTATGTTTTTAGACCGCTTTATTATTGGCACTATTAATTACTATGGTAAACAATCAGCCGTGGTTTTTAATTCAAAAAGCATAATTAAAGGCGTGATACGCGTTACATTATCGTCAGTGGGTTTGCTGGTATTAATGGGCACGTTAGGTATTTCTATTACGCCAATTATTGCCTCATTAGGTATTACGTCACTGGCTGTTGCCCTTGCTTTGCAACCTACCCTCGAAAACTTTTTTTCTGGCGTGCAGCTAGTAATAGATAAACCTATAAGGGTGGGTGATTTTATTGAGCTTGAATCTAAGGAACAAGGCTTTGTTGATCATATAGGCTGGCGATCTACATGGGTTAAAATGCTACCAAATAATATGATTATTATACCTAATAGCCAATTATCTAAATCGCGTATTATTAATTACTTTTACCCTGAAAAAGAGCTAAGCGTGCCTGTTGATATAAGTGTGCATTACGATTCAGATTTAGAATTTGTTGAACAAGTAACACTCGAAGTGGCTCGTGAAATACTTATTTCACACGAATGGGGCGTTGATGATTACAATACCTTTGTGGTTTTTCATACCTTTGATAGATCAAGCATTAACTTTACGGTAATGCTTAGAGCTAAAGAATACTTTAATCGCTTTTGGGTTAAATCTGCTTTTATAAAAGCCCTGCATAAACGCTATAAAAAAGAAGGTATTGTAATCCCCTTCCCTATTACGGCTATTAACACTACTCAAGAATCAGCTAAATTTAATAGTGATAAAAAGGTGCAAGGCGACACTTAAAACAAAGCGCGAGTAACTCTCGCGCTAAATAAGTATTAAAACTTGTAGGTTATTTGCCCAATAATTTCGCGAGGGCTGCCGGGAAAGTGGCCGTTTCGCTCACTGAACCCACTTACAGCATATTCTTTATCAAACAGATTATTAATATTTACACTCAGTAATACGTCGTCAAAGCGACTCGTCCAGCTCATATCAAATACGGTAAATGGTTTTACTTTTTGACCACTTGTACTAAGTTGCTCACTTACGTAATTTGCACCAAAAGCAATTGATGAATCAATCGAATCCAGTGCGTAGCGAGTCCATAAACCTGCCTGGTGGCGTGGTGCATTAGCAAAGCGCGAACCATCTCCAAATGTATTTGAAAGCGTATCACCCGTTACGCCGTCTACCACTTGCGTATCGTTGTATGCGTAGTTAGCCGTTACGGTCCAGTGCGCTGATAAATCGCCGACTAAAGTTGTTTCAAACCCTCGGCTTTCTACTTCACCTATATTTAAAAGTGCAGCAATGCCATCACCCGCGCCCGTATCGTCAGGGTTGCTCATTACCACGTTTTCTTTATTAATTTGGTAAATTGCAAAGGTGCTCATAATTTTGCCGTCGAGCCATTGGTTTTTCATACCCAGCTCTGTTTGCTTGCCGGTTTCTGGTTCTAAATTACCTTCGCCTTCTACATCTTCTTGATCGGCTGACGATGTAGGATTAAAGCTCTCTGAGTAGTTAATATATACCGATGTGTTTTCTACTGGTTGGTAGGTCACAGCAACGCGCGGCGTTATGTCGTTATCTGAGTAACTAAAGCCAGTTTCTTGATTAAACTCTTTAAAATGGTCATAGCGCAAACCTGCAATAATTGTCCACTGCTCGCCTATGCTAATTACGTCTTGTGCATACACACCAAATCGGTCGGTATCAACGCCATCGCGGTTCATGTCGGTGAGGTTATAAGTGCTTGGGTCGGTTTCACCGTAGTTTAAATTAAAAATATTTAAATTAGCGACGCCATCGGCCTCATATCGGGCACGTAAGTAGTCATATTCGGTATCAACGGTGTGGTAATCACCACCAAATAAAAACTGATGGGTTAATTGTCCTTGTCCAAAGTTATAAACAAAGTCGGTGGTTACACTTGCTTCTTTATTAGCACGAAATTGCTTACGGTATTCTCGTTTGATGGTTTCGTCATCAATGTTTGCTTCGCCATCACCATTTACATCTACCCAACTTTGCGACTCATGGTAGCCTTGATCGCGTTCGTTATCCATGTAACGCAGTGTGCTACTTACAGAAAAATCATCACTAAAGTAATGACTTATCTCGGCTTGAAGCACCAACGCTTCCATATCTTGATAATCAACCGCTTCATTAGCGTTATAACTTGGGTCAACTAAAAAGTTGCCGTTGTCATCTACCGGTACGCCCCGTAAGCGGTTACCGCCTAGGTCTTGTTTAATGTAGTCAACACTTGTGGTTAGGGTTGTTGAATCACTTAAATCAAATAACAATCCACCTGTCAGCTCGGTGTTTTTTGAGTCTGCATTGTTACGAAAGCTGTCTTGCTCTTCATAAAAACCACCCAACCTATAAGCCATTGTATCGCTTAAACCACCGGTCATATCGAGTGATGCGCCACGCGTATTATAGTTACCCAAGGTGAGCTTTAATTCGCGCTTTTCTAAGTAGCTTGGTTTTTTGGTTACGTAATTAATCATCCCACCAGGTTCGCCACCGCCATACAAAGCAGAGGCTGGCCCCTTTAATACTTCAACACGTTCTACATTAAATAACTGCGGTACACCAAAGCCCGAATATGGGTCGCCACGCACACCATCGTAAAATACATTTGCGTCATCTCTAAAACCACGAAAAGTTACGCCTGAGTAGCTATATTCGCTCACTCCCGCAATAGATCGGTATAAATCGGTAATGTCGCGCGCGGCTTGGTCAATAATAAGTTGCTCGGTTAATACCTGCGCAGATTGCGGAAGCTTAATAAGATCTAAATTAGTTTTAGTCCCAATTTTACTTTCGGTTTCTAGGTAAAATTGCTGGGCACGGCCAGTTACTTCAATAGTTTCAATGTCGTCGTTTTGTTGTGAAAAAGCTATATTAGAAAAAACAGATAAAGACGCAGCAATACTTAATGCCAAATAATTAGGGTTAAACATGATAATTCCTGGGAGAAGTGTAGATAGCCAACAACCTAAATGATAACTTTTATCATTTTCATAATCAACACAAGGGCGGGTTTAATACATCTAAATATTAGAACTAATATTACTTAAAACAGAGCGCTAGCCCTTTTATTGCAATTAAAATAAAACCCCTACTGCACTAAATGCGGTAGGGGTTATTAAGTAGTTCTTAAATTAGTTTTAGCGTGTAATTTACCCAGCAATATTGCTAATTTGAATTACTGGAGACACGTTAGTAAAGTTAACTAAATCAGCGGCTATTGCCTCTTGATGAGGTGCAAAGGCTTGCTGAAAAGATTCTACCGATTCAAACACTAAATGCCCCATAGCAATATAAGTTGGCGCTTCGCCCGGTGCGCCACCTGCTAAACCTGCATCTGCACTACTTGATATAAGCGCTTTACCAACTAACTCTGCAACTAGGGGTAAATGTGTTTTACAGTAGTAGTCCATATCGAAAGTAGCACTTTCATTATTTGGGTATAATACGCTTACTTTAATCATTACATTCTCTCTTTTATTTACTAAAAAATTTAAAGCTGTGCTAATAAACAGCTTTACAAACTAGTGTTCAAAGCGTCTTTTGAAATAGTATGTATCATACATAAGTAAAAAAACGCATAAGTGAGCAGTCGCTCAATTATGCGTTATTCATACTCATAGCGCCAGTAATTTGATTGCAGTGCTTATTTTAATTAAGGTGATACTTCGCTAATTTACTTAAGTGCGGGTCGTTTTTTAAAAGGTTTGGGCGGCAAAGACTCTACAAAGTTAACGCACGTATTTACCCAATATGCTAAATCAGAATCAGACTCAAAACCTTCAGGCAAAATATAAACCAAGCCCTTAACTGGCTTTCCGGTAAAGTCCATTTCAGTTACATGAGGTTTAGCTAAACAATCGCTGTAGTTTTCAGGCCCGACTCGCACCATCAGCTTGTTGCCTATTATTACGCAGCACATATAATCCGAAATTATAAAACATAAACCACCAAACATTTTCTTAACGACTAAATCGTGGCGCGCATTAAACAACTCATAAAGTCGCTCTTCTAACCCTCTGTCAAACGCCATTTAAGCATCTCTATTTTTTAATAAACACATTACACACTTAATAACGGTAATAGCACTTAAACCTAAGTAAATAAAATAATAAAAGGTGGCTGGGAAAGGTATGCAAAGAGTAGGTATAAAATTATTTTGGGCTTAAAGTTTTTATTAAACCGCACTAATCAAAGCTGATTGAGCTGACACTAGTGCGGTTTAAAAGTAAGTATAAAACTAACTTATTCAATTTTAATAAACCAAAATGCTTATGCTGACAGTTGCACTTGAGCATCGGTTACAGATACTTTTTTCATGCTGCCTTGTTGTTCAAGGCGAATATGCCAACTAAATGCTTCTTCAAGTAAATGAGGGGTGTGCCCACCACGCTCACAAGCGCGATTGTAGTAATCTAACATATCGTCACGGTAATCTGGGTGCACGCAGTGCTTAATGACTTGTATCGCTCGCTCACGCGGCGCTAAACCGCGTAAATCAGCTAAGCCTTGCTCGGTTACTAAAATATCAACATCGTGTTCGTTATGATCAACATGACTCGCCATAGGCACTACGCTTGAAATAGCACCATTTTTAGCAATCGATTTAGTCACAAATATTGCTAAATGAGCATTACGAGCAAAATCGCCCGAGCCGCCAATACCATTCATCATCCGTGTGCCACAAACATGTGTTGAATTTACATTGCCATACATATCAAACTCAAGTGCAGTGTTTATTGCAATAATTCCTAAACGGCGCACTATTTCAGGATGGTTCGAAATTTCTTGAGGGCGTAATACTAGCTTGTCTTTGTATTGTTCTAAATTATTAAATACTTGCGCGTTACAACGCTCAGACAACACAATTGAACTGCCTGATGCAAAGCTCATCTTACCTGCATCAATTAAGTCAAACGTCGAATCTTGCAGTACCTCTGAATACATTGTTAAATCTTTAAAGTCAGAGTCGAGTAGCCCCATCATCACTGCATTAGCAATGTTACCAATGCCTGCTTGTAGTGGACCTAAATTAGCTGGCAATTTATTTTGAGCCACCTCATCTTTAAAAAAGTTAACTAAATGGCGCGCAATAGCGGCGGTGTCTTCATCAGGGTCGGTAACGGTAGAAAACGAATCACTTTGGTTAGTAAAAACAATACCAACAATTTTTGCAGGATCAATAGCAATTGCAGTACTACCAATGCGGTCGTCTACTTTAACTAACGGCATTGGTTGGCGAGTAGGACGATACGAAGGAATGTATATGTCATGCAAACCTTCAAGATTCGGGTTATGCAGCATATTAATTTCAACAATGACTTCTTTTGCAAAAATAGCAAAACTCGCTGAATTACCTACCGATGTAGTTGGCACAATATGCCCTTCTTCGGTAATAGCGACTGCTTCAATAACAGCTACATCAGGCATGGTTAATTGATGATTTCGTAGATGCTCAACCGTTTCAGATAAATGCTGATCAATAAACATTACTTCACCGTTATTAATCGCTTTACGTAAAGTACTGTCTACTTGAAAAGGCATACGACGCGCTAAAATGCCCGCTTCGGTAAGTAGTTTATCTAAATCATTACCTAAAGATGCGCCAGTCATTAAATTTATTTTGATTGGATTTTTTTTGACTTGCTCAATTAACGCTCTGGGTACTGCTTTAGCTTCTCCGGCGCGAGTGAAGCCACTCATCCCTACAGTCATTCCATCTTTAATAAATTGGCTTGCTTGTTCTGCCGGCATCACCTTGTCATGCAGGTTACTATTGCGAATACGTTCCAAGTGCATACTGAGCTCCTCTCTAAATTTGACATTATTCTAATCCTAACTTCGTACTACACAATCTAGACTTAAGTCGTATTTACGAATCGAGGATGAGCAACATGTTTAAAAGGGAGGTTAATTTACTTTTAATTAATACTATCATGTGGTTATTAGTAATATTTTTAACAAAAATGACATAACAATCTATAAAGTAATTTATAAAGTAATCTATAAATAAATAGTATTATTTAATTAGAGGAATTATTTTTGAGGAATTAAGTTTATTAGTTCAAACACCCAAATGAGGAATTTGGGTGGCAGTCTTACCAGCCACATCTCGGCACACACGTCACAAACTGTGGCTGCTCCCTTCCGGGCCTGACCAGGTTCGCCTGCTAGTGTTGCGAGAGGACCAATAAGACTACCATTGAGGGCCTTGGTTGGCGCGGGAGGGATTATCTCTACTTTTGCTCTGTTATTCAAGGGATAATCTAAAAAGAAAGTGCGATTGCATACTTCATATACAATCGCGGCGTATTTAGCCATTTTAGTGCGTATTAATTGTTCTCTAACTGCGCTTTTATATTACGTAATGCTGCTTTTACTTTTTTCATATTTTCTGGACCCATACGTAAAAGCTGTTTTTGTGCATCTGGTAATTGCTCCCACTCCGAAAACGCATACTGGTACGTTACTGAATCACGAAGTAACGGCAAGTCACCTTCAGGCTCTGGCGTATCAAGTAATAAATCGATTGCATCGGTTAGCGTTTGATTAAACTCGTCATCGCCGTAACCAATTTCACTGTATGCATTATTAATAAGTGGCTTGTACTCTTCGTACATGCGAACGGCTTGCGCTGCACTCATACTGGTAAATATTTTCACATACGGTGTATAACGCTCGTAGCTGTTAGGGTTAATAGTTAAGATATCACCTTCATTCACGCTAAATTTTTCTTCTGGCTGTACAACAGGCATGTGTTTTTTAGCTATTTTTCCTTTTGCTAAGTTATCTACATATACCACACCACGGCGAATAACATCGTCGGTCACCATTAAGCTCATTACTGAGTCGCTTAGGTACTCGTCCATTTTAGCAACAACAACTGCATCACTTTCGTTAAGCGTTGGTAGTGGCTCTACTTCTGGCACAGGCTCACTTGGACTTTGTGCTGGTACTTCAAGCTCTGCTGGCTTTTCTGGATTTACAGACGGCGCATCTACCACGGGGTCATTCTCGAGTTTAAGCTCCATCATAGGTTGTTCTTTAACTGTGGGCTCTACCTCAGTGCGTGTTGCTTGCTCGTCACTGGGTGTTAGCAATACGAAGGCGGCCGCACATGCTACGACTATTAAAATAATAACGGCGAAAAGAATATTGTTATTAGGTGGACGTTTTTGAACATCTGATGCTTCTGGTTTATCTGACATACGAACTCCATAAAAATTAAAATGCGATATCACTTAGAGTACGCTAAGTGGATTAAATTCATTCTTACACAAATACTATTACATTTTATAATATGGCAATTATAGCAAAGTAAGTTACGTACTAAATTGGGTGATTAAACAATGTAATAAGTATTAGGGCAGTTATCCTTTGATTCTTCTAGCTTAAAGACTTACAGTTAATAAATAAAGTAAAGACGTAGAACAGTTTAACCACCAATATGAAAATCAAGCAAGTTGATCCACAAAAACCTAAAATTGCCTTATTACTCACAGGTGGTGGCGCACGTGCTGCTTATCAAGTGGGTGTCCTTAAAGCGCTAGCTCATAGTATGCCTCGTACCGCTCCATTGCCATTTAGAGTAATAAATGGCACCTCTGCTGGGGCTATTAACTCAGCTGCGTTAGCATGTTACGCCTCCTGTGCGCATTTGGCTGTACGAAAGCTTGAATCAGTTTGGAAAAACTTTTCAACCTCTATGGTCTATAAAAGTGATTTTTTAAGCGTATTTGGTCATATTGCGCGTAATATTTTAACGAGCTTTCAGTCAGAACATATTAACCATCCACCAGCGAGCTTGCTAAACAACCGCCCTCTGCGTGGTTTATTAAACGAAATTTTAGATTTACACCGCATTGAGCGCAATTTACATCGTAATTATTTAGATGCGCTGTCTATTACGGCCTCAAGTTATACAACGGGCGACTCTGTTGCATTTTTTCAATCTAATACGCAAACATCTTGGCAGCGTGCTAAACGCGAAGGCCGTGCAACTCGTATTAATGTTGAGCACTTAATGGCATCGAGTGCCATCCCTATGGTGTTTCCCAGTGTAAATATTTATAACCATTACTTTGGGGATGGCTCTATACATCAACTTTCTCCGCTGAGTCCGTCGATTCATTTAGGCGCGGAAAAAATATTTATTATTGGGGTCGACCAACCCAAAGAATTACACCCACCGGGTTACTCGCCACATTATCCGGGTCTATCCGCTGTTGCAGGGCATTTACTCGACAGTGTATTTACCGACACTATGCAATCGGATTTAGAGCGTTTGGCTCGTGTTAACCGAACATTAGGGCTATTACCCGCTCGCGACAAACATCAAGAACTTAAACAAATAGATACCTTTGTCATTAACCCTTCGCAAAACTTTAACGCAATTGCAGCGCAGTATTACGACGATATGCCATGGGCCATTAAAGTATTGCTACGTACCATAGGTGTAAAAAAGCATTCGCAATCGAGCTTAACCAGTTACCTATTGTTTGAAAAACGCTACACCCAGCATTTAATGCAAATTGGCTATGAAGACGGTATGGCGCAGCTGCCTAAGATGCGTGAATTCTTAGAGTTAGATTAATCTTTCAGAGTTAGATTAATCTAAGTCACTATTCGATTCCGTCGAGCAGATAGTGCTCTACCCGCTCAACACGCCTTGGTTTACCTTGTAATACTAAAACATCATTAGCCAATAATGTTGTTTGCGCTGATGGCGTATCTATTTCGGCTCCTTCTCTGCGCAGTGCTTTTACGAGCACTCGCCGCTTTTCTAAATTAAGATATTCAATTGTTTTACCCACGGCATAAGCTTGCTGAGGTAGCGCTACAACATGTAAGTATTCTAATCGTTCACTTGAGGCATCTTCGCTATCTTTAAAATACCCTGCGTAAAAGCTTTGCATTAATGGATAACGATTACGACGTTCTTTACTTACTCTACGCACAATACGCGTCATCGGTACGCCCGACATAGACAACACATGCGACACGAGCATTAAGCTCGCCTCTAACGACTCTGGCACTACTTCGGTTACGCCTAGCCCTTTTAAATAATCTAACTGGCTATCGTCACGAGTACGAATAAGTATTTTAACGTTGGGCGCTATTTGTTTTATGGCATCAATAACAACTTGTGCGTGATCAAGCTCTGTAAAAGTAATAATAACCAAGCGAGCTCGCTCTACTCCTGCGCATTTTAAAATATCTTTTTGTTTAACATAGCCAAATATAACAGGCTCACCCGCCGCTTTGCCTTCTTGTACTAAAATTGGGTTACTTTCGATGGCAACGTAGTCTATTGCTTCGGGCTTTAAAAAACGCGCTATAGTTTGCCCAACTCGCGAAAAACCACAAATAACAACATGGTCGCTATAAAGTGTACTACTTTGTGGCTCACTCTCCAGCGCTAAACTAGGGCGGTCGAGTATACCCAAACGCTTTAAAATAAATGGCGTTTTATCAATCAAAAATGGTGTAAATGCCATTGATAACACACCAAGGGCAATTAAAAATGAAGCTTGCTCTGAGTTTAGTAGCTGATGCTGGCCAGCAAGTGCGATAAGTACAAAACCAAACTCCCCCATTTGCCACAGCATAATGCCACAGGCGAGCGAGTCTTGGTTTCGCTCATGCATTAGCCGCGCACTAAGTGCTACTACTGTAATTTTTAATACGAGTAACCCAAGCAATGCGCCAATAATTATTACTATATGCGCCAGTACAAATAAAATATCTAACTGCATACCCACAGTTACAAAAAACAGCCCCATTAATATATCGCGAAATGGACGTATATCGGCCTCTAGCTGGTGCCTGTAATGGCTCTCACCTAACATCATTCCCGCTAAAAAAGCGCCCAATGCCATAGATAAGCCAAACATATACGTTAAAAAGCCCGCAAATAAGGCTACTAATATAGTGGTAAGCACAAACAACTCATCGCTTCGTACTTGCGCTATTTCTTTAAACACAATAGGCAATACCCATTTACCAATTGCCCAAAGAAGCACGCATACAAATGCGCCCTTACTTAGGGCAAACGCTAAAGCCCAGCCAATACTTTGAGAGTCGCTTGATGCAAATAAAGGAAGTATTATTAATAGGGGAACAACAGCAATATCTTGAAAAAGCAGTACACCAACGGCTAATTGCCCACGGCGCTGATTAAGCTCACCCGTTTCTTTTAATAGCTTAACCACTACAGCCGTAGAAGAAAGCGCCATAATTGTACCAATGGTAAAACTGGTGAGTAGGGAAAAGTCTAAACAATATAAAATAATAATGAAGAGTAAGCTGGTTATACCTACTTGTAACGAGCCCAGCCCAAATACTAGGCTTCGCATTGCCATTAGCCGCGAAATAGAAAATTCTAACCCCAAACTAAATAACAAAAACACAATTCCAAGCTCTGCTACAAACTCTATTTCATGAGATTGCGCTAACCAACCAATACCATGACTACCGGCTAAAACCCCCGTTGCTAGGTACGCCAAAATAGGCGGCAAGCCAATGCGTTTAAAAAACCACACAAAAAGAACTGCTGCCACTAGCAAGCCAAAAATTTGAACGTTAATACTCTGCAAATTCGGCCTCACGCGTCAATTAAACCAAGGGACTTACTTTAAATATAGCAACCTTCTGTTTTTCAGCCAGTTTTAAAATATGGCACAAAAATCGCTTAGTAATTGCAAAGTAACACCCTCGGGGGAGAATTTAATGGAAAACGTCCATATTTTGACGCAGCGTGTGTCTGGTCGCGGTGATTTTTTGCCGTTTTCGGCTGAACATTCGCCAACAAATGAAATAACAGAAACACATAAACTCGTTACAGAGCTACAAACTAGCTTAGTGATTGAGGATGTTTTAGCTATATACGCAAAATTTACAAAACAATTGTTAAATTTCTCTGGTTTACAGTTTCAGTCAACACTAGGAACTACACAAACATCACAGAGTGATACAAATAGTACACCCTATATTTTTGATTTGACGATTGGTAAAGAACACTTAGGGCAGCTAATTTATTTTAGTAAATTCCCGCTTGGTCAAGCCATTGAGAAAAAGCTACATACTTTACATACTGCGCTGGTTTATCCACTTCGTAATGCAATGATGTATAGCCGAGTACTAAAGCTTGCCACAAAAGATGCATTAACAGGCTTAAATAACCGTAGTCAGTTTAATGACTTTTTACTGCAAAAACTTGAAAACTGCCGTCGTTACCAGCGTCCATTTAGTTTAATGCTGCTTGATTTAGATAATTTTAAACAAGTTAACGACAACTTTGGCCATAAAATTGGTGACGATACACTTAAAGAGTTTTCAAAAGTACTGTGTGGCAGCATACGCGGCACCGATTCGGTATTTAGATTTGGTGGTGATGAGTTTGCTTTACTTATTGAAGACCCTGAGTTTACAACGAATAAAGTGATTGCTGAGCGGATAATGTGCTTAGTAAGAAAATCGCCTCTAATGTCTAAGTATAAAGTAACAACCAGTATTGGTTTTACTTTAGCTAACAGCCAAGACAGCGAAACTGAAATATTTGCTCGCGCCGATAAAGGCTTATACAAAGCAAAGGCATCTGGTAGAAACTGCGCAAAAGCATATTAGTTTTTACTTAACTGTATTAAATAAAAAGCCTAGCTTCCCCCGCTAGGCTTTGCACTTACCAATTTATAAATAAACAAAGCAGCACAAAAACCAAAAAAGAATCCGCTAATTAAATTAAGTAATGCGGTAATAGTAGCAAGCGGTGTAAATAATACTAAAAGCAGTGGCAGGCTCACGCCTAAAATAAAAAACAATCCACCTTTACCTAACCAATAAGCTAATAAAAGCACTGCAGATACAATTCCACCCGCAACTGCATAACCTAACGTTACAATATTTAACTCAAGTAAAATATTAGCAATAATAGCTATAACGGCCGTTATTAGCATACCCACTGGCGCTTTAGTAACTAACGACAAACCAACATGCGGCTGTTTACTCATTTATTTACACTCCCAAAAAATACCATTTTCATCAATATGTTTAGCACTTATAAAATAACCAACCACTTGAACTAATTCATCATTATAAAAAATAAGCGGCACACTGGCGCGAAGCCAGGGCGCTATTTTTGCATCTTTAAACCAATGCTTAACTGTATTACTACCAGGCTTTTTAAGTGGTTTTATGCGTGCGCTATTGCAATCAAAGCGTACTACTACTTGCTCATTAGCGTGTGGAGGTCTTACTCCGCAACCGGTGCTTTTAATTAATAAGCGCCCGTCTGCCAGTTTTAGCTGTGAATGATTCAGCTCAATATCTGTTAATACTTCACTTGGTGTTAAAAAATACAAATAACCTTGATGACGACGTATTTGCCCATCGAGCAAATCAATACGCATTTGTGCATCGTTTTTTGCGCACATTGCTTGATTAATAATTTGCTCGAGCTGCTTTTGCGATGGCATCACTTGTGTAAATAGTGCAAGCCACGCACGTACTATATTTGCAATGCGCGCTGCGCTGTATTCGCTTATCTGGCCAATGCAAAGTGCTTGATGCTCGTTAATACACTTATTTAAATCAAGCTGAGTATATTCATCAAGTAATGTTTGTTGCTGCTGTAGTAGCTCAATACTTCGTGCAGTGCATTGTTCAAACCCATTAAAGCGCTCAGCTAACACAGGTACTATTTTTGAGCGTAAAAAGTTACGATCAAAACTTTCATCTGTATTAGAGTCATCGGTTATGTGGCTAACACTAAACTGCGTTGCAAACGCTTCTATATCGCTGCGAGCTACATTTAGTAATGGTCTAAAACATATACGCCCACTTTGCAGCAAGCGCTCTTTATACATAGAACCTAGCCCTTTTAAACCTGAGCCACGCTTTAAGCGCAATAAAAACGTTTCTACTTGGTCGTTTAAGTGTTGGCCCAGTAAAATAATGCTGCCTTGTGGGCTTAGTTCATCAAGTGCTTTATAACGGGCGTCGCGTGCTTGGGCTTCAAGACTTGTGCGCGACTGCGGCTCAATAACAACTTTCGCAGCTTCAAAAGGCACATTAAGCTCAATGCATACGTTTTTGCAAAAGTGTTGCCAGTCATCAGCATACTGGCTCAAGCCATGGTGGACATAAATAGCCGATACATTAATTGCAGGGTTATCTACTTTTAAAGTGCGCATTAAATGCAACAACACCACAGAATCAACGCCACCAGAAAGCGCCACTGTAAAAGCGGTGTTACCTTGCTCAATATAGCTATTTAATGATTTTTTTAATTGCTGATAAATTGCTGATGTATGCATATGGGCGCACTTTTATATAAAAACTCTGAACATTTTAAAGCAAAAAAGCCGCATAAGCGGCTTTTTTTAACATTTAATGTGTTTAGCAATAACCAAACGACATTAAACGTTTGTAACGTTGATCAAGCATTTCTTCAAGCGTAAGCGCTTGTAAGTCTGCTAAGTCACGTTTAAGGCGAACTTTTAAGTTACGTGCCATAGCATCGTAATTGCGGTGCGCGCCACCTAGAGGTTCATCAATTAAGTTACTGATTAAATCTAGTTCTTTAACTCGCTCTGCGGTTACACCCATTGCTTCTGCTGCAAGTGGTGCTTTGTCGGCGCTTTTCCAAAGAATAGACGCACAACCTTCAGGCGAAATTACAGAGTAAGTGCTGTATTGCAACATGTTAACTCTGTCGCCCACACCAATCGCTAATGCACCACCTGAACCGCCTTCGCCAATAACCGTACATATTGTCGGCACTTTAAGTGTCGCCATTACTTTTAAGTTACGCGCGATTGCTTCAGATTGACCACGTTCTTCAGCGCCAACACCTGGATATGCACCCGGCGTGTCGATAAAGGTCATGATTGGCATTTTAAAACGCTCAGCCATTTCCATTAAGCGTAATGCTTTACGGTAACCTTCTGGCTTTGGCATACCAAAGTTGCGTTTAATTTTTTCAGCAGTGTCACGGCCTTTTTGTTGGCCAATAACCATTACTGGTTCGCCATCTAAACGCGCAACGCCTCCTAAAATAGCCGGATCGTTAGCAAAAGTACGATCGCCAGCAAACTCGTCAAATTCCGTGAAAATGCGCTCGATATAATCTCGAGTGTAAGGACGCAACGGATGACGTGCTAACTGTGATACTTGCCAAGCGCCTAAATTAGAAAAAATCTCCTGTTTTTGTTTGGCACTTTTTTCTTTTAATTTGCTGACTTCCTCTTCTAACTCAAGGTCTAATTCGCCAGCGCGGCTTATATTTTGTAATTCTTCAATTTTTGCTTCTAATTCTGCAATTGGAAGCTCAAAATCAAGATAATTGAGGCTCATGCTCTAAACTACCTAATCAGTTAAATTCTAGTTCTACATCTTGCGCAGCCATTAGTGATAACTTATGAATTAAATCGTCACTTGGCGTAACACACCATTCGATCCCAAGAGTTAATTGTGCCAACGCATCTGGACGTTGGTAATAAACCTTGATCGGACACGTTCCCATTTTATAGGGTTCGAGTACTTTTTGTAATTTATCGAAGAAACCTGCCTCGACTTGCACCATGTTCAGCGTCATTTTAATCGCTTTAATACGCTTTTCACGCGCTTGAGCAATGGTGTTTATTTCTCTGGCGGTCATTGTAATACCACCGGAGAAGTTATCAAAGCTGACCTGTCCAGATATTACCAAGATATTGTTAACTTGGAGCATATCTTGGTACTTTTCAAACTCGTCTGAATACAAGCGTACATCAATCCGTGCACTCTTGTCATCTAAAGTTACTAAGGCCCAACGATTTCCTTTTTTGTTAATTAATACCCTAGAAGCAATCACCAAACCTGCGGCTGTTGCAAATACATCGCGGTTCGTTGGCTGTAAATCAACTATTTTCCCGCTGGTATAATGCCTAAGCTCACGGCGGTACTGATTTATCGGATGCCCAGTTAAATAAAGGCCTAGGGTTTCTTTTTCACCATCTAACCATTCGTTATCAGTTAGGCCTGTGGCTTTAATAAAGGCTTGTTCAACCTCATCAGGCTCAGTGGCTAATAAACCAAATAAATCACTTTGCCCTAATAGCTCAGCTTTGTTGTGTTGGTCGGCCGCACGCATTGCACTTTTTAAACTTGCTAGTAATGTAGCACGGCCAGCTTGGGTTTTTTCTGGCCCTAAATTATCGAGTGCACCTGAATAAATTAATTTTTCGGTCACGCGTTTATTTAAGCGTTTTAAATCAACTCGGGCACAAAAATCAAATAAATCTTTAAATGGGCCCCCTTTTGCACGCGCTTCTAATATTGCATCAACCGGTGCTTCACCTACGCCTTTTATCGCGCCAATGCCGTAAACAATCTCGCCTTGCAAGTTTACTGTAAACTTAAACTCACCTGCATTCACATCTGGCGGCAATAAGGTGAGCTTCATGTTTTCACATTCATCCACCAAAATAACGATTTTGTCGGTGTTATCCATATCAGCCGACATTACCGCAGCCATAAACTCTGCAGGATGATGCGTTTTCATCCACAGCGTTTGATACGAAACAAGTGCATACGCCGCCGAGTGAGATTTATTAAAACCGTAACCTGCGAACTTTTCTACCAAGTCGAAGATTTTTATTGCGAGTTCGCCGTCAATGCCGTTATTTCTTGCGCCATCTTCAAACGTTGAACGCTGCTTTGCCATTTCTTCGGGTTTTTTCTTACCCATTGCACGACGCAGCATGTCGGCGCCACCTAGCGTGTAACCTGCTAGTACTTGCGCAATTTGCATTACTTGTTCTTGATACAAGATAATGCCGTACGTTGGATCAAGTATTGGTTTTAAGCTTTCGTGCTGATACTGCGCATCTGGGTATGAGATTTCTTCGCGGCCCAGTTTTCGGTCGATAAAGTTATCTACCATGCCTGATTGCAGCGGACCTGGTCGGAACAAGGCCACGAGTGCAATCATATCTTCAAAGCAGTCGGGCTTAAGTCGGCGTACTAAGTCTTTCATACCGCGCGACTCTAGCTGGAATACAGCAGTCGTTTCAGCGCGAAGAAGCAATTCAATACTTTTTTTATCATCCAGTGGGATGGTATTTATATCAACGAGATCTTTACCTTGGCGCTCCATGCGCACATTGGTCATATCGACCGCCCACTGCAATATAGTCAGTGTACGTAAACCCAAGAAATCGAACTTAACTAAGCCTGCAGTTTCTACGTCGTTTTTATCAAATTGCGTGACCGGAAACTTACCTTCGTCATCGCAATAAAGCGCGGCAAAGTCGGTAATAGTGGTTGGCGATATTACTACGCCACCCGCATGTTTACCGGCGTTACGTGTACACCCCTCTAAAATGCGACACATGTCGATTAAGTCTTTTACTTCGTTGTCGCCATCGTAGGCTTCTTGCAAGCGTGGTTCTATATCAAACGCTTTAGCAAGTGTCATCCCAGGATCGCCTGGAATCATTTTTGAGATACGATCAACAAACCCGTAAGGGTGCCCAAGCACTCGCCCTACATCGCGTATTACCGCTTTTGCAGCCATGGTGCCAAAGGTAATAATTTGCGATACCGCATTACGCCCATACAAAGCCGACACGTGATCAATTACTTCGTCTCGTCTATCCATACAGAAATCGACGTCGAAATCGGGCATTGATACACGTTCTGGATTCAAAAATCGCTCAAAAAGCAAGTCGAATTCAAGTGGATCCAAATCGGTAATTTTAAGTGCGTATGCAACTAACGAACCTGCACCTGAGCCTCGACCAGGCCCAACCGGAATATTGTTATCTTTACTCCACTGAATAAACTCCATTACGATTAAGAAGTAACCTGGGAATCCCATTTGGTTAATTACGCCAAGCTCTATATCAAGTCGCTCATCGTATTCAACGCGTTTTACTTTTCGCTCTTCTTCGTCGGGGAATAAAAACTGTAATCGCTCTTCAAGACCGTCTTCTGATACTTTAACTAAAAACTCATCAATCTTAAGTGAGCCAGTTGGATAATCAGGTAAAAAGTAAGTCCCTAGCTGAACCGTTACATTACAACGTTTAGCTATTTCTACGGTGTTTTGTAGCGCCTCTGGTATATCGCTAAACAGCTCAGCCATTTGCTCTGATGTTTTTAGGTATTGTTCTTCAGAGAATCGTTTAGGGCGGCGTTTATCGTCAAGCGTGTAGCCGTCAAAAATAGCAACGCGAATTTCGTGCGCTTCAAAGTTTTCAGGCTTTAAAAACACTACTTCGTTGGTCGCTACAACAGGTAACTGCTCTTTGGTAGCAAGCTCTACCGCCATGTGTAAGTAGTCTTCTTCAAGCGGTCGGTTAGTGCGAACAAGCTCAAGGTAGTAGTTGTCGCTAAAATGCTGCTTATAAAAGCTAACTACCGATTCAATAACACTTGGATTATTTTTTAGTAACGCTTTACCTAAGTCACCATCTTTAGCGCCCGAGAGAATAATTAAGCCCGTTTTATGCTCCACCAGCCATTCTCGGTCAATCACTGGGCGATGAAACACATGCCCACGTTGATACGCTTTAGATATTAATAAGGTAATATTTTTATAGCCGTCGTTGTCTTTGGCTAATATGGTTAGACGGCTTGGCTCATCAGGAAATTCTGGGCTACGAACCCAAAAGTCAGCACCCACAATAGGCTTAATACCGGCGTTATGTGTTGCGCCGTAAAAACGCACTAAGCCACAAAAGTTCATTTGATCGGTAATCGCAATAGCGGGCATTTGCAGCTCTTGCGCTTTAGCAACTATTGGCTTTGTTTTAGCAAGGCCGTCAACCATCGAAAAATCTGAATGAACTCTTAAATGAACAAAATCAGGAGCAGCCATGCTTAACCCTCACCATTGGCTTGCGCCAATACACGCTGCACAGGTTTAAAGCTTTTACGATGCTCATCAATCGCGCCGTACTGCTCAAGCGCTGCAAAATGTGCTTTTGTTGGATACCCTTTGTGCCCTGCAAAACCATATTCAGGGTGGCGTTTATCAAGCTCAATCATTTCGTCATCGCGCGCTACTTTAGCTAAAATAGACGCCGCTGAAATTTCGGCCACTAAGCTATCGCCTTTTACAATAGCTTGCGCTGGCATAGTGAGTTTTGGCAAACGATTACCATCTATAAATACAAATTCAGGTTGCGTACTTAATGCCTCTACTGCACGGGTCATGGCAAGCATAGTCGCGTGCAGAATATTTAACTCATCAATTTCTGTTGGATTGCAGCGCCCATACGCATAACACAATGCTTTTTCTTTTATTTCAATCGCAAGCGCTTGGCGTTTTTTATCTGTTAATTTTTTAGAATCCGCTAAGCCAGCTATTGGTTTAGTCGGATCTAAAATGACTGCAGCAGTAACTACATCACCAACAAGTGGGCCGCGCCCTACTTCATCTACACCGGCAATTAAGGATACATTAGGTCTATCAATTTGCATTTATTAACTCCGCCACAGCGTTCGCTGCTTGTTCGCTGGCATTTAATCTAATTTTTTCGTGAATAGCTAAAAAGCGTGCTTTTAGCTCTTTGTTATCAGTGTTGAGCATAGGAGTAAGCGCATTTGTTAAATTAGCCACATTACACTCACTTTGTAAAAACTCAGGCACTAGCTCTTCGTCTGCTAATAAGTTAGGCAACGAAAAATACTTAATATTAAACGTAAATAAAGTTTTAAATATCCAATAGCTCAAAGGCTTTATTTTATAGCCCACTACCATTGGCTTTTTATAAAGCATGCCTTCGAGTGTTGCAGTGCCCGACGCTAATAAAATAGCATCAGCAGCTTGCATCGCTAATTTTGATTGTCCATCAAGCAGGTTAACATTAAGGTTTGGCGCGGTAGCGTTTAATATATCAGTAAACTGCGCTTTGCGTTTTTCGTTAACCAGTGGCACCACAACTTTAAGATTGGGGTTTTTAGCTTGCAGCTCTGCGGCTGTTTTAATGTAAGTTTCACTTAGTAAACCAACTTCTGAGCCTCGGCTACCAGGAAGTAACGCCAGTACTTTGTCATCAAGGCTTAAGCCGAGTTCTGCACGTGCTTTAGTATCATCGTGCTCAAGCGCTATATCGTCTGCCAAGGTATGACCTACAAATGTACATGGCACTTGGTGTTTATCGTAAAATTCTTTTTCAAATGGTAATAACGCCAACACTAAATTAGTCGCTGCACTTATTGTATGAATTCGCTTTTCGCGCCACGCCCAAACAGACGGACTTACATACTGTACTGTTTTAATGCCCGCATCTTTAAGTGGCTTTTCAACGCGTAAGTTAAAATCGGGTGCATCAATACCAATAAATACATCAGGTGGGTTATCTACAAAATGCTGCACGAGTTGTTTACGTATTTTAAGCAAACGCGGCAAACGCCCTAGCACCTCAACAAGCCCCATTACCGAAAGCTCATCCATGTCGTAAAGTGTTTTACAGCCCTGCGCTTGCATTTTAGGTCCTGCTATTCCTTCAAAAATAGCGTCCGGAAAATGTTTTTTAAGGGCTTTAATTAAACCTTCACCTAAAATATCGCCCGACAGTTCACCTGCCACAATACCAATACGTAGTTGTTTTTTATCTTTATTCATTTGATTTTATTTCACAAGTAAACCAGGCGTTCATGCTTGTTAGTTTACCGTGTTTTACTGTTTGGTTAAACGCTTTAAATAACTGGTTTTTTATCACGTAAGTTAAGGCTTTATGTTGTTTGTTTTTAATACTGATGTAGCATAGGAAATATATATTAAGTTTTACTAATATGTATGTTGACAAAAATTGCACAAAAGTAAATACTATTACAAACTTTCAGTAATTACTGAAAGTTCATTAAACCTTAACTTTGCCAATTAAATGTTGCCCTGTTAATCCGTCACTCTCAAGGAGCCAATAATGATAGATGAAACCTTTGTGGATCTATCGCGATTACAGTTTGCTGTTACCGCTCTCTTTCATTTCTTATTCGTACCGTTAACGATAGGTATGACCTGGATTTTAGTTATTATGGAATCGGTTTATGTTATGACCGGTCGCGAAATTTATCGTGATATGACTAAGTTTTGGGGAAAATTGTTTGGTATTAACTTTGCAATTGGTGTGGCGACAGGCCTTACCATGGAATTTGAGTTTGGTACTAACTGGTCTTATTACTCCCATTACGTAGGTGATGTTTTTGGTGCTCCCCTTGCTATTGAAGGTTTAATGGCATTCTTTTTAGAATCGACCTTTGTAGGTATGTTCTTTTTAGGCTGGGACAGACTCTCTAAACGCCAACATTTAGGTGCAACCTTTTTAATGGCCATTGGTACCAACATGTCGGCGCTGTGGATTTTAATAGCCAACGGCTGGATGCAAAACCCAGTAGGTGCTGAATTTAACTATCAAACCATGCGCATGGAAATGACCAGCTTTGCAGAGCTTGTGTTTAACCCTGTAGCACAAGTTAAGTTTATTCATACCGTATCGGCAGGTTATGTAGCTGCATCTATGTTTGTACTGGGCATAAGTAGTTGGTACATATTAAAAGGCCGTGATTTAGCGTTTGCTAAACGTTCTTTTTCGGTCGCATCGGGCTTTGGTTTAGCATCAATTCTATGTGTAATTTTACTCGGTGACGAATCAGGTTACGAAGTAGGCGAAGTTCAAAAAGTAAAACTTGCCACGATTGAAGCTGAATGGCACACAGAAGAGGCTCCGGCTGCGTTTACCGCATTTGGTTTTCCTGATTCAGAAGAGCAAGTAACACATGCTGCGGTTAAAATACCTTACGCACTTGGGTTAATTGCTACACGTTCACTTGATGAGCAAGTAACGGGTATTAACGACCTAGAAAAACAACACGAAGTACGTATTCGCAACGGTATGATTGCTTATGAATACCTTACAAAACTCAGAAACGGTGAAGATACGCCAGATAATATTGCCAAATTTAATACCCTAAAAGATGATTTAGGTTATGGCTTGCTACTTAAGCGCTACACACCTGATGTTGTAGATGCTACCGAAGAGCACATTCAAAAAGCGGTTAAAGACTCTTTCCCTAAAGTAGGCCCTATGTTTTGGTCATTTAGGATTATGGTTGCCTGTGGTGTAGCCATGCTGGGTGTATTTATATTGGCATTTTACTACAACGCACATCGCGTTATTGAGCAAAAACGCTGGTTGTTATGGGCTGCCGTATTGAGCATTCCACTACCTTGGATAGCTATTGAATTTGGCTGGATAGTTGCTGAGTATGGCCGTCAACCTTGGGCTATATCTGAAATACTGCCGACCTTTTTAGCCACGTCGTCACTAACAGTAAACGATATTTTAATTAGCTTAACTGGATTTATTGTTTTCTATACTGGTTTAGCCATTGTTGAAGGTTGGTTGATGATCCGCTTTGTTAAGCAAGGACCAAGCTCGCTACATACTGGTAAATATCATTTTGAATTGCCAAATAAAACTGATCAAACTGAAGGAGAGCAATCATGATTTTTGATTATGAAACATTAAAAATGCTTTGGTGGTTGATCATTGGTGTGCTGCTTATTGGCTTTGCTATTACCGATGGCATGGATATGGGCGTTGCTATGTTGCTTCGCCTAGTTGGTAAAACAGATTCAGAGCGCCGTACGGTAATTAATACCATTGGTCCACACTGGGATGGTAACCAAGTATGGTTTATTACCGCAGGCGGCGCGTTATTTGCAGCGTGGCCTATGGTTTATGCAGCTGCATTTTCGGGCTTTTACTTTGCCATGATGCTAGTACTCTTTGCTCTATTTTTTAGACCACTAGGGTTTGATTACCGCAGTAAAGTAGACTCAAAACGCTGGCGTAATAACTGGGATTGGGGCTTGCTTGCAGGCAGCGCAATTCCAGCATTAGTTTTTGGTGTTGCTTTTGGTAACTTATTTTTAGGCGTACCATTTAATATTGATAACTTAATGCGTGTTAGCTACCAAGGTTCATTTTTTGGTTTACTTAACCCGTTTGGTTTGCTTGCTGGTTTAGTGAGTATCACTATGCTAATTGCTCATGCGGGGATGTGGTTACAGCTTCGTACAGCTGATGCAGTAGCAGATCGCTCAGGGCAATATGGTCGTTATTCACTGATTGTGTTTATTATACTGTTTGCAGGCGCTGGTTTTTGGGTTGCTAATTTAACGGGTTACCAAATTGTATCTATGCCTGATACACAAAGCCATGCAGATCCATTAGCTAAAGTAGTAACAACAGCCCAAGGCGCGTGGCTTAGCAATTACAGTGAACGTCCATGGACTATGACCTTTCCTATTTTAGCGTTTGCAATGGCACTAAGTGCGCTATTTTTTTCTAAATTGAACAAACCAGCACTTGGACTTATTTCAACAAGCTTAATGTTAATTGGCGTGATTATGACGGCCGGTGTTTCACTGTTCCCATTTATTATGCCATCAAGCAACAATCCAAATATTAGCTTAACAATTTGGGATGCGGTATCGAGCCATAAAACGCTCAATGTAATGTTTGTTGCAGTGTGTATTTTTGTCCCACTTATTTTAACTTACACCACCTGGTGTTATGTAAAAATGTGGCGCAGAGTAACGGTTGAAGAAATTGAAAACAACACTCACGGTAGCTACTAAGGAGACTAAACTATGTGGTATTTCGCTTGGATTTTAGGTGTACTTTTGGCCTGTACCTTAGGTGTAATAAATGTAATGTGGTACGAATTTCATCAAAATAAAAACAGCATTGCTGATGATGAACAAGCCATGCACGATTTATTAAACGATGCTAACAACACAAAAGATGACGACTAACCCCCGACCAGATCGCGCGCAGCAGCAATCACTGCGCGCTTTTTTAAAGCGTCAAAGTAAACCCGCTGCAGTGTGGTTAAAGTTAAGCATTGCACTGGGTACTTTTAACGCATTACTGATGATTGCAGGTGCTTATTTACTTGCGCAAACTATTCACAACGTTATGTTTGAAGGTAATAATTTAGCCCAAGTTACTCATTTATTATGGCCCTTAGCAGGCATTATTTTATTGCGCGCGGTGTTTTTAGCATTAAGCGAACGCTTGAGTGCATATGCTGCACTTAAAATAAAATCGGCTATGCGCCAAACACTTCTAAATAAGCTCAGCTTACTTGGCCCAAGCTATATAGAACAACACGGCCAAGGCGCTACATTAAATACCCTACATAATGGCGTAGAAGCACTCCACGACTATTATGCTAAATACCTACCCGGTGCTGCTTACAGCGCGCTTATTCCGCTGGCAATATTGGTTGTTATTTTTCCGACAGATTATAAAGCTGGGTTGATATTTTTATTAACCGCCCCGCTCATTCCTTTTTTCATGATTTTGGTAGGCTCAAAAGCCGAAGCTTTAAACCAAAAACGCTGGAAGCAACTTGCTGTACTGGGCAATTACTTTTTTGACCGCGTACAAGGTTTAACTCAACTCAAGCTATTTAATGCAACACGTACCGAGCTTAAACAAATAGCTAAAATTTCAGATGATTTTAGACACGCTACACTCGATGTTTTAAAGATCGCGTTTTTATCATCATTTGCACTTGAGTTTTTAGCCACCATTAGCGTGGCATTAGTCGCAGTAATTATTGGTTTTAGACTGTTTTTTGGCACTCTTGATTTTGCTACTGGCTTTGTGGTGCTACTTTTAGCGCCTGAATTTTATTTACCACTGCGCCAGCTAGGTAGCCATTACCATGCACGCTTACAAGGCATTAGTGCCGCTGCCGATATGGTTGCGATTTTAAATGCACCACTGCCAAGTGACGAAAATGCGTCAGCGACTACAAACACGCCTGAAAACAATTTAACTTTAAATACAATTAACTCCATAAGTATTACCGACCTTAATTTTATATACCCAGATAGTAACGAAGGGATTAAAAATATAAATTTAACACTGCCAAATAAAGGCTTAATTGCCGTTGTGGGCAGTAGTGGCTCAGGTAAAAGTACGTTGTTTGATTGCTTATTAGGGTTTCACCCTGAGGTGATAAACCACCTATCTATTAATGATCAGAGTTTAAGCACAACCGATATTACTTACCTGCAAAATAACATTGCATGGATACCACAAAAAGCGACGCTGTTTTACGACACCATTGCTGCCAACATTAAATTGGCCAAACCAACTGCCACACAGCAAGAGCTTGAACATGCAGCAAAGCAAGCTGGTGTGCTTGAATTTATAAATACCCTACCCGATGGTTTTAACACACTGATAGGTGAGCAAGGGGAAGGACTTTCTGGCGGGCAAAAGCAACGTATCGCACTGGCTCGTGCATTCATAAAACAAGCACCAGTTTTAGTGCTTGATGAGCCTACAGCGCACCTTGATAGCCAAACAGAGCAGCTTATTCAAGATGCTATTAATGAATATGCTAAAAATAACTTAGTATTAGTCATTGCTCATCGACTAAATACCGTTAAACATGCCAGCAATATCATTGTTATGCACGATGGGAAAATAGCTGAGCAAGGTCACTTTGAAACACTTGCAGCGCAAAATGGTGCATTTGCTGATTTATTAAAAACGGCCAAACAAGGGGTTGCGCATGCATAATTTTATTCGCTTATTAAAGCTTTGTGCTCCTCATTATAAAGCGATGCTATTGGGTACATTTTTAGCAACGATTACGGTATTAGCTAATGTGGGCTTGTTGGCTATTTCTGGCTGGTTTTTAGCATCAATGGCCGCTGCTGGTATTGCGGGCGTGCAAATGAACTACTTTACTCCAGCAGGAACGATTCGGTTTTTAGCAATTGTACGAACTGCATCGCGCTATGGCGAACGCCTAGTTACTCATAACGCCACGTTTTTATTACTAAGTGAAATACGTACCAATGTCTTTGCAACGTTAAGTAAGCTTAACAATGTTGATTTAGCAATGAGCCGCAGCGCTGATCTAGTTAACCGATTACAAAACGATGTAGACGCACTCGACAAGTTTTATTTAAACGTTTTACTTCCTATGCTGGTCGCTCTTTTAAGTGTGCCAATCATCATGCTGTTTATGTCGGCCTATAATGGCAACGTCGCCCTTATTTGCTTTACTGGCATTATACTTATTGGTGTGGTTATACCTGCCCTACTCAGCGCAAAGCTCACTAAAAACAGCCATAAAGAAACACAACTTAGTGCACAACTTCGCTCTGAGCTTTCAGATACACTCACAGGCCTTAGAGAGCTTAGTATTTATCAAGCCCGTTCGCAGCAACTTAATAAGTGCGACGAATTAAGCGAGCAGTACAATCAGCAATTATTTATTCGCCACAAAGCACTAGCAAACTCAGATGGGTTAAGCTTGTTGGTTGTTCAATTAGCGATGCTTGCTAGCATAGTAACCATTGTCCCACTGGTTTACGCAAGCAGTATGGTAAATGTAGAACTTGCTATGTTAAGTTTATTTGTACTGGCAAGCTTTGAAAGCGTATTGCTACTACCCAATGCGTTTATAGAGCTTCCTAGTGTATTAAAAGCAGCAGAGCGGTTGTTTACACTTGAAGATAAAGCCGCTAACTCACAAGCTAAAGATGCACATGTAGACGTTGATGAAAACTTTAGCGCGCAAAACCACACGTTAGCACTTAACAATATTAGCTACCAATATGGTGAGCAAACAGCGCTTACTAATATCAGTTTTGAGCTAATGCCCCAGCAAAAAGTAGCGATTGTAGGTAGAAGCGGAAGCGGTAAAACAACGCTTGTAAATTTACTGACTGGTTTATGGCCTTTACAACAAGGCAGCATAACGCTAAATAATCAAAATAGCGTTGTTAACTTACATTCGTTAAATAATGATATACGCGCAAGTGTGATAAATATATTAGCCCAGCAACACCATATTTTTGATGGCACACTGAGTGAAAATTTACGTTATGCCGCGCCAAATGCAACTAAAGAGCAAATGATTGAAGCCCTCTCGTTAGCGCAATTAAGCCCGTGGTTTAATGAGCTAAAAGAAGGTTTAAAAACACGATTAGGCACTGGCGGGCGTAATGTGTCGCAAGGTCAGTCTAGACGTATAGCCATTGCACAAGCATTACTTAAAAGCCCAGCTATTTTAGTTCTTGATGAACCAACAGAAGGTCTTGATAATCAGTCTAAGCAAGGGGTAATGCAAGCAATAATGCATGTTATGAATAACGCGAGCGTGCTCACAATTACGCACGATCCCGCTCTACTTGCTCAAATGGATAATGTTGTATGGTTGGAAGGCGGTAAAGTAGTCGCACAAGGCTCTCATAAAGAGCTCAGTGGGGCTTATCCTGGTTATGTTGCGCTAACTACCCGGTTTTAAAACCTTTACTGATACATCAATAACGCCGACCTTAGGGTCGGCTATCTTTTTAAACATACTTTTTGATAAATCAATAATACGACCTCGCACATACGGGCCTCTATCGTTAATTCTTACCGTGACTGATTTGTTATTGGCTAGATTAGTAACAACCACCTTAGTACCAAAATCGAATTCTAAATGGGCTGCCGTGGCGGCTTGTTGGCTAAAGCGCTCTCCGTTGGCGGTTGTTCTTCCGTGGTATTTATCAGCATAAAAAGATGCTTTCCCAACTTGAGTGATTTCTCCAGCAGATGATTTAACAATAGGCTGGCTACTACAAGCGGCTAAAACTGAAGTAATAAAAAGAGTGACAACTAACTTAGGTAAACGCATAGGACGGCTTTTATTATATAAATTACCCGCATACTAACTCAATTACCCTGAGTATTAACTGAATTAGCTTAAAGCAGAGCAATAAAAAACCACCTTCGATTTATCATCTAGGGTGGTTTTTTAATGCTTAAAGCAAACCCGCGAATTATCTTACGATGCCGCGCTCTGAGTTTTTAACAAAGTCGACCATCAATTTCACAGCAGGATACTTTGCGGCATCTTCACTAAGCGACTCAATAGCTTCTTCAGCACCTAAGCTTTTACGATAAAATGCTTTGTATGCACGGCGTACAGCCATAATTTCATCACTTTCGAAACCACGACGCTTCATGCCTTCTTTATTGATAGCTGCAGGACCTGCTGGCATACCAATGGTAGTAACAAATGGTGGTACATCTTTGTTAACACCTGAATACATACCAATAAAGGCATGTGCACCAATTTTACAAAACTGATGAACACCCGAATTACCACCAAGGATAACCCAATCGCCTACATGTACATGGCCGGCCACACTTGCGTTGTTAGCAAAAATTACGTTATCGCCAATTACCGCATCATGTGCAACGTGTGTATAAGCCATAAACAAATTATTACTACCAATTTTAGTAACACCTTGGTCTTGAATCGTACCACGGTGAATAGTGGCACATTCACGGATAACGTTGTTATCACCCATTATTAAAGTGGTTGGCTCGTTGTTGTATTTTTTGTCTTGGCAGGCTTCACCCACAGACGCAAACTGAAAAATATGATTGCCAGAGCCAATAGTTGACGGCCCTTTAACAACAACGTGAGACTCAATAATACAGTTATCACCGATAACAACATCATTGCCAATATAACTATACGGACCAACTGAGACATTGTTGCCTAGTTTAGCGCCAGGTTCGATTATTGCTGTAGAATGGATCACTATTAAAACTCTCTTCTCGCACACATAATTTCGGCACTACACACTATTTTGCCGTCGACTCTAGCTTCTGCAGCAAACTTCCAAATGTTGCGACGTTCTTTTAAAAACTCAACATGAAGATGCATTGTATCACCAGGAATTACAGGTTGTTTAAAACGTGCGTTATCAACAGCAGCAAACAAATACAATTCGTTTTCGCTACGGTTTTCTACTGTTTTAAAACCTAATAAACCCGTTGCTTGCGCCATTGATTCTAATATTAGCACACCAGGAAAAATTGGCTGATTTGGAAAGTGCCCAGTAAAAATTGGTTCATTTATAGAAACATTTTTAATAGCATGTAAAGACTTGCCAGGTGTAAAATCAATAACACGATCAATTAATAGCATCGGGTAACGGTGCGGTAATAAACTTAAAATTTCTTGAATATCAAGGCTATTTAATTCGTTTGCCAAAATAGCATCCTTATTAGTGTTCAACGTTATGACTTAGCCAATGCTTCAAGCGCTTTAAGACGAGATTTCATGTCTGAAAGGTTACGCAAGTGAGCTATTGATTTACGCCATTCTTTGTTTGTTGTATGGGGCATACCAGATGAGTAAATACCTGGTTCGGTGATTGATTTTGTCACCATACTCATGCCGGTAATTATAACACCATCACATACAGACATGTGACCATTAATTGCAACCATGCCACCAATTTGACAGTTCTTGCCAATGGTAACGCTTCCTGCAAGTACAGTGCAGCCCGCTATTGCGGTGCCTGAATTAACTTCAACGTTGTGCGCTATTTGGCACTGATTATCGATAATAACATTGCTATGAATGATGGTATTGTCCAGTGCACCACGATCAATTGTCGTACTTGCACCAATTTCAACTTTGTTGCCTATGATCACTGAACCAAGCTGAGGTATTTTAACCCACTGCCCGCGCTCATTTGCATAGCCAAACCCATCACTACCTACAACACTATTTGCTTGAAACAAACAATCTGAACCAATTTCAACATCGTGATAAATAGTCACACTAGGCCAAAGCTTAGTGCCAGAACCTATTTTAACACGTTCCCCGATAAAACTGTTCGGACCAATTTGCGCGTTGTCACCTATCACTGCATGAGCTTCAATGACTGCGTTAGCACCAATAGCGGCGCTATCACTAACAATCGCTGTTGAATGAACAGTTGCACTTGGATGAATACCCGTCGAGGCTGAGCGTGGTGTTGTATCCATAAATTGCGCTAATTTTGCGTAACTTACATACGGATTAGCAACAATAATTTTGCTGCCACTAAAGTACTCTGCATCGGCTTGGCTTACTATTACAGCACTAGCTTGAGTAGTTTCAAGTTGCGATCGATATTTTGAGTTCGCTAAAAATGCAATATGCCCAGAATGGGCATTTGCAAGTGTCGCTATTTTTTTTATTTCTAAAGCGCCATCACCCTGAAGTTCGGCGCCTAGAAGTTCCGCAATTTGCGAAAGCGTATAATTTTGCATAGAGTGATTATTTCTTACTAACAGCGGCTACAACTTTA
The DNA here is from genome assembly GCF_011378705.1 of Pseudoalteromonas sp. SA25. Lineage (NCBI taxonomy): Bacteria > Pseudomonadati > Pseudomonadota > Gammaproteobacteria > Alteromonadales > Pseudoalteromonadaceae > Pseudoalteromonas > Pseudoalteromonas sp. SA25. Next base: position 171,380 of record NZ_WTKV01000005.1, on the reverse strand, counting down.
GATGAAAGATCAGTCACTTCTTTAGGGTTAAAGTAAATAGTAGTGTCTTTTACTTTAACTTCGTCGAAGTCGCCGTCTTTAGCAATCTCTTCAATTGTTTTGATGATTACACCTTGAACTTTAGCAAGCTCTTGGTTTTGACGCGCTTTAATCTCTTGCTCTAAAGGGCGACCTTGTTCAGCAAGATTTTTTTGCATGCCTTGAATTTTTTCACGTAGAGTATCTTTTTGAGCTTGGCTCATAGTGGTACTTTCACGTTTAAATTTTTCAGCTTCAAAACGAATATCGCCTTGTAACTTTTCAAGCTCTTGACGACGTTCAGCAAACTCAGTTTGTAAAGACTGTTCAATTTTAGCCATTTGAGGAATTTGCTTGTAGATTTCCTGCATATCAACAATACCTACTTTGTGTGCAAATGCATTCACAGAAGTACCCATCATTAAAGTTGCTAAAACTGCTACAGCTGTTGATTTAAATAATTTTTTCACAAAAAACTCCTTTAGAAAGTGTTACTAATGTTAAAGCTAATGGTTTTCGTATCGTCATCTTCTTCTTTTTGCAATGGATACGCAAAACTGATCAGCATTGGACCCATTGGAGAGATCCATTGTAATGAAAGACCGGTTGAAACCCTAAAACGCGTTGGGTCTGAATAGTCATCTAATTTAGCACGTTCATCGGGTGCTAAGTTTTGATAGCGATCTACGTTAAACTCAGTATCCCATACGTTTGCAGCATCAACAAAGAAGCTAGTACGTACAGAACTGGTATTTTCTTCATCTAAGAATGGTGTAGGAACGATTAGCTCCATACCTGCCACTGCTTTAGCATTACCACCAATACGGCCTTGTGGTATTAGAATATCAAATTCTGATGAACCACCAATACTACCGGTTGTAGTACCGTCTGCACCTGGCGTACCCGGAATAGACTGCGGTATACGCGACACAGCACGTGGTAATATTGTATTACGGTCAAAGCCACGTAGTTCCATTTCCGTTATACGGAAGTACTCTTGAAATGGAAGTGTTTGCTCATACCCGTTTGTAGAACCATAACCGTTACCATAACCAAGTGCTGCACGCGTCGAGAATACCCAACGGTGGTCATTTGATATAGGCCAGTAAAAACGCGAATCGTAATTCAGTTTAAAATACTGAAGATCTGAGTTAGGCGTTGTTGCTGTTAAGTTTAGAGTTTGACGCGAACCTGCTGTTGGGAATAAACCACGGTTAACGGTGATACGCGACCAACCAACACTCAGCTCATACTTAGTAAAGTCAAAGCCTGCATCTGGGTTCTCTGGATCTAAGAATGTTTCACGAAGTACACGCGTTTGCTCGTACTCTGCAATATCAGAAAGCTCTTCTTTTATCCAACGAGCGCCAAAGTTAACACGATTTACAGCATCAATTGGAAAACCAATATTTGTGCCTAAACCATAACTTTTCGATTTATATTCAACAAGACTGAATTTACTTGCATCGTAGTTTCTGTAAAAGATGCTACTGCCTTGCGATACACCATCTGGCGTAAAGTATGGGTCTGTGTACGATAAGCTTAAGCTTTCAGAACCTGTAGATGTATTAAGGTTTAAACCAATTTGGTTACCTGTGCCTAAAAAGTTAGATTCTGTTACACCAATATTAAACTGCAGACCTAAGTAAGAACCATAAGCAAGGCCAGCATTAAAGCTACCTGCAGATTGCTCTTTTACAGTAAAGTCTACATCTACTTGGTCATCCACACCGGGTACAGGCACTACGTTAAAATCAACAGTTTCCATGTAAGGTAGGCGTTGAATTTGCAGCTTTGAACGCTCAAGGTTTTGATTAGATAACCATGCGCCTTCAAGTTGTGTCATTTCACGACGAAGTACTTCATCTGCCGTATTTTGGTTACCACCAACAATAATACGACGAACGTATACACGCTTACCTGGATTAACCGACAGTGTTAATTGTACTTCTTGCTTTTCGTCGTCAATTTCTGGAATTGTACGCACTTCAGCATTAGCGTAACCAAAACGTGCTAAGTAGCTTTTAATAAACTCTTCAGATGAAGTAACTACAGAACCGTTATAAAGCTCACCCGCTCTAAGTGGGATAACACTTTTAATTAAGTCTTCACGGCCAAGCAAGTCACCAATAAAGTCAAAGCCTTTAACTTTATATTTTACGCCTTCAGTTAAGTTAGCTGTAACGTAAACTGATTCACGTTCAGGGCTCACTGAAACTTGCGTTGAGTCGATATTAAAACGCAGGTAACCACGGTCTAAATAATAACTACGAATTTTTTCTAAATCGCCTTCAATGGTTTGCTTTTGGTAACGGTCGCTACCCATAAACTGCCACCAAGGTAAATCTTGCTGCGATTCAGCAAGTTTAAGAAGCTCTTCATTAGAAAAAAGTTCATTACCCACTAAGTTAATTTGGCGGATAGAAGCAGCATCACCTTCATCAAACTCTAACTTAAGTTTAACGCGGTTACGTGGCAGCTTAGTAATACTGATATCTACTTTAGCGTTGTATTTACCGATGCTGTGGAAAAACTCAACTAAGCCTTTTTCGATACTATCGATAACGGTTTTATCAAGTGGTTCACCTTGGCGAATATCTTGCTGATCAAGAGACTCATTAAGCTGCTCGTCTTTAATGTCTTTATTGCCTTCAAACTCTATAAAGCTGATGGTAGGACGTTCCGTTACTTTAAAAATAACGTTATTGCCATCACGAAGTGCTTTTATGTTATCAAAGTGCCCAGAACGATAAAGTGACTTTATTGTTTTTGAAATCGTATAGTCATCAACATTATCGCCTACGTTAATAGGAATATGTGTTAGCGCTGCACCAAGTGCTACGCGCTGCAAACCTTCAACTTTCAGGTCTTCAACAATAAAGGAGTTTTGGCCTAGGGCTGCAAAACTTGCACCCAATAAACTTGTTATTGCCAAATGTTTTTTTATAGCCATTTTATTATCTTTATCCTTTACAACTGTATTACCGCATAACACCCTACTAGTGGTGCTTTACAATCGTGTTCTAATTAGTAATTTGCCACGCTGTAACTACAAACGCGATACATCATTGAACAAAGCGAAACATGTTAGAAAAATGAGCAACAAGGCACCCACTTTAAAACCAAACTCTTGTGTCTTTTCAGAGACCGGCTTTTTACGAAAAAGTTCAATTATGTAATACATTAAGTGTCCGCCATCAAGCACTGGTAGGGGTAATAAATTAAATACACCCAAGTTAACGCTTATTAAGGCTAAAAAGCTTAAAAAGGCCACTAACCCATAGCTTACGCTAGTTCCAGCGCCTACTGCAATGCCTACAGGACCACTTAAATTTTTAACCGAAACCTGGCCTGTAATTAAATTACCAATCATGTCAAAACTGTGTGTAATTAAGCGCCAAGTTTCTTTTGTGCCTCGCACGATACTATCGAGCGGGCCGTAATGCCTTGTCTCTACATAGCCATCAGGCCATTGCTGTACAACAGGAGCAACACCTAAAAAGCCTTGCTCAATACCGTTATTATCAATGCGCCCTTTAGGAGTAACTGTAATGGCTTGTATAGTATCTTGTCTTTTTACACTAAATTGTAAAGATTTGTTAGCTGATTGCGTAATAAGATTAACTAATTGCTGCCAATTGCTTATTGTTTCACCATTTACAGCCAAAATTGTGTCGTTAACTTGTAAATTAGCGTGTTCTGCGGCTGAGTCTTTAGTTACGGCGGCAATTGTTAAAGTTGCTTGAGGTCTAAATGGCACAATACCTAACGAACTTAATGGTGGTACGTCTCGCTGATCAAGCTTCCACCCCTCTAAATTAAGCGTTTTAACGCGTGGTTGAAGGTTTTTATCACGAACAATAACTTCAACGCTTTCTTCACCTAAGTTAGACATAAGCGCAAACGTGGCATCTTGCCATGTCGTTATGTCATCATCACCAATTTTTATAATATGTTGAGAAGGCATAATGCCCGCCTGCTCTGCGCGACTGCCTTCGGTTATGCTGCCAACAACTGGCTTAACCGATTGCACTCCTACCATATACATCACCGCAAGAGCAAAAATGGCAAACAGAAAATTAGCCATCGGTCCCGCAGCAACAATAGCAATACGCGCTTGTACAGATTTAGAGCTAAACGACAAGTGTCGTTGATTTGCTGGTACGTCATCAACTCGCTCATCAAGCATTTTTACATAACCACCTAATGGAATAGCGGCAATCACGTATTCGGTATTATATTTGTCATGCCATTTTAACAGTGGCTTACCAAAACCAATTGAAAAACGCAGCACTTTAACGCCCATTTTTCGTGCAACCCAAAAATGGCCATATTCATGTATGGCCACTAAAATACCAAGCGCTAAAATAAATGAGCCAAGATTCCAAAAAAAATCAAACATATTAATGCGCCACTTTTGTTATAAATTCTGAAGCGCTAATACGCGCTAATTTATCACACTCTAAAATTTCATCTAGGCTTTGCACATTGGTGTAAGTTGCAGCTTCTAGCGTCTGTGCATTTATTTTGTATATATCGGTAAAACCAACTTTACCGTTTAAGAAGGCGCCCACAGCTATTTCATTTGCTGCGTTAACCGTTGTTGTCGCGCCCTGCCCTGCACTACACGCATCAATCGCTAATTGTAAATTTGGATAACGAGAAAAATCAGGTTTAGTAAACGAAAAATCACAAATGTCAGAGAAGTTTAACTGTTTAACACCCGCATTAATTCGCTCAGGATACGCAAGTGCGTGGGCAATTGGCGTGCGCATGTCGGGGTTACCCATTTGCGCTAAAATAGAACCATCGTGGTACTGCACCATTGAATGAATAATACTTTGCGGATGAATAACTACATCAATATCACTAGCATCACAATTGAATAACCACTTAGCTTCAATAAACTCTAAGCCTTTGTTCATCATAGTTGCGGAATCTACTGATATTTTTTGTCCCATCGACCAGTTAGGGTGTGCAACGGCTTCACTTACGGTTACATCTTTTAATGTATTTATATCACGCGTTAAAAACGGGCCACCAGAGCCGGTAAGCAAAATTTTACTTACGCCATGTTGCTGTAGTTTTTGATCGCCTTTGGCATTTTGTAACGAAGAAGGTAGGCATTGAAAAATTGCATTATGTTCACTATCTATTGGCAGCAAAGTGGCTTTATGTTGTTTAACTTTATCAATAAACAACTGACCTGACATAACTAAAGATTCTTTATTAGCTAGTAGTACTTTTTTACCCGCTTCAACAGCACTTAATGTGGGTAGTAAACCAGCTGCACCTACAATTGCCGACATTACAATGTCAACATCAGGATGAGCACATAAGTCACTCATTGCTTGCTCACCGTGCATAACAAGAGTTTGGCACTGAGTATTAGCTAAATACGCAGATAATTGCTCTGCGACCTGCTGGTTAGCCATAATCGCATAAAGCGGTTCATGTTCAATACACAACTCCGCCATTTTCTTTGCATTTTGTCCTGCAGCCAAAACAAAAACATCAAATAACTCTTTATTGCGCGACACAACATCAAGTGTACTTAAACCAATTGAGCCTGTTGCGCCTAAAATAACCAGCAATTGCTTTTGGCTCATAAACTAAGAGTCCACGCATAGCACATAACAAACATTGGAGCAGCAGCCGTTAAGCTGTCAATTCTATCTAAAATACCGCCGTGCCCTGGTAAACATCGACCGCTATCTTTTAAACCAGCTTCACGTTTAAACATGCTTTCCAGTAAATCACCTACCGCAGAAAACAACGCAATAAATGCTGTCATTATCGCGTACACAGGCCATACAACTAAATCAACATCGGTAAAATGACAAAATGCTAATACAAAAATAATAGAAGCGACTACACCGCCCGCTAACCCTTCAATTGTTTTATTAGGGCTGACTTTAGGCATTAACTTATGTTTACCAAAACTTTTACCCGTAAAGTAAGCACCCACATCTGCGCTCCATACAATACCGAGTACCACTAAAATAAGCACCGAACCAAAATGAGTTGATTCAGCATATTGCGCGCTACGTAGTGTATTTAGTGCAAGCCATAACGGCACAAGCGTTAATAATCCTGCAATGCCGCGCATAACTAGGCCTTCATTCCACGCTTTAGCCATTTCTGGGTAGCGCCAAATTAGATAGCTAGCAACAATCCACCAAGCAAACGAAAGCGTAAATACGTAGTTTGCATCACCGACTAGCTTGCCATTTTCCCATAATGATTCAATAGGCCAATGTAAATTAAGCAAGGCAAGTAAAGCTGCAATAAACACAACAAAGGCAGCACGTTTAAGCTTGTCGCAAAGGCCCATAAATGCAGACCATTCCCATGCGCCTAATAATACAATTGCACCAGCAAAGTAACTAAATAACGTAAGCGGTGTATAAAAAACCAAAGCCAATGCTAATGGAGCTAGCACTAGAGAGGTTAAAATTCGTTGTTTTAACAAAATGTGACCCTTATTCTATTTAGGTTTGAGCGAGTAATTGTTTTATTTGTTCGCTCGTACAACCAAAACGTCGCTCTCTGGCAACGTAACACGCAATGGCCTCAGCAAATGCTGCTTCATTAAAATCTGGCCAAAGTGTCTCGGTAAAGTAAAGTTCTGCATAAGCAACTTGCCATAGTAAAAAATTACTAATACGAACATCGCCACCAGTGCGAATAAGTAAATCAGGTTCTGCCTGATCTGCCATGCTCATATGCTGTGCTAAGCGCTCTTCTGTAATATCTTCTGCGTTTAGTGTGCCCTGCGCAACTTGCAAAGCAAGTTGTTTTGCCGCATTGGCAACATCCCAACGACCACCGTAATTAGCTGCAACATTTAAACGCAACCCGGTGTTATTTTCAGTCAGCTTATGCGCAGCGTCTACCTTGCTACGTAATCCTTCAGAAAATCGTGATAAGTCTCCAATAATGGTCAGTTTTACATTGTTTTTATGAAGCTTTTTAACTTCCTTTGTTAAAACAAATAAGAAAAGCTCCATTAAAGTGTTTACTTCGTCTTCAGGGCGGCGCCAGTTTTCACTACTAAAAGCAAATAAGGTTAACGATTGTATCCCTAATTTAGTACAAAACTGAACAGATTGACGAACTGCGTCTACGCCTTTTTTATGCCCATACACACGAGGTCTATTTCTAGCTTGCGCCCAACGTCCGTTCCCATCCATGATGATAGCAACATGTTTGGGTAAACATTGCTGTGAAATTGTGTCAGCATCTAGAACCATAAATATCGAGTATTCCATAAAAAAACGCCGCCTAGTATACCCTAGACGGCGTTTCAAAACTAATAATTTTAATAGGTCCTGTCGACCTTTCAGGATTGTAATTTGTTCAATCTAGGGGCGACTTAATCGCGGCGCGAGATTTGTAACCTAGTGGACTAAGTAAAAATCGAGTAAAGCTTCCGCGTCCTGCTCACGCCCCTTACCTACATCCATGTAGGCAACAAAGAGTTAATCGCCCCTAGGCAGAACCCTTTGGGCAGCGCGTGTTTGGATTTTATGCATCGTTATCGCCTAATTATGGGGAATAACCACACTACATAGGCTCTGCCTTGCCTAAAAACCAAACACACTGCTGCAAATTCAACCTCGAAAGATAAACAGGACCTTACTTAGATTTCCATCAATTCTGTTTCTTTGGCAGCTAATAAAGTATCCATTTCTTTAATAAACTTATCAGTAAGCTTTTGAATCGCATCATCTGATTGACGCGCTTCATCTTCAGATATGTCTTTATCTTTTAATAAACCCTTTACATCGCCATTAGCATCACGACGAATGTTACGAATAGCAACACGACCGCCTTCAACTTCGCCACGTACAATTTTGATTAGGTCTTTACGACGCTCTTCTGTAAGTGGAGGAAGTGGTACGCGAATAACAGTACCTGCCGACATAGGGTTTAAACCTAAATCAGATGCCATAATTGCTTTTTCAACAGCTTGCGCTAAAGACTTATCAAATACACCAATAGCAAGTGTACGAGAATCTTCAATTGTTACGTTAGCAACTTGGTTTAAAGGCGTTGGTGCACCGTAGTACGACACCATAATGCCATCTAGGATTGCAGGATGTGCACGGCCAGTACGAATTTTAGATAATTGGCTACCTAGTGCAGTTACACTTTTTTGCATGCGCGCTTGCGCGTCTTTTTGAATATCGTTAATCACGGTTTAATCCTAATTATTTGATTATTTCATCTGAGGCTTGTGAAGAAATAAGTGTTCCTTCTTCTTCACCCATAATTACGCGTTTTAGCGCGCCTGATTTATTCATGTTAAATACGCTCAATGGCATATTGTGATCGCGGGCTAGAGTAAATGCCGCTAAATCCATAACTTTTAATTCTTTTTCAATGATTTCATTGTAGCTTAAGTGGGTATAAAGCGTCGCATCTGGGTTTTTAACAGGGTCATCACTGTATACGCCATCAACCTTAGTCGCTTTAATTACCGTATCCGCTTCAATTTCGATACCGCGTAAACATGCTGCAGAATCGGTAGTGAAAAATGGGTTACCAGTACCCGCTGCAAAAATGACTACGCGACCAGTTTTCAATAAACTAATTGCTTCAGCCCAGTTATAAGCGTCACATACACCATTAAGCGGAATAGCCGACATAAGACGACAATTTACAAATGCACGGTGTAGCGCATCACGCATTGCAAGGCCGTTCATAACCGTTGCAAGCATACCCATGTGATCGCCTACTACGCGATTCATACCTGCTTCTGCAAGTGATCCACCGCGTAAAAAGTTACCTCCACCAATAACTAAACCCACTTCTACGTCGAGCTCTACTAGCTCTTTAATTTCTTGTGCCATACGGTCTAAAACTTTAGGATCGATGCCGAAGCCTTCGTCTCCCATTAAAGCTTCACCACTTAATTTGAGAAGAACACGTCTAAAAATAGGTTTGCGATTGATAGTCATAGTATTGGGGCCAACTTTTATTGAATTATGGATAAAAAATAACCGCGCTTATGTTAAACATAAAAGCGCGGTTATTTTAAAGAATTTCTAGCTGCGAAGCAAAACCAAATAGTACTTTAATTGCATCTAATTTCATTATCCTTCACAAATAGTAATCTTACTTAGCTTTAGCAGCAGCAATTTGAGCAGCAACTTCAGCAGCAAAATCTTCTTCTTTCTTCTCGATACCTTCACCAACTTCTACACGTACGAAGCTAGTAACTGTTGCGTTTTTCTCTTTAAGAATATCGCCAACAGTTTTCTTAGGCTCCATGATGAAAGCTTGACCAGTAAGAGAAACCTCACCAGTGAATTTTTTCATGCGGCCAACAACCATCTTCTCAGCGATTTCAGCAGGCTTGCCTTCATTCATCGCGATTTCGATTTGTACTTGCTTTTCTTTAGCAACAACGTCAGCTGGTACATCTGAAGGTGTTAAGTATTCAGGGCTAGATGCAGCAACGTGCATTGCAACGTGCTTAAGTGTTTCTTCATCAGCAACACCCGCAACAACAACACCGATACGATCGCCATGACGGTACTCAACTAGGTTTTCACCAGTTACGTACTGTAAACGACGTACATTGATGTTTTCGCCAATTTTAGTAACTAGCTCAACACGGTCTTCTTCAAACTTAGCTTGTAAGTCTTCGATAGAGATAGTGTCAGCAATTGCAGCGTCAGCAACTTTGTTAGCAAATGCTAAGAAGCTTACGTCTTTTGCAACGAAATCTGTTTGACAGTTAACTTCTACTAGTACTGCAACACCCGCGTTTTGCTTGATGATGATAGTACCTTCAGCAGCAATGTTACCTGCTTTTTTAGCAGCTTTAGCAGCGCCACTTTTACGCATGTTTTCAATCGCTAACTCGATGTCGCCATCAGTCTCAGTTAACGCTTTTTTACAATCCATCATGCCAGCGCCTGTGCGCTCGCGTAATTCTTTAACTAGGGCAGTAGTTACAGCCATTAGTAAATCCTCAAATCTGAAATCAGGTTAGATAAGCGGGTTACCCGCTCGACAAGAATAGCAAGTCTTCACCTTAAAAAGATGAAGACTTGATGACAGCTAATTACTCAGCTTCAACGAAATCGTCTTTCTCAGCTTGAGCAACGATGTTATTCTCGCGACCTTCAGTAATAGCAGCTGCAACAGCGCTAGTGTAAAGGCTTACAGCACGGATAGCATCATCGTTACCAGGTACGATGTAATCAACACCGTCTGGGTTAGAGTTAGTATCTACGATTGCAACAACTGGAATACCTAGGTTGTTTGCTTCACGGATAGCAATGTGCTCGTGGTCAGCATCGATAACGAAAAGCGCGTCTGGAAGACCGCCCATGTTTTTGATACCACCAAGGCTCTTTTCAAGCTTTTCCATTTCGCGGTTAAGCGTTAACGTTTCTTTCTTAGTTAATTTCTCGAAAGTTCCGTCTTGGCTTTGTGCTTCAAGGTCTTTAAGACGCTTGATTGATTGACGTACAGTTTTCCAGTTAGTCAACATACCACCTAACCAACGGTGATTTACGAAGAACTGGTCGCTTTCTAAAGCAGCTGATTTAACTGCGTCGCTTGCTGCGCGCTTAGTACCAACGAAAAGAACTTTACCTTTGTTTGCTGCAGCACTTGATAAAAACTTAAGTGCGTCGTTGAACATTGGTACAGTTTGCTCAAGGTTGATGATATGTACACGGTTACGTGTGCCGAAGATGAAAGGCTTCATCTTAGGGTTCCAGTAACGTGCTTGGTGACCAAAGTGAACACCAGCTTGAAGCATATCGCGCATTGAAACGTTTGCCATTTTATAGATCCTCTATAGTTGTTTAGGGTTAGGCCTCCACATATCCCATAGCACCAACACCGAAGTAATTAAACTTCAAATGCACCCAAGTGTATGTGACGATACGTGTGTGTGTTAAAATAAAATTGTGTTTGCCTTAAATACAAAAAATCATTTAAGAATTTATTTGTAAAAAGACGGCGCGCTTTATACCATATTAAAATTAAATACTCAACGTCGCGTGCAAAATTTGTTCGACGATAAATGTTAAAAACTCAACTTTGGAGCCTCAATGAGCGCTATTATCAAGACCCCTGAAGAAATAGAGAAAATGCGCGTAGCTGGGCGCTTAGCGGCCGATGTACTTGAAATGATCGGCCCTCATGTAGTGCCAGGTGTTACCACCGATGAGCTAAATACACTTTGTCATGATTATATTGTTAATGTGCAACAAGCAATCCCTGCTCCGTTAAATTATCATGGCTTTCCAAAATCAGTTTGTACGTCAGTTAATCATGTTATTTGTCACGGAATTCCAAATGACAAAGCATTAAAAGAAGGCGACAGTGTAAATATCGACGTAACTGTCATTAAAGATGGTTACCATGGCGACACATCTAAAATGTTCCACGTTGGTACACCAAACATTCAAGCTAAGCGTCTTGCAGAAGTAACACAAGAAAGCTTATACCTTGCTATCAAAATGGTAAAACCAGGTGTGCGCTTGGGTGATATTGGCTCAGCAATTCAAAAATATGCAGAGAGCTTTAACTACTCAATTGTACGTGAATATTGCGGCCACGGTATCGGCGCAGGATTTCATGAAGAACCACAAATAATGCATTACGGTAAAGCCGGTACTGGCGAAGCCCTAAAAGCAGGTATGTGTTTAACTATTGAACCTATGGTTAATGCGGGTAAACGCCAATGTAAGCTTCTTAAAGATGATTGGACAGTAGTAACACGCGACCGTAGTTTGTCTGCACAGTGGGAACATACTTTATTAGTGACTGAAAATGGTGTTGAAATTTTAACGCTACGATCAGATGATACTATCGAGCGGATCATAGAACACTAATAAAACCGAAACACTTGATAAGAAAATTCTTATCCGTGTGAAAGGTTCAACAAGGAGCCAGCCCACGTGGCATTACCCAACAAAGTAAAAAAGTTGCTTAGCGATGCAGAGCAACTTAGTGATTATCGCGATTGTTCTAGCTATTTTTATAAATGGTTACATAACGAATTTTCTAAACAACCGGTTGGGAATTTAATTAATGCCCGGGCTGAGTTTATTGACCGCCTACTCATTAAGCTTTTTCATGTTTACGACTTAGCGCGCGAACCTGATTTAGCATTAATAGCGGTAGGCGGATACGGACGTGGTGAGCTACATCCCTACTCCGACATCGACTTTTTATTGCTTGTAACTAAACCGCCAAGCGAAGAAATATGCGAAAAAATAGGCCAGTTTGTCACCATGCTATGGGATCTCAACTTAGAGATTGGTCACAGCGTGCGTACGATAGAACAAGCCATTGAGCAAAAACGTGAAGACGTTACTTTTGCCACCAGCTTGCTCGAAAGCCGCCTTATTTTTGGTAACCACATTGAGTTTGAAAAACTCAAAATGCATATTCTTGAAACGCCAGTATGGCGCTCAGGTGAATTTTTTACTGCCAAAGTTCAAGAACAAAACTTACGCCACAGAAAGTGCCACGGCACCGCGTATAATCTTGAGCCAAACATTAAAGAAAACCCCGGTGGTCTGCGCGACTTACAAACCATTATTTGGGTGGCAAAAAAGCATTTTAGAACCGAAACCCTGCAAGAGTTAATAAGCCACGGATACTTAACTCACGAAGAGTTTCAAGAGCTTTCTGAGTGCCTAGAAAACCTATGGAACATTCGTTTTGCACTGCATTTAGCTGCAGGTCGAGCTGAAAACCGCTTATTGTTTGATCATCAACCGCAAGCCGCCGAAATTTTAGGTTTTGGTAGCGACGGTAAAGCCTCTGTTGAGCGTATGATGAAACGCTTATTTAGAATAATGAGCCGCGTGCGCGAGCTTAACCAAATGCTACTTTCATACTTTGAACAAAGTATAATGCCCGAAAGTAGTGCTGTGGCAGCAATAGAACTCGACAGAAACTTTGAGCAAGTAGGTCATCAAATACGCGTAAAAGATCCGTCGGTATTTTTTAGACGCGACCAACTCTTTGTATTGTTTGAGCACATAGCCGATAACCCAGCAATAACGCATATTTACCCAAGTACTATTCGTACTATTCGCCAAGTGCGCCGTCGTTTATTGGGCGATTTGCAAGATTACGCAGCCTGTCGTGAAGCCTTTTTACGCTTAGTTAAACACCCTAACGGCATGGGCCGCGCATTTACGCTCATGCACAAGCACGGCATGCTTGCCGCCTACTTACCGCAGTGGCGTAATATATTTGGGCAAATGCAGTTTGATTTGTTTCACGCGTACACCGTAGATGAGCACACTCACAAATTAATCAAAAACATTTACGAATATTTTGATAAAACAGGCATTAGCGAGTTTCCTATTTGTAGTGAAATAGTCACTCGAATGGACAAACCAGAGCTACTTTATTTAGCCGGTATATTTCACGACATTGCTAAAGGCCGAGGTGGCGACCACTCAGAACTTGGCGCTGTTGACGCAATAGCATTTGCTAAATTACATGGTTTTTCATCGGTGGATGCAAAGCTCGTTGCATGGCTTGTAAGTAATCATTTACTTATGTCGGTTACCGCACAGCGTAAAGACATTAACGACCCTGCTGTAATAAAAGACTTCGCTACACGCGTTAAAACAGAGCGCCAACTCGACTACTTATATTGTTTAACCGTTGCCGACATACGTGCAACCAACGACAACTTATGGAACGATTGGAAAAACACCCTACTGCGTGAGCTCTACTTACACACGCAGCGCGCTTTGCGTCTAGGGCTCGAAAACCCAATGGATCAACGCGACCAAATTCGCGATAAAAAGCACCAAGCTAAACAACGCTTAATAAATCTGGGTTATCAAGAGGAAAAAATTGATTTAATTTGGAGCCGCTTTAAAGCCAACTACTTTACCGCCTTTAGCGAACAACAAATATCATGGCAAAGTGAGCATTTATTAAGTAGCACAGACTTAAGCCAGCCAAGTGTTGTTGTATCTAACAAAGCTATGCATGGTGGCACACAAGTATTTGTATACAGCCCCTACTCTGGCCCACTGTTTGCCCGATTAGTAAGTGTGATTGGCTCTAAAAAAGCGCAAATACAACACGCGCAAGTACTGACCACAAAAGACGGCTACGTCTTGTTTAGCTTTGTAATACTTGAAGTAAGTGGCGACCCTATTGCAAGTGGTCGAGCGCAATCAATTAAACGCGGGCTTGAGCAAGCTCTGAGCGATCCGCGTAAAAAGATTCGCTTTAAAAAGAGCCGCTCGCAACGCTTTAAAGATTTTAATATTAAACCTAAAATTGTGTTGCGCCCACATGCACGCAAAGACCGTAGTTTAATAGAAATTCAAGCCGTCGATATACAAGGTTTACTAACCAAAATAGCCGAAGTTTTCCAAGCGCATTTACTACACATTCACGCTGCCCGCATTACAACGGTAGGTGAACGTGCCGAGGATTTCTTTGTCGTATCTAATAACGAATACCAAGCGCTGACTGATGAAGAGCAAGCAAAAATTCATCAGGCATTACGTAAAAAATTCAACGCCGAAACAGAATAGAGGACACACATGTCAGATTTAAAAACGATGATCGAAAACGCATGGGACAACCGCGATAGCATTAGCCCAAGCACAGTATCAAGCGACGTAAAACAAGCTATTATCGACGCACTTGATTTACTTGATAGCGGCGCAACACGCGTTGCTGAAAAAATATCAGGTGAATGGGTTGTACACCAGTGGCTTAAAAAAGCAGTATTACTGTCGTTTCGTATTCGCGACAACCAACCAATGAACGACGGCGTAAACCAGTTTTACGACAAAGTACCACTTAAATTTAGCGACTACACGCCAGAGCAATTTCAGCAAGGCGGTATGCGCGTAGTGCCAAACGCAGTAGCGCGTAAAGGCAGCTTTGTAGGTAAAAACGTAGTACTTATGCCATCGTACGTAAACATTGGCGCATATGTTGACGACGGCACCATGGTTGATACATGGGCGACTGTAGGCTCATGTGCACAAATTGGTAAGAACGTACATTTATCAGGTGGCGTAGGCATAGGCGGCGTTTTAGAGCCTCTACAAGCTAACCCAACTATCATTGAAGACAACTGCTTTATTGGCGCACGTTCTGAAATTGTTGAAGGCGTAATTGTTGAAGAAGGCGCGGTAATTTCAATGGGCGTTTACATAAGCCAAAGCACCCGTATTTATGACCGCGAAACTGGCGAAATTCACTACGGCCGCGTACCAGCAGGCGCAGTAGTTGTACCAGGCGCACTACCGTCAAAAGATGGCACCCACAGCCTATACGCTGCAATCATCGTGAAAAAAGTAGATAAACAAACACGTGAAAAAGTAGGCATAAACGCCCTACTACGCTCAATTGATGAGTAACAGTCGATTGGGTTGAGTGAAACGAAACCCAACGATACTTTGAAGTTAAGTGTTTTAGCTAAACTTTAATTATATATAGAAAGCTCTAAGCCCTTTGGTTTAGAGCTTTTATGTTAATTAAAAGGATTTATAATGTCTTCACTTTCAGACCTATCAAACTCAATAAAATCATCTATAACAGATAAAGTTACTCATCCTTTATTAGGTAGCTTCATTGTATCTTGGTTTTTTTTCAACTGGAAAGCTGTTTATTTCATCT
The DNA here is from genome assembly GCF_011378705.1 of Pseudoalteromonas sp. SA25. Lineage (NCBI taxonomy): Bacteria > Pseudomonadati > Pseudomonadota > Gammaproteobacteria > Alteromonadales > Pseudoalteromonadaceae > Pseudoalteromonas > Pseudoalteromonas sp. SA25. The sequence goes on along the minus strand of NZ_WTKV01000005.1, from coordinate 155,720 downwards.
GCTTCTCAAATCTAGATGCTGCTTATAAAATAAAAAGTATTACCGAAAATTACTCTGATTGGCACCTAAATTTATTTTTACCACTCACCTCTAGCCTGGTGCTTGTATTTTTATTACCGCTTTTCACCGCTGCTTACACACGCTTCATAGCCTATACTAAAGAGTTTCAAATAAAGTCACTACCTGAGTTTTTCAAACCCCACAGTCTAAGTTTAGAAGATTCAAACTCATTAAGGGATTTCTACGAAACCGAATTTATCTCCTTAAATAAAGAACTTTCTAAAGCAAATGAAACTATCACAGACTACAGAACAAAAGATGAAAATATATTTAAAGAGTACAAAGACAAAATTAATAACGTGTTTGATTTATTTGCAGCTGTAGAGTTAGATGAAAACATTTTAAAAAGCGAACTAGCAAACCCTGAAATAGATAAAATAAGATTCTTAGAGCAATTTCTATGCTCCTCTGTGAATCATGAAAGCCTCTATCCAGATTCAACATATATTTTAAAAAACAGTAAGACTTTATCTGCATGGGGATTTGAAAGCGATTTAATAGAAATTGAAGATGAAAATGAAAATAATATCAATATGATAAAAATAACAAAAAAAGGGGTCGAAGAGCTTTCTAACATGAAGTTTGAAGCACTCAAAAAACATTACGACTTAGGCTCGGCTAATGGCTACAATGGGCGTGGTTTACATTAAGTTACCAAACAATAAATTAAAACGTTGGGTTTCGTGTCACTCAACCCAACCTACGCCAATATAATTAATACCGAGCTGCTAATTATTATTAGCAATAACCTCCCAAAAACCAAAAAAGCACTTATAAAAATAAGTGCTTTTTTGGTTTGCTCAATTAGTTTGGCTTACAGCGCGTTAAATACGTCGTCTGTTTTAGCTGCGCAAATAAAATCGTTTTTGTGTAGGCCTTTAATCGAATGGCTCCACCATGTAACGGTTACTTTGCCCCACTCGGTTAATAAGCCTGGGTGATGGCCTTCGTCTTCTGCCATGTCGCCTACTTTGTTAGTAAACGCGATAGCCTGTTTGAAGTTTTTAAATTTATAAACACGCTCAAGCTGCATAATGCCGTCACGTACTTCTGGTACCCAGTCTGGGATTTTAGTAATTAATTGCGCTAACTCTTCGTCAGATACTTTTGGCGCATCTACATGACAGGCTTCGCATTTTTGTGCACTTAATGAAGACATTCTAAATCCTTACTTTTAGCTTTTTTAGCATTAATATTTAACTGGCTAATTTTTCTTTTGGTGGAAATTTTGGGTCGTGCAAACCAAGCTCTTTAGCTCGCTCAACCAAAGTCATAATATCCATTTGCGATATATCAAACAGATCATGAATCGAATTTATGGTGTAGTACTGTGGTTGCATAATATCAATACGGTACGGCGTACGCAGTACATCAAGCACATTCATTGGGCTGATTTCTGGCGTGTTTGAGTATACGTACTGAGTTTCACCTGGGCTTGATAAAATACCACCGCCGTAAATACGCAGACCGTCTTCGGTTTGCATTAAGCCAAATTCGACTGTAAACCAGTATATACGCGCAAGGTATACACGGTCTTTTTTCTGCGCTGCGTAACCTAATTGCCCGTACTTATGCGTAAACTCGGCAAAGTCAGGGTTAGTTAGCATGGCGCAATGGCCAAATATTTCATGAAAAATATCTGGCTCTTGTAGGTAGTCAAATTCTTCGCGGCTACGAATAAATGTAGCTACCGGAAACTGCTTGTTTGCCAGTAATCTAAAAAACTCATCAAAGTCGATAAGCGCAGGTACTGGTGCAACTTGCCAACCGGTAGTGGCTAGTAACACTTCGTTTAGTTCGCTTAACTGCGGAATACGATCGTGCGGCAGGTTAATCTTTTTTAACCCTTGCATGTACTCGTTGCAGGCTTTGCCTTCAATGCATGCAAGTTGGCGCGCTACAAGCTCAGACCAAATTTTATTTTCTTCATCACTCCAGTGTATAACACCATTTTCGTCTGGTGTTTTGGATGTGTATTTACTTGCTTTAGCCATAAGTACCTTCTTGGGTGTGAGCCCTAAATCGGTGTCAGTGTGATACTCAAACCTATTGAATATCGAATGACCCCATACTATGCAAAAGTGAAGAAAAGTTTAATAGATAGGCTAACATCAGTATTTGGCGCGATCACCCTAATCGTAAAGTTAAAATTACACCTATGGCACATTAAAAATACAGGCCTTTAAATAAAGGCCTGCAGCTTATTTTTATGTGTACACAATTAAATACATCTAACCAATTTTAGTAAAAGCTTGGTCTAAATCACTAATAATGTCGTTAACATCTTCAAGCCCAACCGAGAGTCTGATCAGCCCATCACTTATTCCAGCGGCAGCTCGCTCCTCTGGCGTATAAGGCGAGTGAGTCATAGATGCAGGATGCTGAATCAGTGTTTCAGCGTCGCCGAGGCTTACTGCAAGTGTACAAAGTTTCATACTATCAATAAATTGTGTGCCATCTTGTAGCGTGCCTTTTATTTCAAACGCAATAACACCACCAGCGGCTTTCATTTGATTACCAATAAACTTATAACCTGGGTGCGATTTAAGCCCCGGGTAATATACGGTGCTTACTTGTGGATGCGCTTCTAGATATTCGGCTATTGTTTGTGCACTTTGACAATGGCGCTCTATTCTAATAGCGAGTGTTTTTAGACCTCGATTAATTAGCCATGCGTCGTGCGGGCTTATGGTTGCACCAATGTCTTTTAGTACGGTCATTTTAATGTGTGTTATGTGCTCAAGCGATCCACATACAATACCGGCGACTACGTCTCCGTGGCCGTTTAAGTACTTGGTCGCACTATGCATTATTATGTCGATACCGTATTTTTTGGGCGATTGCAGTAGCGGCGTTAAAAAGGTGTTGTCGACCACACTAATTAAGTTGTGCTTTTTAGCAACTGCGCCAATGAGTGCCAAATCAATCACCGCCATAGTGGGGTTGATTGGCGTTTCTACAAATATCATTTTTGAATTAGGTTTGATGGCAGCGCGTAGTTCGTCCTCGTTGGTCATATCAACAAAAGTGACTTCGATTCCCCAGCGCGGCAACATATGCGAGAAAAACGCAAAGGTACAACCATACAAAGCACTTGAGGCAACAAGATGATCTCCCTGCGATAAAAAGCTCAGTACTGAGGCTGATACAGCCCCCATACCTGTTGCGGTTGCAGCAGCTGCTTCACAACTCTCTAGTTGAGCAACTTTTTGCTCAAGCTCTGTGGTTGTGGGGTTTCCTAAACGCGTATAAATATAGCCAGGTTCGTCGCCTGCAAAACGCGCAGCACCTTGTGCGGCATTTTCAAAATGAAAGGTAGAGGTTTGATACAAAGGAGAAGTGAGTGCGCCGTGCGGGTCGTTTGCTTTTTGTGGTCCGTGAATACACTGGGTGTTTATATGATGCTTGCTCATTGTAGGCTCATTTTTTGATTATTATGTTTTTGCGATTCAACAATCAAAACGTATGCGCTTACAAACAGCAAGCATGCCGGATGCTCAGATGGCTATTTGTGTAAAAACCGTGCAGCTCATGTTTGTACACAAATATTGCCACTACTTTTTACTGTGTTGGTTCCGCCTTTTTACGGCTCATAATTTTACCTGCGATGCTTTGCACAGTGCCTTTTAGTAAGCTGCGTTTGTTTTCAAGCCGTGGTAATGGGCGACTAAGCTCCATTGCTTTGTAACCAATACGCGCTGTAAAAATACCGGCACTGACCCCTTGCGCTGCCCGCCCCGAAAGCTTACCTAAAAGCTCAGCACTCAGTGCAGTTGCAGCAAGGTCAGATACAAGCTCAGCACTGCCTACAAACATTACTTGTTTTATCAGCATACGGTACAGCTTTATACGGCTCGCGTAGCCAAAACCAATGCCATAAATTTTACCAATTTGTTCTATTAACTTAGTACCGCGCCAAAGCACAGCCATCATATCCACCAGCGCCAGTGGGCTTAGGGCAACTAGCAGTGCAGATTCAGTCGCAAAACGATTTATAAGCTTTTTAGCTTTGGTGTCTTGGGTTATTAATAAACTATTGGCGTACAGCGTCATTATTTCTTTGTCACTGTGATGCGTCGCTACTTGGTTTTTAAAGGTTTCAAAGTTATCAAGCTCCTGGTGTTTATTAAGCTTTTCAAGCCAAGGTAATGCACCGCCTACTTGCTCGCTGTTTAAAAGCCTGTCGGCTTCAACTCGGTGCAATTGGTTACGCTTTAAACTGCGCAGCATTCGGTACTCTCGCCACAATAAGCGCCCTATTAGCAGCACGCCACTTACAACCGCGGTTAAATAAACACTGCCTAAAATAATTGACTGCTCGAAAGCAAATAATAACGAGTATGCAAACTCTAAAAGCACCAGCACTATAAAACTAATAGCAAAAACACCTTTAAGCGTTTGCCACTTTGACTTTTTGTACACAGGTTCTAGATCTATTTCTGGCTCTAGTGCTTCATCTTCAAGTTCTTCGTAATCACTTTGTCCGTGCTGAATAATTTTTGCAGGTGCTAAAACGGGTTCGTTTTGCTCAATACTTTGCGTATCTATGCGACGCCCTGCTTGAAATGGTTGGTTTGACTCACTCATGTTAATTTGTCTCCTAGCAGGTACTGCATGACATGATCTAATCGAATATGTTTTAGTTGTTTATCGGGGCTCGGCATTGGAGAGAACGATAAAAACTCAAATCCCTGTGCTGGCCACTCACTTTTATTAAGCATCCGCGAGGGAGGTTGCGGCGGTAAATAGGTAAGCCAATCAGGCTCGTATAATGGTTTGCCGTAAATGCAGTCAAGTGTTTGACCTTTGTCGGTAATTTGGCGCGGCTGCGTTGCTGTAATTGACGACATGGCCATGGTTTCTATTTTTACACCATCAAACTTTAAATGATTACTTTGCTCATGCACGAGCGAATCAAGTAGCAGTGCTAAATCTTTATGGTGCTTAGCACTTATATGATCTGACTTATTAGCTGCAAATAATATTTTGTCTATGTTGGGCTTAAATAAACGTTTAAAAAAGCCCGACTCGCCATAGTTAAAGTGTGCGAGTAATTGGTTTATTACACTGCTTTGCTCTTGGAGTGTTTCGTGCCCTTCGTTTAGCGCACTAAGTACATCTACAAGTACGATTTGGCGATCGAAGTGTCTAAAATGCTCATTATAAAATGGTTTTACAACTTCTTTTATATAAGCGTTAAAGCGCTTAATTAAATGCGCTAAATTAGAACCCGCAACAACATCGTCACTATTTACTTTACCCGATACCGGAAAAAAAAATAACAATGGCGCGCCTTGTAAGTCGCCAGGCATTAGCATGCGCCCAGGTTGTAACATGGCAAGTTTGGTGTCTTTTTTAAGCCCTACTAACATGCTTTGATAAAGCTGAGCAATATGAGCAAGTGCGTTTTCATCAACGGGAGCGTTTAAGTCAAGTTGCTCAACGGCCATTAAAAAATCACTTGATGTGTTTACGCGCGAAGGCTGAGTTAATAACGGATATTGCTGCTCGCACCATTGAGCATAGCTTTGCTCAAGCATAGGTAAATCAAGGAGCCATTCACCGGGGTAGTCAATAATATCTAAATAAAGCGTTGATTGCGGCGAAAAGTGGCCGCGCAGCCCAGCATTACTCTGATACTTTATTGCCAAGCGCAGCGTATTAATCCGCTCAGTTGATGCAGGCCATGTAGGCATCCCATCGCTGGGTAATAATGAATTTAGTGCGCGCGTATAATTAAACGTAGGGACTTTTAACGCTTCTTGCGGCACAACTTTAGTGGCCACATGGCGGTGCTCGCGCATTACATCAAAAAAAGGTAAATTTTTATCGTCCGCTTGCGTTGTTAAGTGTTTAACAAGCGCGGTAATAAAGGCTGTTTTACCACTACCACTTAGGCCCGTTACGGCAAGTTTTACGTGTTGGTCTAAACTGCGATGAAGGGCTTTTTGTGCTTTACCTTTAATACTTTTAAAGGTCTTTTTTGCAAATGATTGGCTCATAAAGTGTCTTGCACCTAATTTGCCGTAATTTATCACGCTGCAAATAAGGTGCTATTAAATCCTTTAAAGTTTGTTAATTTCACGGCTCACCGTAAACTCGCTTGAAGTTACATGGCGCTCCATATCTTGAAGGCGAGTATCTACACGCGTTAAACGCTCTTTTAAATCTTGCAATGCGCGGCGCGGTGGCTCGCCTTTTTGCCATACTTTAAATTTTACTTCTAGCGGATCGTCATGTTTAGTTGAGCTGTTAGTTTGCACTGTTGCGGGCTCTTTTTTATCTAAAATGAACCAGGCTGCAATATACGCTACCACAAATAATGGGCCACCCGTTAGCAGTACCGCACTAACAAATATAATGCGAACTAACCATAACTCCATATTAAAGTAGTCACTTAATCCCGCACATACTCCGGCTATTTTACCGCGTTGTGGGTCTCTTAATAATTCGCGTTTGGCACTCATACTTTGCGTCTCCATTGTGGTGACTCTTGATCAAGCAATGCTTCAAGTGTTTCAACCCTGTCTGCCATTTTTTCGGCTTTATGTGCAAGCTCAAGTAACTGGCGATGTTCGTGTTCACTTAAACCTTGGCTTACTTGTTTTTTGCTACGGTAGTGCAAAATTAGCCACAGCGGGGCAACAAAAATCATAAACATAACAAATGGAACAATTATTACATCTGAATCAAACATAATTCTCTCCTGACAATCCGTTTTGATGTTTTTAAGCAGTGGGGCACTTTAAGTGCCCCTTTATAAATTATTTATCAGCTAGCTTCTTTTTAAGTTCGGCTAGCTCATCATCTATCTTTTCATTTTTTTGTAGATTAGCAATTTCGTCCGCTAACGTCTTTTTACCTAAATCGTAAGACTCAATTTGAGATTCTAGTCCATCAATTTTAGTTTCGTAACGTTCAAAGCGATTAAGTGCGTCTTCTACTTTTGAGCTATCAAGTGTCTTTTTCACTTCAAGGCGCGACTCAGCCGAACGTTGGCGAAGTATAATTGCCTTTTGACGAGATTTCGCATCTGCTAGCTTTTCTTGTAGTGTCGTTACTTCTTGCTGTAATTTCTCAATATGAGACTCTACATGTTCAAGTTCACTAGCGACTGAAGCAACGGCATCTGCCGACTTTTGCTTTTCAAGTAGGGCTGAACGCGCTAAATCGTCGCGGTCTTTACTTAAAGCCAGTTCGGCTTTATCTTGCCAATCGCTTACCTGTGCTTTAAGCGTATCTAAGCGGCGTACAATTTCTTTTTTCTCAGCCAATGTTTTAGCTGATGTAGAACGTACTTCAACAAGCGTGTCTTCCATTTCTTGAATAATCAGACGAACCATTTTTTCTGGGTCTTCTGCTTTATCTAAAATGGCGTTGATATTAGAATTAACAATATCTGCAAAACGTGAAAAAATTCCCATAACATTTACCTCTGTAATTAAAACTTAGTTAGTCTGCTATAACTAGTATCAATATGCTTGCCAACTTTTTAAAAGTTAAAATACACTTTATTTTCATTACGTTAAACTAAATATACAAATTTCTTTAGTTATCCCTATTTATGAAATACACTAACTGTTAGTAAAAATGACCAAGAGTTAGGAAATATGAGCCAATATCGCCAACAGGATAATTTACTCGGCCAATCAGATAGCTTTCTGTCTGTATTAGATCAGGTCTCGCAACTGGCTAATTTAGATAAACCGGTACTTATTATTGGTGAACGCGGCACAGGTAAAGAGCTAATAGCAGCACGCTTACACTTTTTATCAAAGCGTTGGGATCAAAACTACGTAAAACTTAACTGTGCAGCGCTTAACGAAAACTTACTCGAAAGTGAATTGTTTGGCCACGAAAGCGGTGCTTTTACGGGGGCAAGCAAACGCCACGAAGGTCGTTTTGAACGCGCTAACAGCGGCACACTGTTTTTAGATGAATTAGCTAATACCTCAGCTATGGTACAAGAAAAACTGCTGCGCGTTATAGAATACGGTGAGTTTGAACGTGTTGGCGGCAAACAAACTGTAAAAGTAGATACACGCTTAGTGTGTGCCACAAACGAAGACCTCCCTTATTTGGCTGAGCAAGGTGAATTTAGAAGTGACTTACTCGATCGCCTTGCCTTTGATGTAATTACCCTGCCGCCACTGCGCGAACGCCAAGACGATATTATGCTTCTTGCTGAGCAGTTTGCGATGAATATGGCGCGCGATTTAGAGTGGGAACTCTTTAGCGGTTTTACCCGAAGCGCAACAGAAACACTGCTTAGTTATGATTGGCCTGGTAATATTCGTGAACTTAAAAATGTGGTTGAACGCAGTTTGTATCGCCACGGTAGTGAACATATCCCCGTTCACCAGATTATTTTAGACCCATTCGATAGCCCATTTAGACCAAAAGCGCGCATTAAAGCACCTATAGCGGCTCAAACTGTTAATGCCGAGCCTATTGTTGTTGCGCCGCCGATTGCTCAAGCAAGCAGTAATATAGCCGTCGATATTCAATTTCCGTGCAGCTTAAAAGAGCGCTCAAACGACTTTGAAATAAACATGATTAATAAAGCGCTCGAACATAGCCAATTTAATCAAAAGAAAACTGCAGAAGTACTTGGTTTAACGTATCATCAATTACGTGGTTATCTTAAAAAATACAACTTGTTGGATCAACAATAGTCAGAGGTTATGCGGGTGCATAAATTATTACTTGTTTTGCTTGCCACCACTTTAGTTGGTTGCCTTGATAGCAAAGAAGAAATCATAGAAGAAAAAAACCAAGGCTTAGTTTATTGCGCTGAAGCTAACCCTGTGTCGTTTAATCCGCAAGTCACGACCACCGGTTCAACTATTGATATAATTGCTAACCAATTATACGACCGTTTAATTAGCATTGACCCTGTTACGGCAGAATTTCAAAGTGAGTTAGCAACCGATTGGAAAATTAGTAAAGATGGTAAATCGGTTACCTTTACCTTGCGTAAAGATGTAAAGTTTCATACAACTTCTTATTTTACCCCATCGCGGGATTTTAACGCCGACGACGTTATATTCACCTTTAGCCGATTATTCGATGTATACAATCCATATCACTTTGTGGGCGATGCCAATTACCCGTATTTTCAAAGTGTGGGGATTGATCAACTCATTCGTAAAATTGTGCGCGTGTCTGACTACCAAGTGCGTTTTGAACTGTTTAATCCTGAAAGCAGCTTTTTAGCTAATATGGCCACTGACTTTGCCGTGGTGCTTTCAGAAGAATACGCCATGGAACTTAAGAAAAAAAACGAAGAAAACTTATTTGATCAGTACCCTATTGGCACTGGTCCCTATATTTATAAAGAATACCGCCGAGATCACCTTGTACGCTTTTACCGTAATCCACTTTATTGGAAGCACGACGTTGCACTTGAACAATTGGTTTACGACATAACCCCTAACGGCACTACGCGTATAGCAAAAATGCTGACTAAAGAGTGCGATGTAACGGCTCATCCAAGTAGTGCGCAATTAAGTATTTTAGCTCAACGTGATGATATAAACGTTGAAAAAGAAACGAACTTAAACATAGGTTATTGGGCATTTAATACAGAACGTGCCCCGTTTGACGACTTGCGCGTACGCCAAGCACTCGCACATGCAATAGATGTAGATAAAATAATGCAGGCGGTTTATTACGGTAACGGTACTCGCGCACAATCTATTTTGCCGCCAACCTCTTGGGCGTTTGAGCCACAAGAAGATATACCTACGTTTGATCCAGAACTTGCTAAAAAGTTACTAATTGAAGCAGGCTTACCTGATGGCTTTGATATGACGATATGGGCTATGCCTGTGAGTCGTATTTATAACCCTAACGCGCGAAAAATGGCTGAGCTTATGCAAAGTGATTTACGCAAAGTGGGCGTTAATGTAAGCATTGTAGAATATGAGTGGAACACGTTTATTCAACGTATTGGCGAGCATAGGCACGACAGTGTATTACTTGGTTGGGCCGCAGATACACCCGATCCTGATAACTTTTTTAGCCCACTGCTGAGTTGTACCGCTACTTTTAGTGGTAAAAACCCAGCAAACTGGTGTAATCCCCAATTTGACTTATTGCTTACTCAAGCACTAGACACCACTGATTTAAACAAACGTAAAAAATACTACGAAGACGCACAAAGCTTAATTATTCAAGAGCTGCCGTTATTACCGATTGCTCATGGCCTGCGCTTTCAAGCGAGTAGCGCCGACGTGGAAGGCATAACACTTGGCCCATTTGGCGCTATTTCGCTTGCCAATGCGAGGAAGAAATAATGATCTTAGATTATATTTTACGTCGCCTTGGTTTGTTCTTTTTTATGATACTGATGCTCAGCGTATTTACGTTTTCACTGGCGTATTTATTTCCCGGTGATCCGCTAAGTAATTTAAGCGGCATACCAAGTAGTAACTTTGCACAGCATAGTGAGCTTGAAGACAAATATTTATATAACAGCAATTACTTTATGCAATACATTGCCTTTTTAGGGCGAATATTTCAGGGTGATTGGGGGCTTTCGTTTGCCTCTGGTAATAGTGTGTTTAGCCATATTGTTGATTTGCTACCGGCTACTTTAGAGCTAAGCGTATACGCATTAATTGTATCGGTTGTTATTGGTGTACCGACTGGCATTTTAGGCTCTGGGTATCATAAACGTTGGCCCGACAAGCTTATAAACTCTACCACTATGGTGGGTTATTCAATGCCTGTATTTTGGCTCGCATTGTTATTAATAATGGTTTTTTCATTAAAGCTTGGCTGGTTTCCTATGTCGGGCAGAATGGGCCTCCTTTACGAAATACCCGCCAGTACAGGGTTTATATTAATTGATATTGCTCTAGCTGGATTTCCATATAAAGGAATGGCTTTTGTTGATGCGCTGCGCCATTTAACACTTCCGACTATTGTATTGGCTATGTATCCAACCACTGTATTAGTGCGCTTTACTCGCGAGTCTATGCTTAAAGTAATGGATCAAAACTTTATTAAAACAGCTAGGGCAAAAGGCCTTAACCGCCGCCAACTTATCATGCACCATGCACTGCGTAATGCATTACTGCCGGTAATTAAGCAAATTGGTTTGCAATTTAGTACGCTAATAACGCTTGCGATGATTACCGAAGTTATTTTTTCGTGGCCGGGTATTGGCCGATGGTTAATCGATAGTATTTATCAGCGTGACTTTCCTGCAATTCAAGGCGGGTTAATGGCAGTGTCTTTATTTGTTATTTTAGCTTCTATTACAGCTGAGCTTACTTACACTTTATTCGATCCACTCTCGCGGAATCAGGCCCATGGCAAAGTTTAATTTATTTTCTGAAGAGTCGAATAAATCGCCACTGGCGCGATTTTGGCGAAAGTTTAAAAATAACCACCCTGCTTTGGTTGGTTTATGGATATTTATGGCGTTTGCACTATTAGCCGCCACCGCTCCTTTTTTAGCCCCGTATGGTGTAAACCAACAACACACTGATGCACTGCTTATTCCGCCATCGTGGCGAGAAATGGGCGATGTACGCTTTCTTTTAGGTACCGATGATTTAGGCCGTGATGTACTCTCGCGCTTAATGAATGGTGCTACGTATACGTTTGGCCTCTCTGTTGTAGCCGCCCTGATCACGACTATTTTTGGTGTGTTAGTGGGTACTTTTGCAGGGATTAGTAAAGGGCTGCGTTCAAGCTTTTTAAATCACTTGCTTGATATAACGCTTTCTATTCCTTCTTTGTTACTGGCAATAATAATAATCGCCATACTCGGCCCGGGTTTAATGAATACCGTATGGGCAATTATTTTAGCATTACTGCCGCAATTTATTCACTCAGTGCGTAACCTGATTGTTGATGAATTAAGTAAAGATTACATTACTGCGTTTAGACTAGATGGTGCGTCTAATTGGCATATTATATCGCGTGGTATTTTTCCTAATATTTATGAGCATATTGTGGTTATATTCACGATGGCGCTTTCTACCGCTATATTAGATATTTCAGCACTGGGATTTTTAAAATTAGGGGCTCAGCCACCGACGACCGAATGGGGCGCAATATTAGCCGAAAACCTAGGCCTCATTTATCTAGCACCGTGGACTGTAGCGCTACCTGGTATACTGTTATTTTTAGCCGTGTTATCTACTAATTTAGTAGGCGATGGCCTGCGACAAGTGCTAAAAGCACGTAAGGCTGATTAAATGCAATTACTCGATGTTCGTAACTTAACAATTGAACTACGTACCTCTGAAACTGTAATTAGAGCCGTAGACAGAGTGAGTTTTAGCTTAAAAGAAGGCGAAGTACATGCGCTTGTGGGCGAGTCTGGCTCTGGTAAAAGCCTAATAGCAAAAGCGATTATTGGTGTATTGAACGAACGCTGGGACATTACTGCCGACCGTATTCATTGGCGCGGCGTAGACTTAATGCGTTTAAGTCCAGAGAAACGCCGTAAAATAGTAAGCCAAGATATAGCGATGATCTATCAAGATCCAAGTCGCTGCCTTGACCCAACCGCTAAAATATTTGACCAAATTGCCGAAACACTCCCAGAGATCGCAACTAAAGGTTTCTTTTTAAAGCGCAACCGCGAGAGAAAAGACAGAGTAAAAGCGCTTATTCATAAGGTGGGCATTAAAAACCACGAAGCGGTACTAAGTAGTTACCCTCATGAGCTCTCAGAGGGCGTATGTCAAAAAGTAATGATTGCGATGGCCATTGCTCGCACGCCTAAGTTATTAATCGCTGATGAGCCAACTACAGCACTTGAGAGCACAACTCGCGCACAAGTATTTAGACTACTAAAAAGCTTAAACCAACTTAAAAACATGTCTATTTTGATGATCTCTCATGAACTTGAAGAGATTGCACATTGGTCGCATGGCATTCATGTTTTATATTGCGGGCAAATGGTTGAAGCAGGCCCAACCCATGAAATATTTAAACAGCCTCGCCATCCATACACGCAAGCATTACTAAAAAGCTTGCCAGACTACGAACAAGGTTTAGCGCATAAAGAACCTTTTTATGCACTTAAAGGGACTATCCCTACTCTGCAACATTTGCCTATTGGCTGCCGCCTAGGGCCGCGTTGTCCGCAAGCACAAAAAGCCTGCGTGGTAACTCCCACCCTTACTAAGCATCATGGTCATAGTTATGCGTGCCATTTTCCGTTAATTAAGGACATGAAATAATGCAGCCGCTACTAAAAGTACAAGCACTATCAAAAACATTCAATGTGCGAGCTGGGCTTTTTTCACGTAAAAAGTTTGAAGTACTTAAAAATATTTCGTTTTGTGTCGGTAAAGGCGAAAGTATTGCCATAATTGGTGAAACAGGTGCAGGTAAAAGTACATTAGCAAAACTACTTTCTGGAGCTGATACTGCTGATAGCGGGCAAATTTTGCTCGAGAATAATATTATCGAAGATAATGGCGTACGCGATAATCAATGTCGCCATATTCGTATGATTTTTCAAGATTCAGCTGCATCGCTCAACCCGGGATTAACCATTGGCGAAATGCTTGATGATTGCCTGCAATATAATACTGAGCTTGATGCTAGTGAACGCACTGAAAAGATTGATGCAACGCTTTCAAAGGTGGGTTTGTTAATCGATCATAAACACTACTACCCGCATATGTTTAGTGTGGGGCAACTACAGCGTGTTGCATTTTCTCGTGCATTAATTTTAGATCCTAAGGTGATTGTGCTTGATGAAGCCGTTTCGTCTTTAGACCCTTCTATACGCGCTCAAATAGTGAATTTATTACTTAAGCTGCAGCGCGACACAGGCCTAACATATGTAATGATCACCCACCATTTAAGCCTAGTGCGCCACATCAGTGATTTTGTGGTTGTACTCGATAAAGGCGAAGTGGTTGAATATGGCCCTACTGAAGACGTTTTCCAAAACCCCCAATCAAAAGTAACGCAGCGATTACTGAGCTGCTAAAAGCAGCTTATAAATTTATACCTTTTTTGTAAGGTAACCGCATTTAGGTGGGTCTTGTTGTTAACTACATTTAATTAACAAGAAATCTTATGCTTAAAAAAACGTTACTACTTAGTCTTTCTCCCCTACTGCTACTATCTGCTTCAGCTATTTCAAATACATCACAAGAAGTTAAAAGCTGGGTAGGCGGCGTTGATCACCTCGGTTTAACAGTTTCTAATTTAGACTCATCTAAAGTGTTTTTTACTGATGTACTTGGTTTTAAAACGCTAGGAAGTGATCCAACCTACCCCGCTTATTTTTTATCAAACAATAAAATAACCATTACATTATGGCGCGTAAAAAATGATGAAAAACGTGTGGAGTTTAATCGGGCAGAAAATGTGGGCTTACACCATCTAGCACTCAGTGTAGAAAGTATCAAAAAGTTAAGCGAGCTACATACACACTTAAAAATGCAAAATAATATTATTATAGAGTTTGCACCAGAAAACTTAGGTAAAGGTCCAACCCAACATATGATGATAAGAGAGCCTAGCGGCAATCGGATTGAGTTTATTGCCAGAGGTAATTAATACCAATCCGCAATAATACTTAATTAAGCGAATTGGTAATATACCAACTTTATTTAAGACAATAAAAAAGGCGCTTTAAAAGCGCCTTTCTTTATGAGCCAAAATTAATTATTCAACAGTTTGTGTAGCCGTTGGTAAGTTAAGTTCAGCATTGGCTTTAAGCGCTTCAATAAATACCATGTAGTTTTTATTAGCTTGCGCCATAGTAATGCTTTGTTTTGCTTGAGGGTCAATATTAGCTGCAACTTGTGCATCTGTTACCGACTTAAGCGCAACAATTGCTGCATCACCATTATTTAAATTAACAAGCTCAACTACCGCAGAATCTGCTGGGTGAGCCATTTTAAATGCTTGAGTCACAATAGCAGGTGAAACAGTGTAGCTTTGACGTGTTAACTGCGCTTCTTGACGAACCGTCAAGCTTTGCTCGTTTGCTACATCGTTTAAGCTCTTACCTGCTTGTACTTCTGCAAATAAGCTACGCGCTTTTTCTTTAGCAAGCTCAGATGATTTTTCATTAACTAAACGCGCTTTAATTTGCTCGCTTACTTCATCCAGCGCTTTAGTAGCAGCAGGTTTATGCTCGTTAATACGAACAATAATTGCATGCTCCTCACCAAGCTCAATAACTTCAGAGTTTACTTTATCTTCAAGTAAATCAACTGATGTTAGTGCTGTTACAACTGCAGGGCTGTTTAAAGGCTCTGGTAGAGCATTAAGTGCTAAAAGAGGTGTAGATTTAACTTCCACTTCAGCAACTTCTGCAGCGTCGTCTAAGCGGTCTGAAATTTCAAATGCAAGTGCGCCCATTTCTGTTTGCTTTTCGTAAAACGCATCTACTTTTTCAGCTTGTTCTAATTCAGCACGTAAGTCAGCTTTAACATCGTCATACGCTTTAACTTGTTGTGGTTGAATGTCTGTAAGTTTAATTATGTGATAACCAAACTCAGAAGCAACAACCTCAGAAATGTCACCTTTGTTTTGCAGTGCGAAAGTCGCATCTTCAAATGCAGGATCCATTACGTCACGTTCAATCCATTCAAGGTCGCCGCCCATTTCGCCACTAACGATATCGTCAGATGATGATTGTGCTAACTCAGCAAAGTCTGCACCTTGCTCTAGTTGTGCATGAAGTGCATTGGCTTTTTCTTTTGCTGCATCATCGTCTTCACTGTTATCAATTAAGATATGTGATACGCGACGCTTTTCTGGCTCAACGTACTGCGCTTTGTTTTGCTCGTAATACGCTTTAACGTCATCCTCGGTTACCGATTCAACATTAATATCTGCTGCTTTAAGCTCAATATAACTTACTGAAATAAGCTCTGGAGATAAAAATTGTGATGCGTTTAGCTCGTAGTAATCAGACACTTCTTGCTCTGATACTTCTACGTCCGCGGCAAGCGCTTCTTTATTAATGACTAAGTAGTCAATACTACGAGTTTGCTGCTGCAGAGCAATTGCGCTTTTAAGCTCGCTCTCTAGGGCAAAGTCTGTACCTGCAACAGCAGATACTACCTGACTACGTGTCATATCTTTACGTAAGTATTCACGAAAAGCATCTGGTTGAAAGTTCATTTGACGAATTACTTGTAAGTAACGATCGTTATTAAACTTTTCACCAATTTGAAAGTACGGTAGTTCTAAAATTGTTTTACGTACACTTTCGTCGCTTACGCGAAGGCCTAAATCAGCCGCTAGCTGTGATTGCAATTCTTGTTGTACTAAGCGGTCAACTACACCTTGGCGAATTTGCGCCATGTAATTTGGATCAGCGGCAATTTGTGTGAAATATTCACCAAATTGTTGCTCTAAACGGCTACGTTCATTTTGGTAAGCACGGTTAAAATCGGTTTGACTAATTTTAATTCCATTTACTTCAGCAACGGGTTGTTCTGTGGTTTGACCTAAGTAACTACCGATCCCTGCTAAGGCAAAAGATAAAATCACCGCGCCTAAAATTATTTTGGCTACAGGTCCTTGCGAACCTTCTCTGATTTTCTCAAGCATTTGTTTATCTCTTTTTGATCAAGGTATTTTACCTTGTCACATGTAAAAAAAGCGTATCTTACCAGATACGCTTTTTCACTTGAAGTAACTGGCGGTAAAGTTACTTAATTCATCTGTTGTGGTGAATCAGTAACTTTACACTCGCCATAACTAATGTGTTTAAAACAGTGATTAGTTTACTGCGTCTTTAAGCGCTTTACCGGCTTTAAAAGCAGGAATAGTTGCAGCAGCAATTTGGATTGTTTCACCAGTTTGCGGGTTACGGCCTGAACGTGCAGCACGGTCACGTACTGAGAAAGTACCAAAACCAACAAGTGCAACTGAGTCGCCTTCTTTTAGCGCGCCAGATACAGATTCGATGAATGAATCTAGTGCACGACCTGCAGCCGCTTTAGAAATGTCAGCATCAGCTGCGATTTGATCGATTAATTGAGATTTATTCACAATATCATCCTCTTTCATTGTTATTATCAAGAGCGATGGTTTTTTAAACTAACATCACTTTTTTGAAAATTGTAGAGCAAACTTTTAATGCTCACATGATTATATTTTTCTTAAGCCTACGCCCCATAAGGGCTAGGCTTGAAAACCAGTGCTTAACTTATCATACCGTTTAGATTTGAAAAGCCCTAAAAAGCACTTTTTTTAGCTTTTTTCTTGGTTTTTAGGTGTTTCGACCGAAAAACTCTCAACAGGATGCACTAAAGCAAGCTTTAACACCTCGTCAATCCAAGTAACTGGGTGAATATCAAGACCTGCCAGCACGTTCTCTGGAATCTCTTTTAAGTCACGTTCGTTAATTTTTGGAATGATTACTGTTTTAATTCCACCACGATGCGCCGCCAATAATTTCTCTTTTAAGCCACCAATAGGAAGTACTTCACCACGTAGCGTAATTTCACCGGTCATTGCAACATCTGCTCGTACAGGGTTACCCGTTAAGCTAGATACAAGACCTGTTACCATTGCTGCGCCCGCACTAGGACCATCTTTTGGTGTTGCGCCCTCAGGTACGTGTACGTGAATATCACGTTTTTCGTAAAAGTCGCTATTAATACGAAATGTATCTGCGCGATTACGTACTACCGTCATTGCCGCTTGAATCGACTCTTGCATTACATCGCCCAGTGAACCGGTATAAGTAAGTTTACCTTTACCTGGTACAGCCGCACATTCGATTGTTAGCAAATCACCGCCAACTTCTGTCCATGCTAAACCTGTAACTTGACCAATACGGTCGCCATCTTCAGCTTTACCATAATCAAAGCGTTGCACACCTAAAAAGTCTTCTAGGTTATCTTGATTGATAGTCACTGTTTTAGTGTCTTTTTCAAGTAAGATATTTTTAACTGCTTTACGGCATAGTTTTGAAATTTCGCGCTCTAGGTTACGTACACCCGCTTCACGTGTGTAGTAACGAATAATGCCAATAATTGCACTATCTTCGATAACTATTTCAGACTCTTTTAAGCCGTTACGTTTTACTTGTTTAGTAATTAAGTGCTCTTTTGCAATGTTTAGCTTTTCATCTTCGGTGTAACCCGATAAGCGAATAACTTCCATACGGTCCAGTAATGGGCCAGGAATGTTAAAGCTGTTTGATGTTGCTACAAACATAACATCAGATAAATCGTAATCTACTTCAAGGTAATGATCGGCAAAGTGGCTATTTTGTTCAGGATCAAGCACTTCTAATAGTGCTGATGCTGGATCGCCACGCATGTCTGATGACATTTTATCGATTTCATCTAACAAAAATAATGGATTTTTAACGCCCACTTTTGTCATGTTTTGAATTAGCTTACCTGGCATTGAACCAATGTATGTACGACGATGACCACGGATCTCAGCTTCATCACGTACGCCGCCAAGCGCCATACGAACATACTTACGACCAGTTGAACGCGCAATAGACTGACCAAGTGATGTTTTACCAACACCTGGTGGCCCAACTAAACATAAAATTGGCCCTTTAAGCTTATTAGTACGCTGTTGTACTGCGAGATACTCAATAATGCGTTCTTTTACTTTATCTAAGCCGTGGTGATCGCTATCAAGAATTTTTTGCGCGCCCGCTAAGTCTTTTTTCACTTTAGAGCGTTTTTTCCATGGCACATTAATTAATGTGTCAATGTATGAACGCACTACAGTCGCTTCTGCAGACATTGGCGACATCATCTTAAGCTTATTAAGCTCTGTCGTCGCTTTGTCTTGTGCCTCTGCTGGCATACCCGATTCTTCGATGCGTTTTTTAAGTGCTTCAAATTCGTCAGGTACATCGTCAAGCTCACCCAGCTCTTTTTGAATGGCTTTCATTTGCTCATTGAGGTAATACTCGCGCTGAGACTTTTCCATCTGCTTTTTAACGCGGGTACGAATTTTCTTCTCAACTTGCAGTAAGTCTATTTCGCCTTCCATTAATGCCATTAAATATTCAAGACGTTCTGTAACGCTTGAAATTTCGAGCACTTTTTGCTTTTCAGGTACTTTAAGCGGCATATGGGCTGCCATTGTATCGGCAAGGCGTGCTGGCTCATCAATACCTGAAACTGAAGTTAGTACTTCAGGTGGAATTTTTTTGTTTAGCTTTACATAGCCTTCAAACTGGCTAATTGCGCTACGAATAAAAATATCTTGTTCTTTCTCGTCTACCGAATCAGATTCAATAAATTGAGCATTAGCAACAAAAAAGTCATCGTTATCTACAAATTCTTCAATTTGTGCGCGCTGTGTACCTTCAACTAAAACTTTAACTGTACCGTCTGGTAATTTTAATAACTGAAGTACAGTGGCAATAGTACCGATACGATAAATATCATCTTGCTCTGGTTCATCTACAGTTGCATCTTTTTGTGCAACCAAGAAAATTTGTTTGTCTTTGTCCATTGCCGCTTCTAGGCATTTTATTGATTTTTCACGGCCAACAAAAAGCGGGATCACCATGTGCGGGTATACCACAACATCGCGCAGTGCAAGGACTGGGATTTCGACTCGGTCGGTTCTCTCAAGCGTCATTATAGTTTCTCTTCGCACTTCATTTATTTTAAAGATTACTCAAGTATATGGGGATAACCTAATTAAAGTTCAACAATTTTCCCATACTCGATTAAATTAATTATAAAAAAAGGAGCCTAAGGCTCCTTTTTTCATTCAAATAGCTTAAAAACTATTCTGATGCAGCTTTATCTTGTTTATTATTTTCATAAATCAAGATTGGGTCTGACTCACCTTTAATAACGGTTTCATCAATAACCACTTTGCTTACATCATCCATTGAAGGAAGTTCGTACATAGTATCAAGTAACACACCTTCAACGATTGAACGAAGACCACGTGCACCTGTTTTACGCTCCATTGCTTTGTGGGCAATTGCAGCTAAGGCATCATCGCGAAACTCAAGTTCAACGTCTTCCATACCAAACAATACTGAGAACTGTTTAGTAATCGCGTTTTTAGGTTCACTCAATATTTGCACAAGAGCAGCTTCGTCAAGTTCAGTTAACGTAGCAACTACTGGCAAACGACCTATAAACTCAGGAATTAAGCCGTATTTAACTAAATCTTCTGGTTCTACGTCTTTAAAAGTTTCACTTAAAGAACGACTCGCCGCAGATTCTTTTACGCTAACGCCAAAACCGATACCGGTATTTTTATGGCTACGTTGCTCAATTACTTTATCTAGCCCTGAAAATGCACCACCACAAATAAACAAGATTTTAGACGTATCTACTTGTAAAAACTCTTGTTGTGGATGTTTACGACCACCTTGCGGTGGAACAGAAGCAACGGTGCCTTCAATCAGTTTAAGTAGCGCCTGTTGAACGCCCTCACCCGATACATCACGTGTAATTGACGGGTTATCTGATTTACGAGAAATTTTGTCAATTTCATCAATGTAAACAATGCCACGTTGCGCTTTTTCAACATCGTAATCGCATTTTTGTAAAAGCTTTTGAATGATGTTTTCAACATCTTCACCTACATAACCTGCTTCGGTTAATGTAGTGGCATCGGCCATAGTAAACGGCACATCAAGTAGACGCGCTAATGTTTCTGCAAGTAATGTTTTACCACTACCTGTTGGGCCGATAAGCAAAATATTACTTTTACTTAATTCAATGTCTTGCTTAGTCGATTGGTTACGTAGGCGTTTATAATGGTTATAAACGGCAACAGACAATACTTTTTTAGCATGATCTTGACCAATAACATAATCGTCTAAGTGTTTACGAATTTCTTTTGGTACAGGTAGTTTGTCAGACGTATCATGCTTAGGAGCAATGTCTTTGATCTCTTCCCTGATAATATCGTTACACAACTCTACACATTCATCACAAACGTATACTGAAGGGCCTGCAATTAATTTACGCACTTCATGTTGGCTTTTGCCACAAAAAGAGCAGTATAACAATTTATTACTTTTGTCGCCGTCTGTAGGAGTGTCAGACATTCAGCTACCTCATTTTATTACGTTGGCCACCAAAACTGTTGGCGGCTATTTCAATACGCTTTAACTATACCAAAATTTATTGGTTTTCGCATAGTAACTCAAAGTGGCAAACAGGCAATCCTGCTCGCCAAGCGCTTACTTTTTGTCGCGATTTGTAAACACAGAGTCTACCAAGCCGTAATCTACAGCTTGCGTGGCACTCATAAAGTTATCACGATCTGTGTCTTTAGAGATAATATCTAATGGTTGGCCTGTATGCTCAGCCATTAAGCGGTTAAGCTTATCTTTAATAGACAGAATTTCTTTAGCATGTATTTCAAAGTCAGATGCTTGACCTTGGAAACCACCTAATGGTTGGTGAATCATCACACGTGAGTTTGGTAGGCAAAAACGCTTACCTTTAGCGCCAGCAGTAAGTAAAAAAGCACCCATGCTTGCAGCTTGACCTACACATATTGTACTTACATCTGGTTTGATGAAGTTCATTGTGTCGTAAATAGCCATACCCGCAGTTACTGAACCACCTGGTGAGTTGATGTATAAAAAGATATCTTTATCAGGATTTTCTGATTCTAAAAATAGCATTTGCGCTAAAATCAGATTTGCCATGTTGTCTTCAACTTGACCTGTTAAAAAGATAATACGCTCTTTTAATAATCTCGAATAAATATCATACGAGCGCTCGCCTTTCGGTGTTTGTTCAACAACCATTGGGACCAATGCATTTAGGGGATCTGTAATACCAGTATTCATACTTATTTAATTCCTTATGCGCTTATACTTATCCTTATTATAAGGAAGCATAGTTATCGTTTTTCGCAAATTTAGAGCCAAAAACTAAAATGGCCCGGGCACGCTGTATAAACAGAGTAGCACGAGCCATTTAATCGTTAGCGAGAGCTTAAGTCAATGACTTATTAAGCACCTTGCTGTGGATTCATGATGTCATCAAATGCTTTTTCAACATCAGTAACAACTGCTTTAGCTAAAATAGCTTCAACAGCTTGCTCTTCCATTGCTACATTACGCATTTGCTGCATAAGTTGATCATTACCTTTGTAGTATTCTACTACTTCAGTTGGATCTTCGTATGCAGAAGCTACCGTTGCGATTAATGCTTCAACTTTAGCGTCATCAACTTTAATCTCGTTAGCTTTAATCACTTCACCTAATAAAAGGCCAGTTTTAACACGTGTTACAGCTTGCTCGTGGAACAATTCAGCTGGAAGCTCTGGCATGTTTTGAGCGTCGCCGCCAAAACGTTGAGCTGCTTGCTGACGTAGAGCATCAACTTCTTGATCAACAAGTGCTTTAGGCACTTCGATTTCGTTGTTAGCTAAAAGACCTTTGATTGCTTGGTCTTTAACGCTTGCTTTAACCGCTTGGTCTAGCTCACGTGTCATGTTCTTTTTAACTTCTTCTTTAAGCGCGTCTACGCCGCCTTCGGTAACACCGAATTTAGTTGCAAACTCTTCGCTTAATTCTGGTAATTCTTGCGCTTCAACTTTTTTCACTGTGATAGTGAATTGAGCCGCTTTACCTTTTAAGTTTTCAGCGTGGTAATCATCAGGGAAAGTTACATCAGCAACTACTTCTTCGCCTGCTTTTTTACCTACGATGTTATCTTCAAAACCTGGGATCATACGACCTTGGCCAAGTTCTAATGGGAAGTCTTCAGCTTTGCCGCCTTCAAATACTTCACCGTCGATAGTACCTACGAAATCAACTGTTACACGGTCGTTTTCGCCAGCAGCTGCATCAACATCAGCCCAAGCTGCGTGTTGCTTACGAAGTGTTTCTAGCATGTTAGCTAAATCTTCGTCAGTCACTGTTACCGCTGGTTTCTCAACAGTAATTTTATCTAAACCTTGAACTTCAACTTCAGGGTAAACTTCAAACGTTGCTGAGAATTCTAAATCTTTACCTGCTTCAAGTGATTTAGGTGCGAATGTAGGCGCGCCAGCTGGATTGATTTTTTCAGAAACGATTGCTTCAATGTAATTACGTTGCATTACTTCGCCAGCAACTTCTTGACGAACTGCAGGGCCAAAACGCTTGTTAATTACAGATACTGGAACTTTACCAGCACGGAAACCATCTATACGCTGTGTTTTTGACAGTTGTTGTAGGCGTTTTTTTACTTCGGTCTCAACGTTCTCTGAAGGAACGGTGATAGTTATACGGCGCTCAAGGCCTTGGGTCGTCTCAACAGAAACTTGCATGATTTACCTCAATATTCAATTTTGGCGACTGTTCGCCTTCCTTTACAAACAAAGTGATCTGCATGAGTCTTGATAAAGTTTAAGCGGTTTTTCACACTTAAAAGCATCCGTCGCTACCATGAGATACCATTGCTGCTTTGCCCTTCGGGCACTATGTTAAACAATAGACGCGGCATTATAACCTAATATTTATGATAGTCGAGTATAGGGGGCAATTATTTGGACTAGATAAGGGACTATAGAGACTAACTGAATAAAAAACAGGCTAACTAGGCATTGAATGGATTAAAGTAGAAATTATTTAATAGAATTATAGGCTAACAGATTTAGATTTATAACTTAGAGGAATTTACTTATTATTCTTATTAGATAAGAAAATGGTCGGCGATGCAGGATTTGAACCTGCGACCCCTTGGACCCAAACCAAGTGCGCTACCAAACTGCGCTAATCGCCGACATTGAAGAGTTAACTTCTTTTTTCATACTGAACACTTAAACTGAGAGTTTAAGACCATTTTAAGAAAATGGTCGGCGATGCAGGATTTGAACCTGCGACCCCTTGGACCCAAACCAAGTGCGCTACCAAACTGCGCTAATCGCCGATATTCGTTGTAAATGGGGTGACTGATGGGGCTCGAACCCACGACAACCGGAATCACAATCCGGGGCTCTACCAACTGAGCTACAATCACCGCTATATTTACATGTTTTCAAATGGTGCACCCAGAAGGATTCGAACCTTCGACCCACGCCTTAGAAGGGCGTTGCTCTATCCAGCTGAGCTATGGGCGCATCGAAAACTTCATAGTTTACCAATAAGCTATTCGATTATAATAAATTATAAAAATGGTCGGCGATGCAGGATTTGAACCTGCGACCCCTTGGACCCAAACCAAGTGCGCTACCAAACTGCGCTAATCGCCGAAACTTATTATTGTTAGCGAGTGACCTCGTTGACAACGGGGTGCATAATAGTGATTTGACGGGGTTAGGTCAAACGTTTTTTTAATAAAACCAATCAAGTGCTCATTTTTAGTGCACAATGGTTAAATATTACAATAGTAGGCTGAAATTTAAACTATTTAATAACTCAAATGTTATATACATTAAAAGCAACTTGGCGCTGCTATGCTTTTCTGCGAAAATAGTAGGCATATTATAAAACGAGTTAAATAAAGAGTATGTTTTCTTTATTAGCATTTTTACCCCTATTTTATTATGCATTCGTTTTTAGAGTATCGGTATCTAGTTAATTAACCCCAATTAAAGGTCACCCATGACGGCAAACATCATTGATGGTAAGGCAATCGCAAAACAAGTACGTAGCGCTGTAGCAGAACGCGTAAGTGAACGTGTAGCAAATGGTTTACGTGCACCAGGACTTGCAGTAGTACTTGTAGGACTTGATCCAGCAAGCCAAGTTTATGTTGGTTCAAAACGTAAAGCCTGTGAAGAAGTAGGTTTTATCTCCAAATCATTTGATTTACCAGCAGACACGCAAGAGCAAACTCTTTTAGATTTAATTGACGAGCTAAATAATGATGCCGAAGTTGATGGAATTTTAGTGCAGTTACCACTGCCAAAAGGTCTTGATGCTGAAAAGATTTTAGAACGCATTACCCCACATAAAGATGTTGATGGATTTCATCCATATAACATTGGTCGATTAGCACAGCGTATGCCTGCCCTTCGCCCATGTACCCCTAAAGGTATTATTACATTACTTGATTCAACGGGTGTACGTTATAAAGGGATGCATGCAGTTGTCGTTGGCGCGTCAAATATTGTTGGTCGTCCAATGTCGCTAGAGCTTTTATTAGCGGGTTGTACTACCACAGTATGCCATAAGTTTACTCAAGACTTAGAAACGCATGTTCGCCGCGCTGACTTATTAGTTGTGGCTGTAGGTAAACCTGAATTTATACCTGGAGATTGGATAAAAGAAGGCGCTATAGTCATCGATGTAGGCATTAACCGTTTAGACACGGGTAAATTAGTTGGTGATGTTCAATACAGTGTGGCTGAACAAAAAGCGCATTTTATTACACCTGTACCAGGTGGCGTTGGCCCGATGACGGTCGCGAGCTTAATTGAAAACACACTTGAAGCGTGTGAGAAATATCACAGCTAAGCTGTTAAAAAATCAAAAAAGGGTTGCCATTTGGCAACCCTTTTTTTGTTTAACGTGTATTACTTTAAACGCTTACGCTTTACGCCACGTTGTTTTACCGGCTGAATCTTCAAGTATTACACCTAACGCATTAAGCGCATCACGTGCTTCATCAGCAGCAGCCCAGTTTTTACTCGTACGTGCTTCATTACGTTTTACAATTAATGCTTCAATTGTCGCAACTTCGTCGTCATCTTGCCCGCCTTGTAAAAAGGCTTCCGGTGCTTGTTGAGCAACACCTAAAACGTTACCAATACTGCGTAATATAAACGCAAGTTGCCCAGCTTGAACTGCGTCACTTTCTTTTACGCGGTTTAATTCTTTAGCAAGTTCGAACAACACAGGTAGTGCTTCTGGTGTATTAAAGTCGTCATTCATTGCTTTTCTAAATTTAGCAACAAACTCATTACCTTCTAAATCGCACTCTACCGGTTCGACATCACGAAGCGCTGTATAAATGCGCTCAAGTGATGAACGCGCTTGGTCTAAATTTTCTTGTGAGTAATTTAGTTGGCTGCGGTAATGACCTGAAATTAAAAAGTAACGAACAGATTCAGGATCGTATGCTTTTAAAACTTCACGCACTGTAAAGAAGTTATCTAACGACTTAGACATTTTTTCTTTGTTTACTTGAACCATGCCAGTATGTATCCATGTATTTACATACTTGCCGTTGTTTGCACAGCACGATTGGGCAATTTCGTTTTCATGATGTGGAAACTGTAAATCAGACCCCCCACCGTGAATATCAAAATGCTCACCTAAGTGCTTTGAGCTCATTGCCGAACATTCAATATGCCAACCCGGACGCCCTTCACCCCACGGTGATGACCATGATGGCTCACCTGCTTTAGCTTTTTTCCATAAAACAAAATCAAGTGGGTCGTCTTTATCTTGAGCCACTTCAACGCGAGAGCCCGATTGCAGCATAGTTAAATCTTGCTGAGAAAGTGCACCGTATTGCTCAAACGTTGATACATCAAATAATACATCGCCATCAGCTGCAACATAAGCATGGCCCTTTTCAATCAAGCGCTTAACCATAACGATAATTTCATCCATATGGCTTGTAACTGTTGGTTCAATATCTGGGCGTAGCATATTTAGGCTATCAAAATCTTCATGCATCGCTTTAGTCATGCGCACAGTTAAGTCGTTTATTGACTCACCATTTTCGTTCGCACGTTTAATTATTTTATCGTCGATATCTGTAATGTTACGTACATATTTTAAATCGTAACCAATATGGCGTAAGTAGCGCACAATTACGTCAAAACCTACAAAAGTACGAGCGTGTCCAATATGGCAGTAATCATAAATGGTGATACCACACACATACATGTCGATTTTTCCTTCGACCATAGGTTTAAATTGCTCTTTTTGTCGCGTGAGTGTGTTGTATATATTTACCATTTACTTTGAGTCCTTGACTATTTACTTGAACAGTTATGTTACCACTTGAAAAGCCCCTGCTCTAGCGCTTTATAACAAACCAAACATCTACTTTGTTAATCTTAGCCAACTACGATAAAATAGCGTCAATATTTAAACCGGATATAGGAAAACACATGGTTGTTCTACACACTAATTTTGGTGACATCACCATTAAAATGTTTGAGCAAGAAGCTCCAAACACAGTTAAAAACTTTTTAGAGTATGCAAATGCTGATTTTTTCAACGGCACTATCTTTCATCGTGTAATCGATGGTTTTATGGTTCAAGGCGGTGGTTTTGTTCCAGGTATGGAACAAAAAGAAGTAAACGACCCAATTCAGAATGAAGCGAATAATGGCCTGTCTAATAAAGTAGGCACTTTAGCTATGGCACGTACACCTGATCCTCATTCAGCTACAGCACAGTTTTTCATTAACGTGAACAACAACGACTTTTTAAACCACAGCAGCGAAACATCGCAAGGTTGGGGTTATTGTGTTTTTGCTGAAGTAGTAGAAGGCATGGACGTAGTAAATAAGATTAAAGCAGTTGCAACAGGTAGTACTGGTTTTCACCAAGACGTACCTCTTGAAGATGTGATCATCGAAAGCGTTACTGTTAACTAGTAACGTTTACTCATATTATGTGAGTATATAAGCGGGTGTATACTATTAGTATATGCCCGTTTTTTTTAAACTAGAATAGACTGACCTATGACACGCCAAACTTACTTTATTGCAGATTTACACCTAAGCGAAAACCGCCCCGACATTAGCGCTGCATTTTTTGACTTTTTAAATACACATATATTAAATAAAGATGTAGATGCACTTTATATTTTGGGTGATTTTTTTGAAGTATGGGTTGGAGATGACTACATTACTGCACTGAGTGCCGATGTAGCAAAACATTTAAGCGCCGTTAATGATGGTGGCACACCTGTTTATTTTATACATGGCAATCGTGATTTCATTATGCGCAAGCAATATGCCGACATGGCCGCAATGACATTACTCGATGAACAAACAGTCATTGATTTATATGGCACGCCTACCGTTATTTTACATGGCGACGAAATGTGCACTCAAGACACTGAATATCAAAACTTTCGTAAAAAGAGCCGTGGTTGGTGGTGGCCAAAATTGATGCTTGCAATGCCGCTTTGGTATCGTAAAAAAATAGCGCGTAATGCCCGCGAAAAAAGTAAGTTAAGCCAAGCTGATAAACCTATCGAAATTTTAGACGTTGTCGATGAGGCTGTACTTGCCACCTTTGCCAAACATAACGTTACGAATATGATTCATGGTCATACTCACCGCCCTAATGTTCATACGTATAAAGTTAATGAACAAACACTTACTCGCACAGTGCTAGGTGACTGGTATACCCAAGGCTCTTATTTAGTCGTTACCCCTCAATCACAAGAATTAATTAGCACGCCTTTCGCATAATTTAAAATTCTGACTATTATTTATCTATATATATGAATAATAGTGAGAGGTTGAATGATTAAGCTGTTAATTTTCATCGTAGTAATTGCCATTCCTACACAAGTATTTAGCAAGCAAACATGGCAAATTGTTACAGAAAACTATCCTCCCTATTTTAGCGAAAACCTACCTAGTAATGGCTGGCTATATGAAATAGCCGAATCAGCTCTTAAAACGCAAGGTATTAATAGCGAATCAGAATTCACGACATGGGATCGCGCTTTAAAGCTATTAGAAAAAAACAGAAAAACCGCTATTTTAGGTGCTTTTTATTCATTAAAAAGAAATGAAGTTTTTTACTACTCTCGTCCACTTGCAGTTGCTCACTCAGGAGTTTTCAAACGAAAAGAGAGTGTTATTAATTTCGACGGTACAGTTCAATCATTAACACCTTATAGTATTGGCACAGAAGACAATGCCTTTGTAAGCCAAGAGTTTGCTAGAAATAGGGAGCTGGCAATAACGTCCACTAAAAGCCTTCCTACAAGCTTATATTTACTACAACAAGGGCGTATTGATTTAGTCGCGGGTACTAAAGAGGTTGGAAATTATTGGCTTGAACACACTAAAACCGAAGATTCAGATGATAATAATATTGAGTACTTATCGCCAGATCTTGCTTCTCATAAACTATATTTAGTTGTCTCTAAATCAAATTATAGAGCCAAAGAATACTTACAAAAATTTAATAGAGGAATTGATATAATAACTAAAAATGGACGCATTGCTAAAATTATGAAAAAACATAATTTCAGCAATCAGAAAATAGCAGAATATATTAATTTTTTAAAAGAAAATGAGGGTATTTAAACAGTGGGAACACCGCTGTGAAATTTAAAATCAGTATCGGTTGTCGAAATTAACTCTTTTTCTTTTTCACCAAAAAAGTTTACGCGATCGGTAATATCAAAATCAGCAATTTCTTGCGCTAAAGTTAAATAATCTTGGTAATGACGCGCTTCTGAACGTAACAACGAAATATAAAAATCACCTAAACGTTTGTCAACATGCGGTGCAAGCTTTGCAAAACGCTCACACGAACGCGCCTCAATATAAGCGCCTACTATTAACTTATCGACTAATGCATCGGGCTCGAACGTTTTAACATGACGGAGCATGCCTTTTGCGTAACGACATGGTGTAATACTTCGATACTCAACACCGTACTCGTCCATAATTTCGAGCACTTGATAAAAGTGATGCAGCTCTTCTTTTATCAGCAAAACCATTTTATCGATTAGACCTTGCCCGTATGGAGAACTCGATTTAGGAATTATTGATTTAGTGAGCTTATTTTTAGCAGCCAGATCGCGCCAATTCCCTTCTCGCTTGTAAATAAGCGTTTCAAATGGCTTTAGCCACTCGAGTAATGCATCACTACCCTCTTTATCTACCGCGTATTTACGTATTAAAAACATCGCACTTTGAGCTGCTTTTAATTCACAAATTAAGTGATCTATTAAAATGACTGATAAGTTTTCTTTTTTAATTGCTTGCTCCACCCATTGCTCTGGGGTGGTACACAATAAAAAGTTATTAATCGGCTCTAAAAGTTGGCTATGTGGCACGTTGACTGCTCATTACTAAATAAATTTGATAGACCGTTATTTTAACACGAAATTTTGCTTGGGATAAATCAAAGCCCTTATCTGCGTCTAAATGTTAATAACGAGTTAACTTGACTTTGCAAAATAAGTGAACCATAACTGTACATAGGCTGTATAAAAATAAACCAACCAAAACAATAATACGTTCCTTTTATGGAGTAAGTACTATGATACTAAATCA
The DNA here is from genome assembly GCF_011378705.1 of Pseudoalteromonas sp. SA25. Lineage (NCBI taxonomy): Bacteria > Pseudomonadati > Pseudomonadota > Gammaproteobacteria > Alteromonadales > Pseudoalteromonadaceae > Pseudoalteromonas > Pseudoalteromonas sp. SA25. The sequence goes on along the minus strand of NZ_WTKV01000005.1, from coordinate 125,555 downwards.
CCTCTGGGGCATTTATGCTCACCCACTTGAAGAATGGCAAACAATAGATAATCGCCATGAAAGTTTAACCTATAGTTTGTCGCATATTTTACTGATTGCTTTATTTCCTTCAATAATGGGCTACTACTCATCTGTTTATTTAGGATGGAGTATAGGTGCAGGCAATCCCGTATTTTTAACGCACGATAGTGCACTGCTAATTGCAGGTGCAATGTATTTTGCTTTAATAGCGGGTGTTTTTGCATTGGCGTATTTAGCCCATTGGATGGCGGTTACATTTGGCTCTAAACCTACATTTACACAAACACTTGAACTTGCAGCATATACTGCAACACCAGTGTTTATGTCGGCACTCGCCGCTTTTTGGCCTGTACTTTGGTTTGTAGTGTGTATTGGAATTATTGCACTGGCTTACTCGGTTTATTTACTCTACACCGGCGTACCAATACTTATGCATATCCCAGAAGAGCGTGGCTTTATTTACGCCAGCTCGGTAGTAACGTGTGGATTAATATTACTGGTTATTATTTTAGCTGTAACAGCTATGCTTTGGACAAATGGGATTGTTAGCCCAATGTTTACTTAATAAAGTTTACCTAATAAAGAGTGTGTTTGATAGAAATGTTCCCTTTCTTTCCTTCGCAAAAAAGGAGCTAATTAGCTCCTTTTTTTGTGTAACGACTTTTTATTAACTAACTATTAATCAGCTTCATTTTCGTCTTGGTTGTGTATCTCTAAACCTGAAGACATCGCACTTTCGCGGGTGCTTTTTGCTGAATCGTTACGTAGCTTATCAATACGATTTAAATAGTTTTGATCAATATCGCCAGTAATATATTGGCCATCAAATACTGAAGTTTCAAACTTAGTAATTTCAGGATTTTCTTGGCTAACCGCAGCAATTAAATCTTTTAACGATTGAAAGATTAAACCGTCAGAACCAATACTTGCGTTAATATCTTCTACTTCACGTCCGTGAGCAATAAGCTCAGCTGCTGAAGGCATATCAATACCGTACACATTAGGGAAGCGTATTTCAGGTGCCGCTGATGCAAAGTAAACGTTTTTAGCGCCAGACTCTCGGGCCATTTCAACAATTTGTGCTGATGTTGTACCACGAACAATTGAGTCATCAACCAATAATACGTTTTTACCTTTAAACTCGCGATCAATTGCGTTTAGCTTTTGACGCACTGATTTTTTACGCATCTCTTGGCCAGGCATGATAAATGTACGGCCAATATAACGGTTTTTAACAAAACCTTGGCGATACGGTAAATCAAGTACACGTGCAATTTCCAGTGCCACATCACATGAAGTTTCTGGGATTGGGATAACTACATCAATATCTTTGTCAGCCCATTCACGTGCAATTTTTTCGCCTAGTTTAGTCCCCATGTTTACGCGTGTTGCGTACACAGACATACGGTCTATTGTTGAGTCAGGTCGAGCAAAATAAACAAATTCAAAAATACACGGCGAGTAAGATGCCTTATCAGCACAACTGAGCGAATGGAATTCACCTTCTTCTGTAACATATATAGCTTCACCAGGGGCAACATCACGTACAAACTCAAAACCGTCCGGTTTCAACGCAACGCTTTCTGAGGCAAACATGTACTCAGTACCTTTTTCGGTTTCGCGTTTACCAAATACAAGTGGGCGAATACCATTAGGGTCGCGAAAAGCAACAATGCCGTGGCCGATAATCATAGCAATAGTTGCATAACCACCGCTTACTTTATTGTTTACTTCGGTTACCGCAGTAAAAATATCTTCAGGGTCTAAATGCAACTTATCAGATTTGCTTAATTCGTGTGCCATGATATTAAGTAAAATTTCAGAGTCTGATGTTGTATTAACGTGACGACGTGCTTCTGAGAATAACTGCTCTTTTAAAGCTTCTGCATTAGTAAGGTTGCCATTATGGGCAAGTGCTATACCAAACGGTGAGTTAACATAAAAAGGCTGTGCTTCAGATGAGCTTGAAGATCCTGCTGTAGGATAGCGCACATGGCCAAGACCAATTGTACCTTGTAGTCGTTTCATATGACGTGTGTGAAAGGCATCTTTCACTAAGCCATTTGCTTTGCGCAAGCTAAACGTATTATTCTCAATGGTAATGATACCCGCGGCATCTTGACCACGGTGCTGCAAAACAGTTAAGCCATCATAAATCGCCTGATTCACAGGGGATGTTCCGACTATTCCAACGATACCACACATGTAATTTATCCTCGCCGATTAACGGTTTACTGAATTTAAAAAGCTCGAGTTGTTTTCTAGGTACGAAAAGAACCATTCAACAACAAAGCCAAATTCTGGAATCAAAATAGAATTGCCCCACCAGTGCGTATTGGGTGCACCAGTAAAAGCATCAAGAAAGAAGAGTAACGCGCTCACGACCAACACGCCTCGTAGAGCACCAAACACTATGCCAAAGACACGGTCGGTACCCGATAAACCAGTACGATGTACAAGCTCACCTAAAATATAGTTTAGTAAACCGCCTAACAGTAGCGTCGCAAAGAATAATATGGCTATGGCCGCAGCATTTCTTAAAAGGGGTTCAGAAATGGTTGTTAGGAAGGAAGCTAAATATTGGTAAAATAAGCTAGAGATGATAAAGGCGCCAGCCCATACCGCTAATGACATTGCTTCTTTTACAAAGCCGCGTATTAAACCGATGATGGTAGACAATGCAATGATGCCAATAATGGCGTAATCAACCCAGATCATAAGAACCAATTAGTCGCTAATTTGGGGCGCATTCTATACCCAAACATCGTTAGTATGCAAGTTTAAACGGGAGATTACTGGGCTGTAGTCAATACAAAAAATTAACATTATAGAATGGGTATTGTGAGATAAAGATAATGATAAAAACAAATATAAATAAATAAAAAAAGGCTTGTGATACAAGCCTTTTTTTAATTATTTTGTTACTTCGTATTGCGTAACTTTACCATTTAATTTAGTAAGCTCTTTCAGCTGGGGAAGCTGCTTTTGTAATTCATTTTTATCAAGCGAAGGACCAACAAATACCTTAGTTAACGTCCCATTTGGGGTTTTAATCGGTTTAGTAAACGTTTTAAACCCTTCAACTTTTAATTTAGCCTGTAATGCTTTTACATTTGCAACATGTGAAAAACTACCTAATTGAATCACGTAAGCCATACTTGTTAGGTTTTCATCACTTTTACGAGGCGCAATAGGTTTTGGTTTAGCCTGAACCGGTGCCTTAGTGCTCGGTGTAGCTTTGGGTTCAATAGTCGCTTCAACAACTTTATTCTCTACAGCGTAGTCACTCTCATCCATAGCGTTTTGCTGCTCAAAAGCTTCATCGTCAGCTTGAATATCTTCAATTTCATCTTGTTTTAGTGGCTCAGCATTAGCCATGTTTTCATCAATTGACTCTTGAAGATCGATTGTTTTGAACTCAGGGCGATCAGGTATCGCTTTAAAGCCCTCTTTATAATGCACTTTTTCGCCATCGAGTATATTAGGGATAAACACAATTGCTGCGATCACTACTATACTTGTTCCGACTAAGCGATTAATAAAACTTGAGTTCACCGACATCCTCTCTATTTTTTAAAGTAATTAATAGCGCCGGCCACTGTAAAAAATGAACCAAATACAATCAACATAGTATCACTTTGTTGTTTTGGTAAAATTACACTCAGTGCCTGTGCCACACTATCATAGCTATTGATAGTATTATGATGAGATATACCCTGCAGCGCATTTTGTAAATTACTTGCAGTGTCGCCTCGCGGACCACTTAAGCTCGCTAATGACCACTCATCGACCAAGTGACTTACTTCTTTAAGTACACCCACTTTATCTTTATCAGCAAGCATAGCGGCTAATGCATGAATTTTAAAGCCTTTATCTTTATAGCTTGATAACTTATTGGCTAAATAACGCGCCGACTCAGGGTTATGTGCTACATCGGTAAAGACTAAAGGCTCAGCGCTTAACTGCTGAAACCGCCCTTCTACAACTAAATTAGCGAGGCAACTTCGTATGACTTGCTCACTAGGTAATAAGCTTAAAACACTTAGCGCAGTTAACGCAGTTGCTGCATTTTGACACGGTATTGCTGGCTTATCTATTACAAGATTATGTTCTTTATATTGCCAATTAAAGCTCTCAGCATTCTCTTTGAAAATAAAGTCACTGCCCGACAACGTCATATTGGCATTAATTTCTTTGCCGTAATCAGTCATTGTGTGAGGAATATTTAAATCCCCTATAATAGCAGGCGTATTTTCACGAAAAATACCGGCTTTATCATAAGCCACTAACTCTCGTGTATCACCTAAGTACTCTTTATGATCTAAATCGATAGTGGTGATCACGCTTGCAAAGGGAGTTACTATATTTGTAGCATCAAAGCGCCCGCCTAGACCAACCTCTAGTAATACATAATCGACCTTACAGCGTTTAAAAATTGCCAACGCACCCAAAGTACCATATTCAAAATAAGTCAGAGGAGTGTCTTTACGGCCTTGCTCAAGCTGGTGAAAAGCATCTATATGAAATTGGTCTGCCAGTTCTTCGCCATTAACTCGTACACGCTCGTTATAACGAATTAAATGAGGAGATGCGTAAGTACCCACGCTAAAACCTTGCGCTAGCAATAGCGACTCTAAGCAACGTGCAGTGGTGCCCTTACCGTTTGTACCGGCAATAAGAATAATTTTACTTGGAGTGTTTAAAAGGCCAATATTGTTGGCAACATTAGCAACTCGTTCTAGGCCCATTGCAATGTTAGCTGGGTGAACACTTTCTAAATAAAAAAGCCAATCATCAAGGCTTGATGATTGGCTAGGAATTGTTTTTGTCATAGCGTGTAATCAGTAAAGCTGAAATTTACGCTACTCTATGCTCTTGCTCCGTAGAAGGCAAGTTCATAAATTTAGCTAAAATGCGTGCAAGGGTATCGCGCATTTCACGGCGGTCAATAATCATGTCAATTGCACCATGTTCTAGCAAAAATTCACTACGCTGAAAACCTTCAGGTAATGTTTCGCGAACAGTCTGCTCAATAACACGAGGACCTGCAAAACCAATTAACGCTTTAGGTTCAGCAACGTTAATATCACCCAGCATAGCAAGTGATGCAGATACACCACCCATTGTCGGGTCGGTCATTACTGAAATAAATGGAAGACCTTTTTCCGTCATTTTTGCAAGTGCAGCACTTGTTTTAGCCATTTGCATAAGCGACATAAGCGCTTCTTGCATACGTGCTCCGCCTGATGCAGAAAAACAAATAAGCGGCATGTTATGCTCTAAACATTGATCAACAGCATCAACAAAGCGAGCGCCAACAACAGAAGCCATTGAACCACCCATAAATGAGAACTCAAATGCTACCGCTGCCACTGGAATACCTTTTAATCGGCCTTTCATAGCTACAAGTGCATCTTTTTCACCACTTGCTTTTTGGGCTGCACTGATACGGTCAGAGTACTTTTTAGAATCTTTAAACTTAAGAATGTCTTTAGGCTCATGTTGTGTACCAAGCTCTTGACGATCACCTTCATCTAAAAAGTGCTCTAGGCGCTTACGGCCACTAACACGCATGTGGTGGTCACACTTAGGACATACGTTTAATGACTTTTCTAATTCAGCTTTATATAAAATTGAATCACACGATGTACACTTAGCCCAAACACCTTCTGGGATTTCTTTACGACCTGATGATTTTGTCGTTTTAGGTAAGATTTTTTCTAGCCAACTCATTTGCAACTCTCTTAATACTGTTCTGTGTCGCGAGCCTGCTAATAGCAATTAGCAGACAAATTTTTTCAATTAAAACATGAATTACACTAACGCGGTATAAAAAACTGGTCTTAGTAGTTAAAAGTGCTCATAAAAAGTACTTATACCACATCTATATCAGGCAAAAATAAAGGGCCTAAAGGTGTTTGAGGAATATTAAATTGCTCAGGGTAGTCAACATCCACTAAATACAAACCAGCAGCCTTAGCGGTAGCACTGGCCTTTGCGCGTTCTTTACAATCAAGTAGCTCTTTTATCCATATAGGTTGTTGTTTATGTAAACCAACATCCATTAAGCTGCCTGTGATATTACGTACCATGTGATGTAAAAATGCATTCGCTTTAATATCAATAATAACGTAAGTACCTTGGCGCTGTACCGACAGATGATGAATTGTTCTTGTCGGTGTATTCGCTTGGCAATGTATCGCTCTAAAAGAGGTGAAATCGTGTTTACCTATTAAGTACTGACACGCCTCTTGCATCTTTGTTTCATCAAGATGATGATGAAAATGCGTAACACCCTCGTTTAATACCGCACCTCGTAGGGGGGAGTTATAAATAACATAGCGATAACGACGAGCTGTAGCACTAAAACGGGCATGAAAGTCATCAGCAACCGGTTGGGCAAAGCGAATAGCAATATCTTTAGGCATTAAAGTATTCATACCTAGTGTAAATGCGACCATATCGCGATCAGCTTGCGTTTCAAAGTGTATTACTTGGCCTGTACCGTGCACACCAGCATCTGTACGCCCTGCACATATAACTTCAACAGGATGATTACAAATACGCGACAACGCTTTTTCTACTTCTTGCTGTACGCTATTTACATGTGATTGACGCTGCCAACCACTATAACGTGCGCCGTTGTATTCAACTCCAAGTGCTACTCGCATAATTACCGTTTTACCTACTGTGCTAATGAACGAGGCATTTTATGCTATCTAACGATGCAATAAAAGGAGACCTGTCGTAATCAAACCAATACACATAAAAAAACCCGTATTTAGCTAAGCTAGATACGGGTTCTTATAAACATTTTAATTATTTTAGTTTAGCTTTTAAGCTAAGTGCTTCCTCTTGAACTTCTTCAGGACCTTTGTTAATGACATCCTCAATAACTTTAAGCGCAGAATCAAAATCATCAATTTCAATATAAGCACGCGCTAAATCAAGTTTAGCTGAGTAGCCACCACTTTCAGCATCAACATCCGTTGGGTTATCACCTGCAAGTAATGCATCAAACTCACTCAAACCGACATCCATATTAACGTCGGTGTAAGGTTCGTGTTCAAGTTCAGCGTCGTCACTTTCTTCTAATAATGAATCAATATCTACAAATTCATCATTATCAAGTTGCTCAACATCACTACTTTCAACAAGTGACTCTTTTGTAGTTAATGAATCATCTGTCTCTAAGTCTTCTTTTAGCAAGCTGTCAAAGTCAACATCAAATTCACTGCGGTCATCAACACTTAAGTCTTCAGGCTCTGCTAACTCACTAAGTAATGAATCAAAATCAGTTTGCGTCAAATTCGACATAAACTCTTCATCAAGTTCGTCGTCAGAGCTAATATCAGTGCTACCCACTTCATCTAAGCTTGTTAACTGTGCTTCGCGCTCTGCATTTGTTTGCTCTTGCGATTCGTCTGATAACTCATCAGTTAGTGCTTGCTCTAAACTATCTTCGTCAAATTCAGCATCTAATTCAGAAAAATCATTTTCAATTAAAATCTCATCATCAAAATCATTTTCTAAACTATCTAAATCAGCATCTGCCATAAGTGCGTTTGCTAAATCTTGCTCAGCTTGGCTGGAAGCGACTCCCGGTGCCTCACCATCTAAATCATCCCCTTGTAATTCTTCAGGGGTAAGTGGTAACTCACTTTCTAATGTTTCTTGAACTTCATCAAGGTTAAGAGGTTTGATGTCATCTTCAATACTTGGTGGTTCAACAGAATCAACCTCATTATTAATTTCTTGAAGTAAATCATCATCAAGCGACTCATCTTCAATCTCCGTTTCAGTTTCTAATTCAGAGAAGTTATTATCAATTAATAGTTCATCATCAAAATCATCTTCTAAACTATCTAAATCACCATCTGCCATAAGCGCATTTGCGAGATCTTTCTCTGTTTGACTAAGTGCTACTGCATTTTCATCACCCGATGCATCTCCTTTAAGCTCTTGCGGCTCAAACGAAGGCTCATTCTCTAATAATGATTGATCATCGTCTAATTCAAGTTCAGGATATTCATCCAACTCTTCACTTGGCGTTACAAGCTCGCTATCAAGCTGCTCTTCAATTTCAGTAAGATCTGAGTCATCGTCGCCCGCTAGCGGATCGTCACCAAGATCAACTTCTATTTCTTCAAGATCATCATCAAGCTCATCTAAAGACCAATCAGGTGTTTCTATATAGTCGTCATCAGTGGCCTGTTGTAGCTCACTTAAAAGCTCATCAACGCTCTTTAAAGTATCATCTGTATATTCTTCAAGTGCATCTTCAGGATCAAGAAGCGACTCTGATGTGTCTGAAAAATCATCAACCGTTACATCTATAAGTTCTGGCTCTTCTTCAAGCTCTGGTTCTTCTTCAAGCTCAGGCTCTTCTTCAAGCTCTGGCTCTTCTTCAAGCTCTGGCTCTTCTTCAAGCTCAGGCTCTTCTTCAAGTTCTGGTTCTTCTTCAAGCTCAGGCTCTTCTTCAAGCTCTGGCTCTTCTTCAAGCTCAGGCTCTTCTTCAAGCTCTGGTTCTTCTTCAAGCTCTGGCTCTTCTTCAAGCTCTGGCTCTTCTTCAAGCTTAGGCTCTTCTTCAAGCTTAGGCTCTTCTTCAAGTTCTGGCTCATCGTAAAGCTCTGGTTCTTCTTCAAGCTCTGGTTCTTCTTCAAGCTCTGGTTCTTCTTCAAGCTCTGGTTCTTCTTCAAGCTCTGGCTCTTCTTCAAGCTCTGGTTCTTCTTCAAGCTCTGGCTCTTCTGTAAGTTCAGGCTCTTCTTCAAGCTCTGGCTCTTCTGTAAGTTCAGGCTCTTCATTTAATGATGAAGCAATCAACTCAATATCATCAACATTTAATTCTTCTTGAGCATCTGCTAAATCCTCAACTGAGTCTGCTAATGCATTATCAATTTCTGAATCTCTTACATCTGAATTTTTTAGTTCATCATCAATTAGGTTATCTATGTCGTCTAAATCAAAGTCGTCACTTTCCTCAACTAATGATTTATCTGCAGTATCAACCGCTGCCTCATCAATTAAGCTATCTATGTCGTCTAAATCAAAGTCGTCACTTTCCTCAACTAATGAATCATTTGCAGTATCAACTGCTGCCTCATCAATTAGGTTATCTATGTCGTCTAAATCAAAGTCATCACTTTCCTTAACTAATGAATCATTTGCAGTATCAACCGCTGCCTCATCAATTAAGCTATCTATGTCGTCTAAATCAAAGTCGTCACTTTCCTCAACTAATGAATCATTTGCAGTATCAACTGCTGCCTCATCAATTAGGTTATCTATGTCGTCTAAATCAAAGTCATCACTTTCCTCAACTAATGAATCATTTGCAGTATCAACCGCTGCCTCATCAATTAAGCTATCTATGTCATCTAAATCAAAATCGTCGCTTTCCTCAACTAATGAATCATCTGCAGTGTCAACCGCTGCTTCATCAATTAAGCTATCTATGTCATCTAAATCAAAATCGTCGCTTTCTTCTAGAAGTTCATCTTCGTCGAGTAACTCTGCATCAATTGAGTCATCTGCCACATCACTTTTTGGGTCATTCGCTTCATCAATTAAGCTATCTATATCGTCTAAATCAAAGTCGTCGCTTGTATCAAGTTCAGCTGAAGTGTTATTTGAGGTATCTAATTCTGTTGATGTTTGATCTAATAATTCATCTATATCAAAATTATCATCATCTGCAAGCTCCTCACTTAAAGCCGCCATTTCATCATGAGACTCTAAGCTATCATCCTCTAAAGCTTCGCTTGTTTGCGGTGCATCAAACTCAGGTAGACTATCGTCTTCATCAAACAAGCTATCTAAATCATCATTAGTTAGAATTTCATCATTGTTTATTGAGTCATCAGATAAGTCTAAATCAATATCTTCAGTGTTTTCATCTGAAGGTTGATCAAACCCTTGCTGCATAAAAATATCGAGTTCATCATCGTCATCGGTATTTTCATCATCAAAAACAATGTCATCACTTAGTAGACTTTCAAGCTCATCCTGATCGAGTAAATTCTCACCACCTGAAAAATCATCTAGGCCGTCATCCAAATCATCATCAGGCAACATATCATTTTCAAGATTATCATCAAGTTGAACACTCAAGTCATCTAAAGGGTCGGGTACAATTGGATCGTCATTTAAACTTGGACCTAAATCATCATCGCCAGTGTAAATTGGGGTTTGTGGTAAAAAGTCATCATCGTTTTGTGGCTCTTCTTGATTACTTGCTCGTTTGCGTAAAAACATAACAATTGCAAAAATAATCAGTAGCCCAGGAATAAACATTAATAAACCCAGCACTATCGGATTTGAAAATAATGAGCTTAAATCAAACGATTCTTTTGGTACTATCTCTTGTTTTTTTTGTTGTGCAATAATCTCGTTTTGCTTAACAATTAGTTCTTTTAATTGATTTTGAATTTCACTGTCTTGTCCTAACTGCAAGCGTAAGTTTTCGAGTTCGTTTGAAATACCTGATAATTGTTTTTTAAGATTATTATTCTCAACTAAAATTTCTTCTACATTGCTTACAGAATTTTTAAATTGTTGTTGTAACTCAACCAGCTTAGTACTTTGCTCTGTTTTTATTTCATTTAATTCTTTCTGTATCTCTTTTTTGGCATCGTCTACATCGACTTTACGAGCTTGAGTTACTTTTGTTTGTGCTGAGGTAATTTCGCTTTGCGTAAGTGTGCCATTTTTTTTCTTTTCCCATAATGCATCATCTTGCTCTGAGCGTTGTTTTGCAAGCTGTGTATTTACACCTTTTATTTCGGCTAAAGTAGGGATTTTTAAATAGGCACCATTTTGAATATGATTAAGATTTTGTTCTAAAAATGAGTTGGGGTTTTTGTTATACAAGGCCTGCATAACTTGATAAATGCTGACGGAGTTATCTGGGCGCACTTTAGCCGCTATACGCCAAAGTGTGTCTGTTGGTTTAATTGGCCCAATAGATCGCCCTTGCGCACCATAGTCAACGCCTTTAGGCCCCTTTAATTGGGTACTGTCTTGAGAGTAAACAGGCGTTACTATCAATGCAGACGCTAATATAATAAGTGTAACTAAACCGCGCATGCTGATCCTTTAATATTTAAATATTAACAAAACACTTAAAGCTTAAGTGCATAAATATTGTTGATTATTGCTGTTATCAGCCAAATGGCTGACTCGCATTTATTATTACAATCTATTTTTATTGCAAGCTCTATTCCAATTACAAACTATAAACCAGTTAAGGCTTAATATCCATCGCAACACCTTGAAAATAAATGCCTTAAAACATCTTTATAAATATTAATTTATTGAGTGTTATCAATCAGTTTTTATACTTTTAAAAATAAACGGCAAAAAATTGACAAGCTCTATAAACAAAAAGCGGCAAACAAATAATGTTTACCGCTTCTAAAGTGTGTTCAGCGCTATTAACTATTACATGTAATTAGCAATAAGCTCTTCTGCAATTTGAATGCTGTTAGTTGCAGCACCTTTGCGAGTGTTATCACTTACAACCCACATATTTAATCCATGAGGATGAGAAATATCAGCACGTAATCGGCCTATATAAACAGTATCGTTACCACTAGCGTCAGAGACTGCTGTAGGGTAATCACCTTCATCATCAATTAGCTCGACACCAGGCGCGTCTTTTAAAAGTTGCTTAACGTGTTCAAAGTCATAAGGCATGCGCGTTTCAATATTAATTGATTCTGAGTGACCAAAAAACACGGGAACACGTACACATGTAGGATTTACTGCAATAGTGGTATCACCCAAAATTTTATGAGTTTCATTTACCATTTTCATTTCTTCGCGTGTATAGCCATTATCCTCAAAGCTATCAATTTGAGGAATAACGTTAAATGCAATTTGCTTTGGAAATACTTTATTATCCATAGGGCGTGCATTCATCAAGTTAGCTGTTTGCTTTGCAAGTTCATCAACCGCTTCTTTACCTGCGCCCGATACAGCTTGGTAAGTAGATACGTTAATACGGTCTATTCCGTAAGCATCATAAATTGGTTTAAGTGCTAACATCATCTGAATAGTTGAACAGTTAGGGTTAGCAATAATATTACGATTCCTAAAATCAGCTAGGCTTGAAGCATTAACTTCTGGCACCACTAGTGGGATTTCAAAATCATTTCTAAAGTGCGATGTATTATCGATTACAATACAGCCGGCATCAGCAGCAATAGGAGCATATTTTTCAGATACACTACCACCAGCAGAAAACAAACCTATATGCGCTTGGCTAAAATCAAAGCCTTCAACGTCAAGTACTTCAATGGTCTCACCACGAAACTTTATGTCTTCACCTGCGCTGCGGCTGCTCGCAAGTAAAAAAAGCTGATCTACAGGAAACTTACGATCTGCTAGCGTTTCAATGATTTGACGGCCTACTAAACCAGTAGCGCCAAGTACGGCAACGTTATATTTTTGCGACATATTTCTTCCTCTATAAACGACATTAAAACAACATCGTTAGTTAAATAATTATTTAGCTATGCTAAAGCCAAGTTGACTAAGTGCTGCTAGTTGTGGGCTATCACCTTGTAGGAATAAGGTGCTAAATTCTCGCCTTACCGGATAGTTTTTACGTAAACTATCAAAGCCCTCACCTTCTAAATGACGAAGTAAAATTCCGTCATCGCGGCGTACGTCATAAATTAAATGCACCAAACGGGCAATATCTTGCTCGCTTAGGCTTTGCGTAATAGTTGTATTTGTAATAGCAGGTATTGGTAAAAAATCATCCAACGATTTACTCACCTCTACACCTTTTAGGTCACACAATTTTTGATACAACATTTGTGTACCTCGTGCTTTCCCCTCAAGTGTATGCCCTGCGATATGCACACTGGCATAACGCACATGCTCTAGTAATTCAGTTAGAATATTGGGCTCTTTTTCCCATACATCAAGTACTATATCTAAATCAGCCCCAGCTTCCATTACCTCAAGCAATGCTTGATTATCAATTACGTCGCCTCGGCTTGCATTAATTAGCGTGGTTCCTGGCTTAAGTGCCTGTAATCGCTCTTTATTCATCATGTGCAGCGTTTTGTGCTCGCCACTTTTAATAAGTGGAACATGAAAAGTAACAACATCTGATTGCGCTAATAACTCATCAAGCGCTACATGCTCTTGTAGTAAGCCCTGTTCGTGCTTAATTGGATCGCATAACAGTACGTCGACATTTAATGCTTTTAATTTTTGCGACAAACACGTGCCAATGTTACCCATTCCTACAATACCAATTGTTTGACCACACAATAGGCGCGCATTTTCTTGGCTTAATGCAAATAAACTACTAATTACATATTCAGCTACAGCAACTGCATTACAACCAGGAGCACTGGTAAAAGCAATATTTCTTTCATGTAGTAATTGCGTATCAATATGGTCAATGCCAATTGTGGCAGTGCCCACAAAGCTCAGCTTGTTAGCTTGTGCCAATAGTTCATGATTAACATTAGTCACTGAACGAGTAAGGAGTACATCTACATTTATTAATTGTTCAGGCGTTAATTTACGACCATCAAAACGCTCAACCTCACCAAAGTCTGCAAAGTACTGCTCAACTAAAGGCATATTTTGATCGGCAAGAATTTTCATCACTGAGTCCGTTTGGCAATTAAGTGGCGCCATTGTAACGAACAACCAAGCCTTTACACAAACTAAAAAGGCGCATTTTAGCTGATACAAATACTTAAAAGTGGTTATGTTGATTGTTTTAAATCAGCAATTTAAATTAGGGATTTAAATTATGTGGATAATAATTTTACTATTGAATATATAAAGGCCGAATCACAGCATGATTCGGCCTTTATTATGAAAAATAAACTTCAATTACATTGAATTTTTATTTACTTGATTTTAGTTTATAGCTCAAAATCTTTTTTGAATTTCAAACCAAATTCACTGCGGTCATTACTACGCATTACACCAACAAAACCTGATTGTTGTAGGCGACCAACATCGTAAACTTCGTTTAGAACGTTTTCACCATACAGTGTAACTTCCATATCGCCATATGGATTAGTGTACGAAATATTAAAACCAACTAGTTCACGAGAATCAATGGTCTCACTTTGGTTGTAAACTGATTGACCTTGCATTTCACTGCGATACGAATAATTAGCATTAAACGCAAGTGTTGCGCCACTCTCTAAATCCATAAAGTAAGAAGGTGCAACCATGACAGTCCAGCGTGGCGTCAGTGCTGGTGAATCGCCTTTACCTATGCCTTGTACGCCCTCAGCCACTTCTGTTATTTCAGAATCTAAATAACCAACTGCACTACGAATAGTAAAGTCATCGGTAATAGCAACAGTTGTTTCAAGCTCAATACCTTGCGCTTTAGATTGACCCGCATTTTCTACAATTGTTACAAAGCCACCACCCGCTGTTGGATCTGAAAACGGTAATGCTAAATCGGTGTAATCAGTCACAAATACCGCAAGCATCATAGATACATTTTCGTGTACTTGGCCTTTTAAGCCCATTTCGTAGTTAATCGCTTTTGTTTCGTCAAACGATACAAATTGATCTGGTCCACCAAATGGACGCGGTGGAAAACCACCTGTTTGATAGCCTTTTTGAATCTGGCCATAAACATTCATATTATTGCTAAGCTGATAAGATGCATTTACATCCCACGTAACTGCATCAAAATCTGCACTTACATATTTACGAGTTGGAAATGATGGGAATATAGCATTTGCATCTTTCTTATCTTTTGAATAACGAAGGCCACCACCAACCGTTAAATCGTCAGTTAAATCGTAGCTGGCATTTATATATGCTGCATACGAATTAGTTTCTTGGTTAATTTCAAATTCGCCGTAACCGCCAAATGATTCTGTTACACCATCATTCAACAAGCCATTAGGTGTATTAAATGGGCTGAATACAAATGGGCCTGAACGTGTAAAGCCATCTTCATTAAAAAAGTAAAGACCAGATACAAAGTCCATATTATCGAATGTTGCATTTAGCTGAACTTCAAATGAGTACTGATCAGCACCGCCCTCCTCTGGAAACTCAGACAAGTTTAAAGGTGATGCATCATCATCTAGGCCACCTTCATACTCAGATGTACGGTAGCTTGAGATAAACTTAGTGGTATAAGTATCGTTAATTGCCCAATCGGCTGAAAACGATGTGCCCCAACCTGAGTAAGAGGTAGATTCAATACCCGCAACAGTTGTGCCTAAATCATCAGGGTCTGATGGAATTAAATCTTGAGTCAATAATGGGAAGTCGCCATTAAAAACATCATTTGAGTCTAGTGGGTCTGTCAATTCAATTGTATAAGGCGATTGGCCAGATTCGTTATCAACACCATCTAAAGAAAAAGTGAATGCTAAGTCGGTATTTGCTTGCCATTTAAGTGCAACACGACCACTAAATTCTTCTTCTTCACCAATTTCTTTTTCTGGGTTTGCTAAATTAACAGCTTCGCCCACACCATCACGTGTTTTGTACGATGCACTTGCAGACATACTTACATCATCTGTTAGTGAGTTATTAAAATAAACATCACCGGCAATACGTCCACGACTTCCCAGCTTAGCTGTAGTAGTAACAATACCTTCATCACCAGGTTGCTTTGTAATTACATTTACAGCGCCACCTAATGTATTACGACCATATAAAGTACCTTGCGGGCCACGAAGCACTTCAACACGCTCAACATTAGGTAATGATAAGTTAGAACCCATTTGGCGACCTAAGTACACACCATCAAGATACACACCCACACCCGGATCGGTAGTTATTATGTGATCTTGCAAACCTATACCGCGGATAAATACAGACGCATGCGCAGAATTGCCCACGCCATAGCGGGTAATATTCAAGTTTGGAACATATTTACCAATATCTTCTAGGTTACTCATATTGGCTTTATCAATTAGGTTAGCGCCAATTGAAGTGATAGCGGTTGGAGATTCAAACAGGCTCTCTGTACGTTTACGAGCTGTGACTTCTATCTTTTCAAATGCGTCTTGTTTAGCTGTTTTTTTAGTTTCTTCGGCGTTTACAGAGGTAGTGAGTGCAGCAAAAATTGCTAGACTTAACTGTGAGAGGTTACGTAATTTCAAAATATTCTCCAAAGGATACCGTGTGATTTAGTTATGCATTTATACTTAAGAGTATAAATTTCAGGCATAAAAAAAGATGCGTAATGCATCTTTCCTCTGGATGGGTATTATATGACAGAATTGTGAAGAAATGTATAAATTATTTGAATAAATGTATAAAGAATAAAAGCAATTTAGGCATTGTTAGCTTTAGGTGGATTATCATAAATGAAGAACATTAATATCAACCTAACTAAAAAGCTGTTTTAAAACAAAAAACCGCATAAATACAATTTTAAAAAGCACATAAAACGTACTTTACACATGTACTTTAGTGTATAAAAAAAGAGCTACAACACATTCTCCTACCATTGAAATTAACTAAAAATAAGAATATAGTACTAAAATGTAGTCTATGGATAGAATATTATGAATATTGAAAACACAGCTGATAAAAGCCTCAAATGCTTCACAAATCCAAATTACACTTCACTTTTTTGTGTTGCAGCTGACTTCAACGTTTTACTTGTTAATTATCAAGCTTTAAACGTCATTACCAATTATGAACTTATTAATCAATTCATGCTAAAAAATGGTCACCAAGGACTGGTAATTTTTGATGTCCCAAAAGACTGCGATGTACTAGCATTAAAAGAGTGGCCAAATTTAAAAGGATTGTTTTACGAAGGCACTGACGAAGTACTACTTCAACAAGGATTAGAAGCCATTGAACAAGGAAAGTTATGGTTCCCTCGTGCAGTAACCGATGATTGGATGAGGCAAATGCTAGCGAGTGAACAACAAACTACTCTGCAATCAAACAACTTAACCTGCAAGGAAATGAAAGTATTAAACTTATTATTTTCTGGCTTACATTCAAGTGCAATTGCCGACACTTTATTTATAAGTGAGGCTACTGTTCGCGTCCATTTACATAAAGTGTATCAAAAAATTGCTGTAAAAAATAAGCAACAAGCATTACTTTGGTGTCAAAAAAACTTAAATAAGATCAATAGTTAAGCGGGCTTATTTGAAACCTTATTGTGTCTACTCGACTTTGACTCTGAATTATTATTTCAACTGAAAGCATAAAGTAAAAGTTGGCCCCACTTAAATACCCTATACAACCAGCAACTTTCTTTTCTTAAACAGCACTCTGGAAGTGCCTTTCATGTCGAGTCAATATCAAAAACCCACTTTTTCGAACTTAATACTGCAAATAAAAATTATACTTTTCTCCTTACTACTTATTAATACCTGAATAATTACAAGGTATTGATATTACTTATTGTACAAAGCAGTGGCCCGGCCCACAAACTTTCAGATCTCCAGCAAATACTGGGCCAGGCCCTAGAGTAGTAATTACTGATAACGAAGGCCACCACTTTCAGAATGCATTGACTCTCCATAGGTGAATTTCAATTAATCACTAGTTTTATACTCACGAGGTCATCTGATAGAACTACAAAGTATTATTTTGTGTAATGGAGACACTAAATAGCGAGATATAACCTATCAAAAGACTTACTTCATCGTAACTGTATGCATTCATTGCAAAGCAACATAATAAAAACCAAGTTAGCTTCTTCATCCGCGCCATTTCCTTTGAACAACCTCTCTAAGACAAATTTAATCCTATACTAAAACTTCCGTTTAGAAAGTTGCCATTTGCTTATAGCTAACTTTACTTATTAATAATTTCGACTATATATTTACATAAAATATAAACATTTAAACCAAGTAACTTGTGTGAAATACATAGAGTTAAGTAATAGCAACTTTATGTAGCAGTAAATACAGCTCTGATGGCTTACAGATAAAATTATAAAAATAAGTTACAGGTGGCATATTTTTATACCCGAAACAGTACTAAACATTTTTAAACACAAACATTCGCACCTGATTAATTTAAAAAACAAAATAATATTGACTAAAAATTAAATAAAAACCTTAAACCATTCTGTTTATTAGATAAATACTCGTTATGCACTTATACTAATAAAGAAATCAACATTTAAATAACAAATAGGAACAACATATGAAAAAGCTATCTGTAGCAGTGGCTGTATGTGCAGTTTTAGCATCTAGCTATGCTAGTGCTGAGGTAAGAATTAATGGTTTTGCATCAATTGTCGGTGGTAAAAGTCTGGATAGTGACAGTACTTTGTACGGCTATGATGACGATATCTCTTTTAAAAATGAGAGTAAATTCGCTTTACAATTATCTGCAGACCTACATGAAAAGCTAACAGCTACGGCTCAAATTATTGCGCGTGGAGAGGATGACTTTGACGCTACATTCGAATGGGCATACGTTACTTATGAATACAGCGATGAACTGCAATTTAGCGCTGGTAAAATGCGTGTTCCTTTTTACAAGTATTCTGATTTCTTGGATGTAGGTTATGCTTATCGCTGGGTACGTCCGCCAAAATCAGTATACGGTATCCCATTTTCAACTTATGAAGGAGTTAGTGTAGTTTACAGCTCTCAATTGGGTGATTGGGATTCTACGCTTCAAGGCTTTTATGGTGCATTCGATGGTGATATTGACGTATTTGGAACAGAATTACCTGCTGAATTAAATAATTTAGGCGGTATAAACTGGAGTCTATCATACGACTGGTTCAGTGCGCGAGCTGCATACATTGTGGCCGACACTAGCATTTCTTCAGAGGATAGCGGCCTAATTGGTCTCGTAAGTGTATTGTCTGATAGTGGCTTAACTAATACTGCGAATGACCTAATCACTGAAGAAGATAAAACGAGCTTCGTTGGCGTTGGTTTTTCTATTGATTATGAAAACTTTTTGTTTGATGCCGAATATACACAATTTGAGGTTGAAGACAGTATACTACCAAAACAGTCACAGTATTACGCATCAGTTGGTTACCGTATTGACAGTGTAATTGTTCATTTTACTTATGAAGACAATGATGACAAACATGACTCATCACGTTTTAATACCATTGAGTCAATACCAACCTTAAATTCAGCTGTAAATGGTGCTCTTGAAGGTCTTCGTGCACAAAGTAACGTATACACAATTGGTGCACGTTATGATTTTCATCCTTCCGCTGCTTTCAAGATCGACTTTAGTCGTTTTGAAGATGACATAACTGATACAGAGACGGATGTTGTAGCTGTTGGTGTAGATCTTGTCTTTTAATTGGAGCTTATGATGAAAAAATTAATTTTAGTAAGTGCACTTTCATTGTGCTCAATTAATGTATTTGCAGAAGTTGCTGTGATTATTAATCCAAGCAATGCTAGCTCTGTAGATGCTGACACAATAAAAAAGATTTATCTGGGAAAAAGTAAGTCATTTAGTAATGGCGATAAAGTTAATCCTATAAATCAAGACGGTACATCTGTAGCTGATGAATTTAACGACAAAGTAGTGGGTAAGTCTAGCAGTCAGTTAAATGCATATTGGTCAAAGCTTGTATTTACAGGTAAAGGTACCCCGCCTGAAAAACTAACATCTGACCAAGCTGTTATTGATTTTGTTGCAGCTAATGGAAATGCAATTGGCTATGTTGATAGCGCTAAAGTGACCGATAAAGTAAAAGTTATTGCGACCTTTTAGCAGTGAAATTGATATAAAAAACCACCCAGAGGTTAATACAGATAGGTTGAGAAATATTTAACTAATCGATAAACCGGCCTTCGGGTTCCTTTATGAAGGCTTCTGAATTTATTCAGAGGCCTTTTTTTGCAACCCACTACAACACTTTCTCTAGCCAATAGCTACGCACCCAATTCAGAAGACTTCTGTCAACTGAGTGTTACGACGTGTGCAATTAATATTATTAACTTAATTCAGACTATGTTTATTGAGATCTCAGGGAGCATCCCTAAATAAATAGAGCAATAGTAAGCTAAAGTAGAGCATCACATATTACTAATAAAGCGAGAGTGGACATATACTAGGTATGTCAAACCAATTATCCAAACAAAAAAGCCAGTCAGCGGTTAACTAACTGGCATCAATCCTAGGGTAGATTTTTATACTGGCTCAGTACTAAGCTTTACTCGATTCTAAACTTAGCGGTTGCATCTAATAGGTTATCAGATAGGTAATGTAGGTTTTTGGCTACGTCGCGTACAGCAAGTAGTGAGTCCATAGTATCTTCGAACGATACATGCATATTTGACACATTATCTACTACCATAGCTGCAACGGATGTTTGTTCTTCAGTTGCTGCTGCTATTTGCGAATTCATACCATTAATTTCTAACATTTGCTCTGCGATTTTCTCTATTGAAATACCTGTTTTTTCTGCGGCTGTAGCATTATCTGTTGCCATATCACGTGCTGAAGTCATAGCAGCTACAGATTCATTTGCGGCAGTCGTTAATGATCCCAATAGTTCACGTATTTCATTAGTAGAATGTGCAGTGCGAGAAGCCAGTTCACGAACCTCATCTGCCACTACAGCAAAGCCTCTTCCATGTTCACCTGCTCGTGCAGCTTCAATAGCAGCATTAAGAGCAAGTAAGTTTGTCTGATCTGCAATAGACGTAATTACATTCAAAATCTGCGATACATTTTTTGTATCGTCCGCAAGCTTATTAATAGTCCCTGCAGCTCGATTAATTTCATCACTGAGCGTACGAGAAGCGGTAACTGACATCTGTACTTGTGTACGACTTTGTTCAACTTCTTTCTCGGCCGTTTCAGCTGCGTGAGAAGCGTTAGCTGCAGATTCTGATATATCACCAACACTCTGCTTCATTTCTTCCATAGATTGCTTAACAATTTCAGCATCTGTGGTTTGCTTTGTTGTAGCACGCTCAGCTTGTTCCATACCTTGAACTAGTCGTGTTGAGTTTTCCATTAAAGGCTCACATACAGCAATAACTTCAAGAACTGTTTCTCTTAGTAAAGAAATAAATGCGTTAAAATTAATAGAGACTTGGCCAATTTCGTCTTCTGAGTTAACAGATAGCTGTGTGCTTAAAGAACCATTGCCGCTTGCTAATAAACTAAGGTTGTTAGCTGCATCACTCGCAGATGAACCTATATTCTTAGCAATCCAAATAGCCATAAACAATAATAAAATTAATGAAATAATGGATACAGCTAACATTAGAGTTAATGCTTCATCAGAGCGCGCTTTAGTGTTGGCAACCAGTTCAAAAAAACGATTATCCGCTTTTTGTTGAGCGCCTTTAAAACTTTCTAAGACAGATCCATATAAACTTGTTTTAAGCTGCGCTTGTTGCTGAATCTTACTAAAATCAGCAGTACCGTTAACCATACCTGTAGCAATACTTGAGGATATTTTTTCATAATCTGACAACTCATTAATAATATCGTTATTAATGTAGGAGTTATTAAGTTGCGTTATTAAGGTAATATTAGACTCTAAAGTTTGATATACCTCGTCTGCTTTAACTATAAGATCTTGCTCACCAAACGTAACCGCTTGGGTATAAAGTTCATCAAGTTTTTCTAAAAGCCCTACGTTTTGCGACGTTATTTTTACAACCTTATACGATGAGTTACTCATTTCATCGAGAGAAACCTTATTATCATTCATAGCTAAATAGTTTATCAATACGATCACTATGAAAGCCACTACCGCAATGCATGTTATTGCATGTATTTTTTTTGTTATGCTTAGGTTTTGAAAAGAGAAGCCTGAAGCCATACTGTGCTACCTTATTTTATTGTCTATATCTATTATCGGCTTGATATCTATAAGTGTGAGCTAAATTTGTAATATTTCTAGTTTTTTCTAACAAATAGAAGAATTATTTAACAATAAACACACATCGCTCATAAAACAATCACAATAAATTACAGATACAAAAAAACCAGTAACATCACTGCTACTGGTTTCTAAATTTGGTGCGGATGGGGGGACTTGAACCCCCATGCCCTAAAGCACCACCCCCTCAAGGTGGCGTGTCTACCAATTCCACCACATCCGCATTTTTTAAGCTTTCGCTTAATTGTTAAACATGTGATTTATTTGAGGACTATAAATCGTTTAACGATAGCTTTACGCTAAATTAGTTTGGTACGTCAGAGCTTTGCTCTTTAGTAGATGTTACTGGAACATCTTCTTCAACAGGAACTACTGTTTCTACTGCTGGAGCTGCTTCTAGGTTTTCCCATTCGTCAGTCTTTTTAATTTGACCAGCAGTTAGGTTTCCTAACACAATGCTTAATACAAAAAATACCGTTGCTAAGCTTGTGGTTGTTTTTGTCATAAAGTTACCTGCACCTGACGAACCAAAAACTGTGCCTGATGCACCAGCGCCAAATGAAGAACCCATATCTGCGCCTTTACCTTGTTGAATTAAAACCATTCCAACTAGAGCCAAAGCCACAACTAAATAAACTACTAATAAAATTTCGTACATCTTATACAGTCCCTTTTGCACTGTTACAGATTGCAGTAAAAGATTCTGCTTTTAGACTTGCGCCGCCAATTAAGCCGCCATCTATATCTGTTTGTGCAAATAATAATTCGCTATTTTTTTCATTAACGCTACCACCATATAAGATGGTAAGCCCTTGTGCTAAATTGCTATCAAGTGATGCAATTTTGTCACGGATAAATTTATGAACAGTTTGTGCCTGCTCTGGCGATGCAGTCTTACCTGTGCCTATGGCCCAAACGGGCTCGTATGCTATCACAGAATCTTTCAGTGCTGCTACACCTAATTTCTCTATTACTGCATCAATTTGTGCAGCAACTACTTGTTCGGTTTGGCCGTTTTCTTGCTCACTTTCGCTCTCGCCTACACATAATATTGGTGTTAACCCAACTTGCTGTGCTCTAGCAAACTTTTCAGCGACTGTTGCATTACTTTCGTTATAAATACTGCGGCGTTCAGAATGACCAACGAGTACGTAAGTTGCACCTAAATCTTTTATAAGCTGCGCATCAACTTCACCAGTAAATGCGCCAGGTGTATTTTCAGAAACAGTTTGAGCTCCTGTAGAAACACCGCTAGCTACCATTGCTGGTACAAGTGGGAATGGAGGAAATAAAACAATGTCCATCTCTTGTGATTTTACATCGTTAATAGCGTCAGACATTTGTTTAACTAACTCTAAAGAGCCATTCATTTTCCAGTTGCCTGCGACCATCGCCTTGCGTATTGCCATTATCCACTCCACATTAGAAAGCGGGCGAGATATTAACTTTTCTCGCCCAAAGTTACAAGAGATTATTGTTATTAATCAGTTTGTTTGCTCATAGATTCTACAACAGCTGCAATTTTTTGAGCGCTGTCTATTACAATCTTTTCTTGCTCGGCTTCAACCATAACACGGACCACTGGTTCAGTGCCTGACTTACGCAGTAAAACACGGCCTTTATCGCCTAAAGCAAGCTCTACTTCTGCTACAGCTGAAAGCACTTCTGGTGCTTTTGTCGGGTCAGTTCCAGCTGTATAACGCACGTTAATCATCTTCATTGGATACTTGGTAAAACCAGCGCCTAAGTCTTGCAATGTACGATTTTGTGCAACCATAGCAGCAAGTACTTGTAAGCTTGAAATAATACCATCACCCGTGCTAATTAAGTCTAGATTCAGTACATGACCTGAGCTTTCACCGCCAATTTTCCAGCCTTTTTGCTGTAGTAATTCCATAACATAGCGATCACCCACTTTACTGCGAGCAAACTCGATACCTTTTGCTTTTAAAGCGTTTTCAAGGCCCATGTTAGACATAACAGTACCAACTACACCACCACCCAAATTATCATCTTGGGCTGCTTGGCAAGCAATAATATAAACCAGATCATCACCATCAAAAACACGGCCATTATGATCAACCATCATCACGCGGTCACCATCACCATCGTATGCAATACCTACGTCGGCTTTAAGTTCAAGCACTTTACGTTTAAGGGTATCTACGTGAGTAGCGCCACATTCATGGTTGATATTAACGCCGTTAGGCTCACACGCATGTGTTATTACTTCTGCGCCAAGTTCACGCATAACAGAAGGTGCAATATGATAAGTTGCGCCATTTGCGCAATCGACAACAATTTTAAGACCTTCTAAAGACAGGCCTTGCGGGAACTGGCTCTTACAAAACTCTATATAGCGGCCATCCGCACTGACTAAACGCGATGCTTTGCCTAATTTATCTGAAGCAACGCATGTCATTTGCTCATCAAGCATCGCTTCAATTTCAAGCTCTACTGCATCATCAAGCTTTAAGCCTTGACCATTGAAAAACTTAATACCGTTATCGTAATACGGATTATGTGAGGCACTAATTACAATACCTGCCTCAGCACGAAATGTTTGCGCTAAATAAGCAACGGCCGGTGTAGGCATAGGACCCAATAATACAACATCAATGCCAGCAGCAATTAAACCAGCCTCAAGTGCGGTTTCAAGCATATAGCCCGAAATACGCGTATCTTTACCAATAATTACTTTTTTAGTACCACTTTGCGATAATACACGCCCAGCAGCCCAGCCTAGCTTCATTGCAAATTCAGGGTTTATTGGAGCAGCGCCTACAAGTCCACGCACGCCATCGGTGCCAAAATATTTTCTTTCTTTCATTGTGAAATTCCTTGTTCGCAGGCTTGATATACACCAAGTACATCTGCGGTTTCTTTTACGTCATGTACACGAATAATTTTTGCGCCATTTTGCGCTGCGATTAACGCACCCGCTAAGCTGCCCGCTAACCGTTCATTTGTATTTCTGTTTAATAAATTACCTATCATCGATTTACGAGATAATCCGGCCAATAATGGCAAACCTAATTTATTAAAATCGTCAAACTTAGCCAATATTTGATAGTTATGACTAAGCGTTTTTCCAAATCCAAAACCTGGGTCTAGAATAAGTCGTTCAAACTTAATCCCAGCTGTTTCACATGCTTTAATGCGTTCACTAAAAAACATACTTATATCTGCAAACAAATTATCGTAATGAGGTGACGATTGCATGCTCCGGGGCTGCCCTTGCATATGCATTAAACAAATTGCTACATCTTCATACTGCGCAACCGTTTCTAAGGCGTCTATTTCTTGTAAAGCTCTAACATCATTGACTATATCTGCACCTGCAAGTATTGCTTGTTCCATTACCTGTGCTTTACTGGTATCAATTGAAATAACGCAATCACTGTGCTGACGTATCGCTTTAATAGCGGGGATTACTCGAGCAAGTTCATCTTCTAAGCTAACATCTGGCGCGCCTGGGCGAGTAGATTCTCCCCCTATATCTAAAATTGTCGCACCGTCATCTAATAATTGCATTGCGCGTTTTAGCGCTATTTTGGGATCTAAAAACTGCCCACCATCAGAAAATGAATCCGGCGTTACATTTAGTATTCCCATAATAACGGGCTTTTCAAGATTAAGCGTACGCCCTCTCGGAAGCTTTAATATGTTAGTCATTGCCAACCTTTATTCTTTTTCTAAATAGCTGATACAAAAAAGCCCCGAAGTTCGGGGCTTTCATTACTATTTTAACGATTATTCAGCTTTGTCATCAAGGTTTGTTTCATCTTTTTTTGATGAATCATCAGTCTTTTGACTTTCATCAGCAACTGGTTCTTGAGGTTCTTCCGCTTTTACCGGTTTAGCTTCATGACGGTCATGTGCATCACGCGGTTCACGTACTGGTTGGCGTGCCATTAAATCATCAATTTGCTTAGCATCAATAGTTTCGTATTTCATTAACGCATCTTTCATTGAGTGAAGAATATCAATATTTTCTTTTAATATTTCTTCTGCTCTTTGATAGTTACGATCTGAAAGTAATCGAACCTCTGCATCAATTACTTTTGCCGTGTCATCCGACATGCTAGATGAGCGACTACCGCCACCACCCATATACATTTCGTTCTGATCTTCAGCGTAAAGTAACGGACCTAGTTTTTCACTTAAACCCCAATGTGTAACCATTTTACGCGCTATATCTGTAGCTCGTTCAATGTCATTACTTGCACCCGTTGTTACTTTATCTGCGCCGTAAATAAGCGCTTCAGCAATACGGCCACCATAAAGGCTAGAAATCATTGATTCTAAAAGCTCTTTTGAATGGCTAACACGATCTTGTTCAGGCAAGTACATTGTTACACCCAGCGCACGGCCACGTGGAATAATAGATACTTTATAAACTGGATCATGTTCTGGCACCATACGACCAACAATTGCATGGCCAGCTTCATGGTACGCTGTCATTGCTTTTTCTTGCTCGCTCATCACCATGGTCTTGCGCTCTGCGCCCATCATGATTTTATCTTTAGCAGCGTCAAATTCAGCCATACTTACAACACGTTTATTACCACGCGCTGCATAAAGTGCAGCTTCGTTTACTAAGTTTGCTAAATCCGCGCCAGAGAAACCTGGAGTACCACGTGCTATAAGAGCAGCTTCTACGTTATCGCCTAATGGCACTTTACGCATGTGTACTTTAAGTATTTGCTCACGACCACGAATATCAGGTAAACCTACTTCAACTTGACGGTCAAAACGACCTGGACGAAGTAATGCAGGGTCTAATACATCTGGTCGGTTAGTTGCTGCGATAACGATAATACCTTCGTTACCACCAAAACCATCCATTTCTACTAGCATTTGGTTAAGTGTTTGCTCACGTTCATCGTTACCGCCGCCCATACCAGCACCACGTTTACGACCAACAGCGTCAATCTCATCTATAAAGATAATACAAGGCGCCGCTTTTTTAGCTTGCTCAAACATGTCACGTACACGTGACGCACCAACACCCACAAACATTTCAACAAAATCTGAACCAGAAATTGTAAAAAATGGCACTTTAGCTTCACCAGCAACAGCCTTCGCAAGTAACGTTTTACCGGTACCTGGAGGACCAACCATTAGTACACCTTTAGGAATACTACCGCCAAGTTTTTGAAACTTAGAAGGATCTCGTAAAAAGTCTACCAGCTCAGTAACATCTTCTTTCGCTTCATCACAACCTGCAACATCAGCAAACGTTGTTTTAATTTGATCTTCACTCATTAAGCGAGCTTTACTCTTACCAAATGACATAGCGCCTTTACCGCCGCCGCCTTGCATTTGACGCATGAAGAATATCCATACACCTATAAGCAGTATCATCGGGAACCAAGAAATAAATATACTTGCTAAGAATGATTGTTCTTCAGGTTGTACACCCTTCACATTTACATCATTTTTAAGTAAATCATTTATTAAGTCTTCATCGTACATTGGCATCGTTGTTTGAAAACGCTCACCACTGCTCTTAGTACCAGTAATATTTCCAGTACCGCGGTCGATAATAACTTCTTGTAAAGAGCCACTGCGGACATCTTTTACAAATTGAGTGTAACTTGTTTGACGATCAACTTGCTCGCCGCCATTAAAGCTCTGAAAGACTGACATCAGCACAACTGCAATCACCAGCCATAGTATTAAATTTTTCGCCATATCGCTCAAGGGGTTAACCTCTTGTATCCAATTAATTTAAATTCAACTAAACGCCAAGCAACTGTACTACAGTTTGTATCCAGTCGCTACTATATATACTTCCCGAGAACGGGCACGTGAGGCATCAGGTTTGCGTATTTTCACTGCTTTAAAACTATTACGTACATCTTGCAAGTATTGATCAAAGCCTTCTCCTTGGAAAACTTTAACAATAAATGCGCCATTTTTCTTTAGTACTTGACTACACATATCCAGCGCAAGTTCTACCAAATACATACTACCCGCTTGATCTACTGAGTTATTACCACTCATATTTGGTGCCATGTCAGAGAGTACCACATCAACATTTTTACCATCAATACGTTTTAACAACGCATTTAATACAGCCTCCTCACGAAAGTCACCTTGTAAGAAGTCAACACCCGCAAGTGAATCCATCGGTAATATATCACACGCGATCACTTGGCCTTTGTCACCTACTTTTTCAGCCAAATATTGAGACCAACTTCCTGGAGCCGCCCCTAAATCAACAACTGTCATACCTGGACGAAGTATTTTATCTCTATTTTGTACTTCATCTAATTTAAAAACCGCTCGGGAACGCCAGCCTTTTTTTTGCGCTTCTTGAACATATTTATCATCAAAATGTTCTTTCAGCCATCGCTGTGAACTGGCTGACTGTTTTTTATTTGTCATAAATTAACACGCAACTAATTAGTAATATTCTCTAGATGGCGTTAGAATACCCTTAATTCAAGCCATATTCAGCAAAATTTGTATAAACATGACATTATCAAACAAACAAAAGCAGTTTTTAAAAGGTCAGGCACATAGCCTTAAGCCTGTAGTTTTACTAGGTTCTAACGGTTTAACCGAAGGCGTAGTAGTCGAAATTCAAAGTGCATTAGAAATTCATGAATTAATCAAAGTTAAAGTTCCAACTGACGATCGTGAAACAAAAGCACTAATTTTTGAAGCAATCGTACGTGAAACTGGTGCGACTAAGCTACAAACGATAGGTCACACTATTGTGCTTTATCGTCAAAGCGTTGAGAAAAAAATACATTTACCGCGTAACTAATTAATCCTGTTAAAGGATTGAGTACGTTTAAATTAAAAAAACCAGCTTAATGCTGGTTTTTTATTATTTAACGCTTAAATTAAAAGCTCATTTTATGATGGGTTACATCATATTCACTGCCATTACTACTGGGCTTCTTATTCAATATAAAGTACTGAGTAAATTGTGTTTCACTCATTGCTGGCACTTTTTCATTCGAAAGTAGCTCGGCTAGTTGCGGTGTTGTATTACTGTGCCCAATAACAACAACTACACCTTTTAGTTTTAGTAACTCATTTTTTAAATCACTTAGCTCACCTGCGTTATACACATTTATGTCGGTATTTAAATATGCCTGCAAAGGGGACGCTGTTTGTAACGTGCGTTTATAGTTGCTGCTGAAAATATGTATATTTTGATGTTCTTTAAACAAAGTAACTAAATTATTGGCGCGTACTTTCCCCTCCTCTGAGAGCGCTGGGTTTTTACCCGTTAACTTTTCGCTATGACGAAACAAATATATCTCATCAGGTGCTGCAAACACTAAACTACAATTGAATGACATGACTAAAAAAGTGATTGCTAATATTATTTTATTATTCATATTTTTTTACCTCGTTTGTATTCTAATAGCCTGTCGATAAATTCAGTCGTTAGCTCATTGATTACGCCGGTTTCAGCATTAACTATTAAGCTAAAACCAATATTTAAGTGAGGAAATACAACCACATCACTTCTATAACCTTGCACCCAGCCACTATGATAGTAAAGTGTTTCATCAGCATAGTTATAAACGCGCCAACCTAACCCGTAATAAGCTTCATTAAGGTGTTTTTTCCACACCCTGCGATGCATTTCTTTTTTTGTATGTGTATAAGGGCGTGTTTGTTTTGCTAGAGTATCCAATGATAAAACATCAGGATATTGGCCCAGCTGCGCTCTTAACCAAATAGCCATATCACTTGCGCTAGCGTTCACACCAGCTGCAGGTCCCACTTTATAATAATTTTTTTTAAGCTTAGCGCTATACCAGCGCTTTTTACCCCGCACATGAGGTAGAGCATAATTACTGTCATGCACCATTTGTTCAAAACCTAAGCTCGCATCACTCATTTTTAATGGCTCAAAAATAGCTTCTCGTAACCACTGTCCGTAACTTTTATCGGTGCTTTGTAATATCACATCGCCTATAAGACTAAACATAACGTTTTGATAGCCATAACATTCGCCGGGTTTGCAAATTGGTTTGACGCTAAGCAGCTTTTCAACAATACCTGGGTAATCCATACGAGATTCAATTAAATTATCGTATGCATTAGGAACTAATCCACTTGAATGGCTTAAAAGATGAAACACCTTTAAATCATCTTGATAAACAGTCCCTTTAAAATCAGTTATGTATTCGCTAACAGGCTTATCTAATTCCAGTAGGCCGTTAACAGCCAATTTAGCTGATAACGAGCCTGCAAATGTCTTCGAAACAGACGCGAGTCTAAACCGAGTATGCTTATTAACTTTTTGTCCATTTCGTGATTTAGTTACGCCCATGGTGTGGATGTAGTCTGAGTTATTTATATTTACAATCGAAAGCGCTGCACCGGGTATACCTTTACTTTTTAATTTTTTTTGTGCGTAACGGCCGTACTTTTTTACAAATGCATCCCAATCAGGATCCGCTTTTGCTGCAAAACCCACAGAACTAAACAGCAAACACAAAGCAGATAGGCAATACGATAAAGAGTTGAGATACTTCATTTTTTATAAAATTTATCTTTTTAACTACATCTGCGCAGATAATATCATGAAGTTTTGTTTGTACTAACGTACAATACGACGATTATTTGGTTTTAAGCGAGTGTTTAGTACTTATGCGTTTTTTAGTTGTGTCACTTTTTATTTTATTATCAACTGGTTGTGCTATTACAAAGCAACCGGCCGAACCACTGGCTATGCCATTAAAGCCAACATTAAAAAGTCAGACCTATCAACTTGAGTACACTACAGAGTACTCATCTCCAAAAGTTAAATCGGTTCAACTTCCTGCACATAAAGTAGTTAGAAACCAAACAGTAAAAATCATTACCGATAAGGCAAGCGTAACCGATAAACTTCTATCGCAAATTAGCCAAGCACTGAACGATAAACAACTAAAAGTAACAACTAAAAATAACAGTGACTACACACTGACTATTCAGCAACTCGATTTAACTTTCACAGACGATACTAAGTACGCAATAAAGCAACCAGAGAAGCCATTTACTTTATATTCAAATGTTGCCCAGCAATACCCAACACAGCAGTGCGCTGCAATATTTGCACAAGTTAGTATGCGTCTCACGCACAAGTCATCGGGTGATGTTGTTTGGTTTGCTAAATCTTCAATCGACAGCGCAAGTTTTCATCGTGAACCACTAATTTACAATTTCACTGAAGAGCAAAAAATCACAAATGAGCTTGAGGTTGTCGCTTTTATTCATCAGCAAAACACTGACGAGGCCCGTATTGAAAGACTTGGCAAGGATATTCAAATCCCTCAGTACAAAACGTTGTCAAAACTATCTAGCCTTACCAAACTTAGCGGTCCATGTAACAGAACAGAAGTAAGTGCATTAACACCTATGATGCAGTTTTACTTGAGTAGTATATTAATCGATAAAATTAAAGTTCAGTAAATTAGGGTCTGTTGATCTTTACGGATTGAAATTTGTTCAAACTAGGGGCTATTTAATCGCGGCGCGAGATTTGTAACCTAGTGGGCTCGATAACTGCTCCTGCGTTATTCTAATGGCTTACATCCATGTAAGAATAAGTAAAAACTGAGTAACAAAGAGTAAATAGCCCCTAGGAAGAACCCTTTGGGCAGCGCCTGTTTGGCATTAATGCTACGTTATCGCCCATTTATGGGGAATACCACACTGCATAGGCTCCGCCTTGCCTAAATACCAAACAGACTGCTGTAAATTCAACCTTGAAAGATCAACAGACCTAACACTTACTACATTTTTTTACAGATTAAAGGAACGAATTAACAATATACTACGCTTAATAACAAATAATAATTAGGCCCTAAGGGATGAGAAACGCTTTGCTTAACCATACTTTACTGAGCATAACACTGCTTTTTTGCTGCATTTTTAGCACGTCGAGTATGGCAAGTAACCGCTATTATGCAGATAATACGTTAGAGCCAACCCAAGGCTTTGCGTGGGATTGGAGTGCTGGTGCGGGCTTTTATATTGAAGATTCTTACCTTGTCGGCATTGAGTCTTACGATAAAGGCGTTGAGCTCGACTTAAGTCTTGCTGTTTCCTACGATAAATTTTATCTTGATTTCGATCACAATCAACTCAGTGGCGGCCTTGTAATAGGCTACAGTCTTATAGATAAATTTGATTGGGGCCTAGATATATTAGGCACAAATACTCAAGCTGGATTTGACGAAAAAGGCCTCGGATTTTATAACCATGGTGTTATAAAAGAACTCCAAGGTATAAAAAAACGTAATTACGACTTTGACATCGGCCTTCGACTTTCTCGTCGATTTGAAAATTCTCAATTCTCTTTTGAATACCTTCATGATGTATCTGGCGCGCACAATGGCTGGGTTATAAACAGCTTTTTTAGTCACATTTTACCATGGCGAAACTGGGAGTTTAGATCTGGTGTTGGTTTAAGCGCCTACTCTGCTGACTTTACCAATTATTACTTTGGCATTGATAGCGATGAAGCCACCAGCCTTCGCCCGATTTATAGCAGCAATGCCAGTACTAGTATTATTTTTGAGTTCCATGCTGAGTACCCAATAAGCCAAGATTGGGTGTTTTTATCCGGCTGGCTTACCACATGGTTTTCAAAAGAGATTGACGACAGTCCAATTATTTCCCAAGGATATCAACACAAAGCCAAGGTAGGCCTACGTTATGTATTTTAGATGGATCTGTGTATTACTGATCTTCCCCAGTACTTTTACTGTTAAAGCTCAGGAACCTCCTGAAGCACTTATAGCAGTTCCCGACACCTGCGTTGCATTGCGCGAAGGACGAAATTGCTATGCTGACGTAACGCTAACGTGGGAGCAACCTATCATTGGTAATTACTGCCTACGTGACGCCACCTCAAAGTACATAATGCAATGTTGGCTCAAGCAACAGAGCGGTACCTTTAATTATGCATTTGATTCACAGCAAAGTATTTCATTTGAACTATTTGACAGCAATACCTCTAAAATAATTAGTATTGCCGAAGTAAAGCTTCAATGGGTATATCAAAACAGGCAAAAAAAGCGCCGCTGGCGACTATTTTAATACCAATCGCATTAAGGATATTTTCATGGATAACTATGGCACTATTTTACTCGTTGAAGACGATGTATCACTTGCTCAATGGGTTGCTGAATATTTAACAGAGCAAGGCTACACAACGCATGTTTGTCACAGAGGTGACGAAGTAATTAGCCAAGTCAAAACGTTAAATCCAAATATCGTGCTCCTTGATATTATGCTTCCAGGGCAAGATGGTATAAGCGTGTGTAGAGAACTTCGTAGTTTTTATAATTCGCCCATTATAATGCTCACCGCACGCGATGAAGAAATGGATGAGGTCATTGGTCTAGAAGTAGGTGCAAGCGACTACATAATGAAACCTGTACGCCCTCGTGCATTGCTAGCGCGTATAAAAGCAGCCCTTCGCCAAAATAATGAGCCAAATACCCCACACGTTAACGAGAGTGTTATTAATGTTGGTGCGCTTAGTATTGATACCGAATCTAGAAATGTAAAACTCAACAAGCAAGACGTAAACATATCAAGTGCTGAGTATTTACTGCTTCATTACCTTGCGAGCAATGCAGGCCAAGTGGTCTCGCGTGACGCTGTATTTAAAGCAACCAAAGGCAGAGAATACGATGGGCTTGATAGAAGTGTTGATGTACTTATTTCTGCACTTCGTAAAAAGTTTAATGATGATCCACAAAACCCTGAAAAAATTAAAACTATTTGGGGCCGTGGATATTTACTTGTTTCTACTGCGTGGTAATAAAGTGATGAATAAATAAATGAAAAAGTTTTATATATCGCTTCTAGGCAGTGCACTTTTATCTATTGTGGTATTGGGCTGGCTTATTGATGCTTTTAGTCAACAAGCGCATACCCCACAGGATGAATTTAGTCAGCAAAGTAAAATGATCATGGGTTTTAGCAAGCAGTTAGCTAACATACCCACATCTGAGCGCAGCGATTATGTAAAACAACTGGCGCTAGAGTTTGATGTTTTAATTGATTACAAACCTAATGAATCACTTGCTTTACCGCCTTCTTTATTATTACAAATGCACACGCCGGGTGGGCTGATTTTAGAAGATCAGCAAGGCTTTTATATGCTTTATAGCAGCGCTGTTTTAAATCCTTTTCACTTATCAATGCGTTTAGATAAAATTTTTGATAGCGAGCAACATAATGACATTATATTAACCTTGCTCTTTTACGCAGGCTTATGTGTATTTATGGGGTTTATTATTGCGCCCTTAGCTAAACGATTAACCGTGTTAAATGAAGCCGCTAAAAAGTTTGCCTCTGGTAATGTTCAAGCCCGAATAAAAGTATCGCATTTTACTTACATAAAAGACGTAGAGCTTACCTTTAACCGCATGGCCAGCCAAATAGAGAAACTTGTCGCCGAAAACAAGCTAATGGCCTCAAGTTTATCTCATGATATACGCACCCCTATCGCGTGCCTGCGATTTGGTTTAGATGCGGCATTAGATAGCCATGATGAGCAAAAAGTAAAACAGTATTTAACCCGTATGGAAAATGATTTAGACCATATGGAATCGATGCTTAGTAGCTATTTAGCATTTGCTACTTTAGAGCAAAATGCTAATAAGCTGACCTATTCATCAACAAACATTAAGTCCTACCTTGAAGATATTTTAGTGCAACTTGCACCTAAGCTTGAAATGCAAATGCTCAACGTACAGCTCAATAGTACCGATAAAATAATAAATGCAGATCTTCACTGGCTTGCTCGCGCAATTACTAATTTATTAACTAACGCATGTGATTTTGCAAGCCAACATATTTACTTAAGCGCAAAGTTACACGAGCAACAGCTTATAATAACGGTAGAAGATGACGGCCCGGGTATCGCTCGAGAAAATTTTAGTAATGTATTTAGCCCATTTTTTAGGGAAGAAGATCACCGTAACAGAGCTGATAAAAGTTACGGCCTTGGTCTAGCTATTGTTGAAAAAGTAGCCGACTGGCATCATGGCAGTGTTAAAGTAAGTAAAAGTACCCAGCTAGGTGGTGCGTGTTTTACTCTCACTATTGCACAGCATCATAATTCGTAAAGCAATAGTTACAGACTGTAATTAACAATTATTAAACAAAATCAACTCGTTATTTTAAACGACTCGATAACAACAATTAAAATCGATGGTTATAACACACACTTTACTTATTAAATTGTGCTAGATCAGCAAATAAGCACTTTTTATTTTTTAACATTTCCAGTAGATTGTCACCGCCGTCACACAATAGAGAAGTACAATAATATGAGCGCAGTTAGAGGCGAGTTCAGCTCTCGCTTTGGTTTTATTATGGCCGCCGCGGGTTCTGCCGTTGGTTTGGGCAATATTTGGGGATTCCCTACACAAACAGCAAGTAATGGCGGTGCTGCATTTTTAGTAGCATATTTAGTGCTTGCGTTCTTTTTAGCCTACCCCGCTTTAATGGCTGAACTTATGATTGGTCGTCACGGCCAAGCAAACGCGGTTTCATCACTTCAAAAAATATCTAATAAGCCATGGCAAAAACACTTTGCCTTTATTGTTGGTTTTGGCGGTATTTTATGTGCTGGCTTTATATTAAGTTTTTACGCCATTGTTGCTGGTTGGATGCTCAGCGCTACAGCTGAACCCATAGCTACTCTTGTCGGTGCCGACACAGCATCGACATGGCTAAGTGAACAATCACTTACCCGAAACATTATATTCACTCTTGTCTTTATCGTACTAACTGTCGCTATTATCAGTAGAGGCGTTGAGAACGGTATTGAAAAATGGTCAAAACGTTTAATGCCCGCTCTTTTGGGGATTTTATTTGCACTTATTGCTTATGTAATGACCCAAGATGGCGCAATGGAAGGTTTAAAGGCTTACTTAGTTCCTGATTTTTCGTCTATTTTTGACGCAAAACTATTAGTTAGCGCACTAGGACAAGCTTTTTTCTCTTTATCGCTAGGTACTAGCGTAATGATTATTTACGGCTCGTACATTAGCAAAAAAGAAAATCTTGTTTCTTTAGGTGCCTATGTAACCCTTATTGATGTATTTATAGCCTTTGTAGCGGGTTTACTGATTATTCCGGCTATGTATGTAGCGCAAGCTCAAGGCGTTGAAATATTCTCGGCCTCAACAGGTAAATTACTCTCTGAAGATACGTTAGTATTTCAGGTACTCCCTGCTTTATTTGATGGAATGGGCGAAGTTGGCTTATTTGTGGGCTTTTCATTTTTTGCGTTAATGAGTATTGCTGCTTTAACGTCATCTATTTCAATGTTAGAGGCGCCAGTATCATACACTGTAGAACGCTTTGGGATGAAACGCGTTCAGGCAACCTGGTTGATTGGAGCTTTAATTGCTATCGTTAGCATTATAATTGTGTGTAACCTTAGCAGCTTATTTGGCTTAGTGATTACTTTAACTACAAAAGTAGCTCAACCTTTGCTTGGCCTGATGTGTTGTATATTTGTAGGTTGGATTTGGTACAGAAGCTCATTACTTAAAGCAATTAAAGAAGGTAATCCTGAGGTCCATAACACATTGTTTTGGAAAATATGGCCTTGGTATACCAAGTTTGTGTGTCCACTTGCTATTGGTATGGTGTTTTTACACTCACTCTTGAGCTAAATAATACCTTAACCTTAAAATAGCCCACATTAGTGGGCTTTTTTATAGCTGCTTAAATTGGATTTATTTAGTGAGTTTTAAAATCATATCTTGATGAGGTATACCGTCTTCTAAATATTCACTTTTATAATCCTCAAAGCCAAAAGAGCGGTAAAAATCAAGCAAGTAAGTTTGTGCACCTATATAAATATCTCGCTCAGGCCATTGTGCTTTGCAGCAGTCTATAGCTTCAGTAATAAGTAAAGTAGCATACCCATTGCCACGCGCTCTTTCACTTACTAGCACGCGACCTATTGCGCTGTATTGCTCACTTTTGTCATAACAACGCGCATAAGTTTGTAGTTGCCCATTATCCAATGTATATAAATGCTGTGTATTTAAAGCAATATCTACATCATCAAGTTCAGGGTAAGGACATTTTTGTTCTACAACAAACACATCAACCCGCCCACGCATAATAGTAAAAAGAGTCTGTGTATCAAAAGCATCAAACTGCTCACATTTAAACTGCATATTAAATCCTATAAGCAAAAAACCCAGCTTAGGCTGGGTTTATTAAAATCACTCGTTAGCTTAGTTAGCTTATACTAAGTAAATAAGCGCTCTAGCTGATCACACAACTGCGATAGATTCACATGATCGTGCTCTATGGTCAAATCTACATAACCATCGCCTTTAAAGGCTCTGTCTAGCTCTATAAGCACATGTGTTTTATGTGCCTCTGGTACAAACGATAATTCAATCTCCTGAATGCCAAATAAGCTGCGGCTATTAGGTTTATACTCAAGTTCTTGGTAACACCCAGATAATGACTGAAAAGTTGAAGCCCGTAAGTGGCCTTTTTCTACGTCAGCTTTCATTAAACTAAAACCTAACTTTTCCATCGCTTGCATACACGTTTTAACCGCTTCATTAGGGTAAATGTGTAAATGATCTTTATCTGTTGGGTCAAGTGCTAAGTCTATATCTAGGCCTGTTTCTAGCCATACATGTGATTGATTATAACCTGCATTAATTTCTGTAATAGGTGTTTCAGAATGAAGACGTGCTTCAAAAGGGATGTTTTTAACTTCGCCTGGCTCAATTGTACCAATATCTGTAATTCGCCATTGCTCAATTACATGATTAGTAAAATAATCGCCATCATCACCCGCAACTTTAACACGAGTCATTAATAATAAATCTAAGCCTGCGATATCTTGGCTAACATCCCCTGCTGTGATAACTATTTGTGCGTTAAAAAGTTGACCTGGTTGTAGGTGTTCAGTTTCTAAAATAGTGTCTACTTTTGCAGCACCAATACCTACCGACGCTAAAATCTTTTTAAACATATCTCTCTCCTTAAGCTGAGCTGCTCTATTATTTGCTCTGGCTTAAACTTCTTCGTTATCGCATCTTAACCATATTTAAAAGCTAATGTCAGTGAAAAAATGTTATTTACATACTATTTACGATTAAATAAGTGTTTAATGCGTATTTTTCATACGCAGCAAGGCAAGTAATTGATTAGACGCGTTCATTTTTAGGTCTATTATATTTTCAATGGCATAAATTTTTCGTTACACTGCAACACCAAATGAAGTGATATTAAGAATTATGGAACTAATCTATTTTGCTGCCGCGTTTGTTTGTGGTTTTGCCGTTTATCAATTAAAACTACCTCCTCTTATTGGATTTTTATTAGCAGGCTTTGCTTTAAATTTATCGGGATATAAAAGTACAGAGTTGCTCGATACAATTGCAGCACTTGGCGTAACCCTTCTTCTTTTTAGTATTGGCTTGAAACTTAAAGTTAACAGTTTAATTAAACCTCAAGTTTGGGCACCTGCAACATTGCATATCATTTTTAGCAGTGCGTTATTTAGTGGTTTTATGCTGTTACTTGGCGTATTCGCTATTCCACTATTTGTTGATTTAAGTTGGCAAAGTGCTTTATTAGTTGGGTTTGCGCTTAGCTTTTCAAGTACTGTATTTGCAGTAAAAGTGCTTGAAGAACGCGGGGAAATGGCAAGCTTACACGGTAAAATAGCCATTGGTATATTGGTAATGCAAGATATCTTTGCTGTTATCTTTTTAGCTATTAGCACCGGCAAAGTCCCAAATTTATGGGCAATTGCACTAATAATTGCTTTGCCTTTATTACGACCTGTAATGTATGGCGTGTTGAACCGATCTAAACATGGTGAACTATTACCATTGTTTGGTTTTTTCTTTGCTCTAGTTGCTGGTTATCATGCATTTGAATTTGCAGGCCTAAAAGGCGATTTAGGTGCATTAATAATAGGAATGATGTTTGCCCCTCACAAAAAGGCAGGCGAGCTATCAAAATCCCTACTTAATTTAAAGGACATATTGCTAGTTGGCTTTTTCTTAAGTATTGGTTTGAGCGCAGAGCTAACCACTAACTCCTTGATTGTTGCTATTATACTTATTTTAGTATTACCCGTTAAAATAGCGCTTTATTATATGTTCACTAATATATTTAAACTACGCGCGCGTACATCATTACTTACTGCTTTTAGCTTATCTAACTACAGTGAGTTTGGTTTAATTGTATGTGCAGTGGCTGCAACTACAGGCATGATCACCTCTGAATGGCTAGCTGTAATGGCAATTGCTGTTTCTATTACCTTTATAATTGCCTCCCCATTAAATAAACGTTCAAACGAGTTGTACGTCAAAATTGAGCACTGGTTATTAAAGTTCGAAAGCAAAACTCGTTTAGCTGAAGAGCTACCTGTTAACCTTAACGATACTAGAATAGTCATTTTTGGTATGGGACGTATTGGTACTGGTGCTTATGAGACTATCAACGCGACTCACCCAAATGTTGTTGCAGGTATAGATATAAAACCTGAGGTGGTAGATAAGCACGTTAACAGAGGCCGCAACGTCTTAATTGCTGATGCAACCGACCCTGACTTTTGGCAACGAGTAAATCACTCACAAGTAGAAATGGTTATGCTTGCAATGCCAAAGCATATGCAAAATATCTTTGCTCTAGAGCAGCTACAAGCCTCTGGTTATAAAGGCCAAGTAACAGCTATTGCAAACTACCCTGATCAACAAAAAGAACTAGAAGAAATGGGTGTTCATTCTACTTATAACTTTTACCTAGAAGCCGGTAGTGGTTTTGCAGAGCACGTTAAACAAGAGCTATTTAACGAATAATTACTTTTTATAACGTCTATAAATAACAAGGCCTTAATCAGTTAAGGCTTTGTTATTAGTTTTTAAATAAAAAGCAATTCTATTTACATTCCTTTACAAGCCAATTCACCACAACAATGAAAAACAGGTAGACTAACTGTGTTGGTTAAATAAGAACCCATGTTCTAATAATAACTTAATTAGATCCCAGCTAATTAAAGTTCAACTAGGTTTATATCAATCAACATAAAATTATTAAATCAGAGGGCCTACTCCCTCGCAAAATAGGCTGTTTCTTGCCCGTCACAGCC
Organism: Pseudoalteromonas sp. SA25; assembly: GCF_011378705.1. NCBI lineage: Bacteria > Pseudomonadati > Pseudomonadota > Gammaproteobacteria > Alteromonadales > Pseudoalteromonadaceae > Pseudoalteromonas > Pseudoalteromonas sp. SA25. Next base: position 85,599 of record NZ_WTKV01000005.1, on the reverse strand, counting down.
TATTTTATATCTCTAAAATCCCTTACACTTACGCATACTTTAAATACATAAGTAGTTTTTATGGATCCAAAACAACTAAAAATAGCGATAAATACTACAATGCCGTTTGGAAAATATGCAGGACGGCCATTGTTGTTACTCCCAGAGCCTTATTTAGTCTGGTTTAATCAGCAAGGGTTTCCTGACTCAAAACTAGGTAGTCAACTTGCGATGATGTATGAGGTAAAACTAAATGGCCTTGAGCAAATGTTAATGCCATTACTTGAAAAAAATAAAAATAGTTGAGAACTTTTTTAAGCACCTGCGGTCTATTATATTGCTACTTGTTGATTTTGGTTTTTAACCGCAAAAAAAGCGCCTTTAGGCGCTTTTTTTATGTCTTAAATTTGAGAGGTAAATATACAATAAATTTAGCACCACCTAAGCTTGAGCTTTCTGCTTTACACTCTCCTTGGTGCCACGACACAATTTTAGCAACTATAGCGAGTCCTAAACCAAAACCACCGGTATCCTTGCCTCTACTTTTATCTAGTCGAGTAAAAGGTTTAAATACATTTTCTCGCTCAGCGGGAGCTATCCCCTCCCCATCATCTTCAACAATCAATACGATGTATTTTGTCTCTTGTAGCAATGTAATTTTGACTTGTTTATGGGTATATTTGAGCGCATTGCCAATTAAATTTTGAAATACTCGCGCCATAAAGTGACTATCACAGTAATAATTTAAATGCTCAGGGAGGTTTACGGAGAGCGTTGTTCGGGCTTCAAAGTTTAGCTTTTCAACAGTTGTTTTTACCAGCCCAGCTAAGTCACAGTTTATTGGCTGTAAACTAGGTTGTTGAGAGTCTAATCGCGCGTATTCGAGCATTTCAGAAACTAGTGACTCAAGCTCGCTAATGTCTGTTTGCATGTTTATTAAGTATTTCTCACCTTTTTCGTCAAGCATTTGTTCTTGCAGCATTACAATTGCAAACTTTAAACGTGCTAGTGGTGTTCTAAACTCATGCGACACCGATGAGGTAAGTTCTTGCTGCGCACTAAGTAAAAACTCAATACGTTGCTGCATTACCTTTAATGTATCAGTAATAGGTAAAAAGAAAGACTTAGAAGAGTCATTTAGTTGAAAGTCTTGCAAACCCTCTACCGCTTCACACGCTTTACGTAGCTTTGCAAAGTCGCGCCATAGTAAAAAGCTCCACAGCCCAACAGGTATACCTACAATAATAAGTAGTAATAAATACGGCCAAACAGAAGATGATTCCTGCGTTAATACACCTACCGGTCCTACTTGAAGTAATGAATCATTACCGAGATCTACATACCAAACAATGCGTTGTTGCTTATCGTATAAGTATAAGTAGTGGTTTTGGTTGAGCTGCGATTGTTGTTTTTGAGGGAGTATTAAATCACGTCGTTCAATCACTTTACTTTCAAAGTTGTGCTTTAATTTTTTAAGACCATTTGGAGTTTGTGAGAGCAACCAGAGTGATTGCCCAAACTCATCATCTAAGAAGACCTGTTGTTGCGACTCTTCGTAAGGCCACAATTGCTCTATAACACCGCTTACTACAAACAAAGAAACGATGATATATAAATATAAGCTGGTAAACAGTTTTCCCATTAAAGCCGACTAACCTTAAATAGTTCTAAAGATCCCATGCATCAGAAACAAATAAGTAGCCTTGTCCCCATACAGTTTTTATACGATACGGCTTATCGCTGTTGTCGCCTAATTTTTTACGAATTCGTGATACGCGTACATCCACCGTTCTATCAAGTCCATCGTATTGGCGGCCAATCATATGCTGGTGCACATGTTCTCGACTTAGTACTTCACCCGCATTTGACGCTAATAGCCATAGTAACTCAAACTCGTGCGAAGTTAATACAATCTCCGAATCACTTAGTTTTACAATACGACTTGTTTTATCAATGACTAAATCACCAAACTGGAGCTCTTCGCTTGATTTTACCATGGGTTGTCCACGACGCAGTAATGCATTAATTCGCGCTAGTAATACTCGTGGCTCTGCTGGTTTTATTACATAATCATCAGCGCCAAGCTCTAAGCCAAGTACTTGGTCGAAATCTTCACCTTTAGCAGTCAACATTAAAATTGGTAGAGTAAATTTATCTCTTACTTGGCGGCAAACGCTAAAGCCATCTTTACCTGGCAGCATAACGTCTAAAATCATTAAATCAGGTGTATTGTTTTCTAAGTAATTAAACACTTCGTCACCACGGTCTAATACTTCGACTTCAAGGCCATTATGTTCAAGGTAATCTTTTGTTAGTTGTTGTAAACCGAGATCATCTTCAACAAGTAAAATTTTTGGCATTAGTTGCTCCTAAATTAAAAAAAGCTCCACGGAGAGCGAAGCCTACGCCTATTTTTTTTAGCATGGGCGCTTTGTACTTCAACCTGTGTTTTTGCTATTAACACACCCGTATGAGGATTGATTAAGGAGTATATGGTCTCCACCTGAACACGCGCTTTATAATTAAATTGCCCAGAAAGTTGTTGCTCCCAGCATTGAAGCCGTTGCTCTTGCTGATACAAACAGACATCACTGTAGGCGTTTAATTGCCATTTAAATTGTAAATCAAGATCGCAAAAACCCTGCTGTTCAGAGACAACGCAGACTTTTGGAGAAACACTAAAAAAAGGGGGTTGTGCCACACTAAAACCACTAAAAAAAGCGGTAATAAAGACAACTAATATTGAATACTTCATATTAAAAAGTACGATCGAATCCTATAAATGCAGTCATTGAATAAGTACGTTCGAAGAGCGGACTGCCATCCATAGCCGAATAGTCGTAATATGCTACATGAAAACGAAGAGAGTCAGCCTTACTCAGAGGCCAACGGGCGTCGATTTTAGCATAAGGTTGCCAACTACTACCAACGTCTATTTTGCCAAATTGAGTTTCACCCTCATTAAGTCCATAAAAATAGCTATTTAGTTCCGCAGATTTATAGTTTATTCCAAGTGTTGGCTTTATTTTGAGCTTTCCTATCACAGTATGATACTGCCACTGTAATGCTGCGCGTACACCTCGATAAACATCGGTTATATCATGCAGAGCCTGAACCGAAAAAACATGGTCTTCATTTACATAGTGATATGCAATACCCGCATCAAGTGCAATTTGCCGTTTATGTAAATTATCAATATCAACATAGCGAGATGACGAGGCTTCATCTTGCATTACGAACTGATTGTTGAGGGCACTACTTTGTAGTGTAAATACATTTTTAGGGTGCCAGTCTATAAAAAAGCGAGACTCAGAGTTGAGTTCACCAACTAGATTAAAGTGATGTTTAGGGGTTTGCAAAAATGAATAACCAAGACGGCCATTATCAAAAAACCATTGCTCTGCATAAAACGCAACTTGAGGAATAAGCACGAGCGGAATATTATCTCCACCATGCAAAGGGTTGGTTATAACTCCAGCCCCCACGCTTAAACTCAAATACAGACGATCGGTTGTTATATCTTGCTCTGTATAATCGTCAGCATGCTTGCTTGCCTGTGTTGCTTGCACCGAAAGGCAAACAAACAAAGTGCTAAAACATAGAGCTGTTAATAATGAGAAGGCATACCGCATCAGCGTAAATCAAAGTATCAAAATAAGTGAGTTCCCCATACTAGCAAGGTCTTTTTAAACTAGCTCTAGCTGATTACAATTATTCACAATTTGTATACAAAAATGTTAACTTTATGCTTTTCGGACTATTTATCTTTCAAGGTAGTTGTGTCTAAGGACTATATTTTGAGTTGCTTGTGTAATTTTTGACTAATAGTACTTTAAGATACTTTGAAAATGAGGCACTACGTAGCAAATGCAATTATTCAAATAAAAAATTACTAAGAGCTAACTCGCTACAGCTCTATTGGGTTTTACCTGCTTGTTTACCAAAACTGAAGTTGGATTAAATCGCCCTAAATTGAGCGGCTTTAACCCAAATAAATCAGAAACCTCTGGCACTTATTAAATATCAGGGGCTATTTCTATACGATTTCGTCCATGTGTTTTGGCAATGTATAAGGCTCTATCTGCACGCTCAACTAAAACAGAACTATTTGTAAATGGCCGTAAAATTGCTAAGCCAAAACTTGCTGAAATAGCACGTTTTGCAGTTACATCATGCTTTTTACGAATCGCCAATTTTGCTATTGCTAAACGAATACAATCTGCAAATGCTATTATATCGTTAATAGTGTCAAAGTAGGCTGTTATGCAAAACTCCTCGCCACCATATCTATACACATTTGCAGCTTCAGTTGTATTTTCTCTCACTTTTTTAGCAACTAGCCTAAGGACTTCATCACCCTTTTGATGGCCAAAATCATCGTTAAAGCGCTTAAAATGATCAATATCAAACATAATGAGTACGGCAAGAGAGTCTTCTTGCGCTTGCTCTGAGTATTCGAGGCAAAAGTTTACAATATCAGAATCAAACTTACCTCGATTATAAAAACCCGTAAGCGTGTCGGTATCGGCTGCTTCCTTTGAAATATTGAGTGCTTCTTTTAAATCTTTTATTTCATTGTAGGCAACGGCTAATTTAGTCTGAAACTCCCGAGCATAATCTTGCATTGCAATAGAATCGTCAGTTAAACGCTCAACACAACCTAGTATCTCATTGTAAGAGTTTACATCAACAAGCATATTTAATTCATTTTGTGAGTCGACTAAACTCGTCGTAAAGCTTTTAGAGTGATCAAGCGTTGTGCTTATATCTTGCTGAACTTGCTCCATAGTTGTATGAAATTTTTCAGTCATTTCTTGAAAAAAAACGAGATCGTCTTGCGTTAAATGTTTATCAAAAATTTCTTTTGCTTTGTCTTGTGAACATGTTTGTTGCAGAGCAATAACATGGTCTAACTCAGCATTTAATGAAGGTTTGTTTCCTTGAATATAACAGTACCAAATTGCATAGTTGATGGGTGTAACCGGCATTCGGTATTTTACCATCAAAGGAATCGCCTTTTTTAGGCATTGAGCAGAATGAGCAAGTGATACGGCGTGGTTCATAAATAAACTCTCAAGCGTCATTGTTTTTATTATTAGCGCTCAATGTTAAGTAATAGTAAACTTATACGCAACCTATATTCATACTATTTAACTAACTTGCTTATTCTCTGCGCGCATTAAATCGCTTTTGCATCTAAAGTTTGCGCAATATTCCACAAAGCACTGATTGCAGGGTCATTTAACTCTTTCCTTAATACTGCCAAACCAATATCAAACCCATCAGGCGCTTGCATTTTTGGTGTTAGTATTTGTACTTTATCTTGCAGCGGGCTGTTATCTAGCACTATTTTAGGGACCATTGCGACACCTAATCCTAAGCTCACCATAGATACCATTGCTTCGTGCCCAGCGACCTGTGCGTAAATTTTCCCGTGAATATTATTTTTGCGCCACCAGTGTTCTAACCTTTGGCGAGAAAAACCTTGTTCTGGCACAATAAATTCTAAATCAGACCAATTAATGTCATCACTATTATGTGTTAGTTTTTGTGTGATCGGGCATTGAATTTTTGGTCCAATTAATAAAAGTGGAGAATGCCCTATATCTACAAAAGCAATTTGCGCCGGTAACTTATTTGGCTTAGCTGCAATAGCCATTAGCTCGTGCCCATCTAATACACGGTTTATAGCAAGTGCAGGGTCGCCTGTATTTAATGTTATTTCTATATACTGATGCTGCGCACGAAGTTGCTCTAATATTTGATGTAAAAAACTATAAGATGCAGTAACCGAGCAATAGATACTTACTTTGCCGTAAATATGTTGTTGTGGGTCTTTCACATTCGTTTTAAAACGCTGCCAATTAGCAAGCGTTGCTGTGGCGTAATCAATAAACGACTCACCCTCACGCGTTAATTTAACACTGCGGTTATCGCGTACAAATAATGCAACACCTACCTCTTCTTCTAAGTGTTTTATATTGCGGCTCAAAGTGGGTGCGCTTATATGACAAAGCTCGCTTGCGCGTCCAAAATGAAGTGTTTTAGCCAGTGCTAAAAAGTAGTTTAAATGTTTATGATCCATGCCAAACCCAGTATTTCATATTATGAAACACTTTAATTCAAATATATCATTTTACGCAAGCAACGATTTTACATATGGTGTTTGTAAGCGCAACAAACCTTGCGCATCTAACAAACATGACTTTATAGGACACTAACAATGGCGAATTATTTCAATACTTTACCTTTACGCGAACAATTAGCGCAATTAGCGCAATGTGAATTTATGGACGCAGGCGAATTTGCTGATGGCGTTGACGCACTTAAAGGTAAAAAACTAGTTATTGTAGGCTGTGGCGCACAAGGTTTAAACCAAGGCTTAAACTTACGTGACTCTGGTTTAGATGTTTCTTACACATTACGCGCTTCAGCTATTTCTGAGCGTCGCCAATCATTTTTAAATGCATCTGAAAACGGTTTTACTGTTGGTACTTATGAAGAATTAATTCCTACAGCTGACGTAGTACTTAACTTAACGCCAGATAAACAACATACCGCTGTAGTAAGTGCAATTATGCCACTTATGAAAAAAGACTCTACACTTGCTTACTCTCATGGTTTTAATATCGTTGAAGAAGGCATGCAAGTACGTGAAGACATTACTGTAATCATGGTTGCACCTAAGTGTCCTGGTTCTGAAGTACGTGAAGAATACAAACGCGGTTTTGGTGTACCAACTCTGATCGCAGTTCACCCAGAAAATGACCCTCAAGGTCTTGGTTTAGCACAAGCTAAAGCGTATGCAGCGGGTACTGGCGGACATCGCGCAGGTGTACTTAAATCATCATTTATTGCTGAGGTTAAGTCTGACCTAATGGGCGAGCAAACCATTTTATGTGGCATGTTACAAACTGGCTCTATTTTATGTTTTGATAAAATGGTAGAAAAAGGCGTTGATGCGGGTTATGCATCAAAACTAATTCAATACGGCTGGGAAGTAATTACCGAAGCACTTAAGTACGGTGGCGTTACTAACATGCTTGACCGCCTTTCAAACCCAGCAAAAGTAAAAGCGTTTGAACTAAGTGAAGAGCTAAAACTAATTATGCGCCCGCTTTATAATAAGCATCAAGATGACATCATCGACGGCACTTTCTCACGCACTATGATGGAAGACTGGAATAACGATGACGTAAACTTACTTAAATGGCGCGCAGAAACAGCAGAAACTAACTTTGAAAAGACCCCTGCTGGCGATGTAGAAATCTCTGAACAAGAATTTTTTGATAACGGTATTTTAATGGTAGCAATGGTTAAAGCAGGTGTTGAACTTGCATTTGAAACCATGACAGCAGCCGGCATTATCGAAGAGTCAGCTTACTACGAGTCATTACACGAAACGCCATTAATCGCCAATACTATTGCGCGTAAAAAGCTTTTTGAAATGAACCGTACTATCTCTGATACTGCAGAATACGGCTGTTATTTATATAACCATGCATGTTTACCATTACTTGCTGATTTTATGAAAAACGTTGATACAGACATTATCGGTAAAGGTCTTGGCGATCACAGTAACCAAGTTGATAACCAAACATTAATTCAAATTAACGCTGCATTGCGCGAACACCCAGTTGAGAAAGTAGGTGCTAAATTACGTGGCTACATGTCAGCAATGAAAAAGATTGTTTAACCCTAAACAATAAATGTTTCGCTTGTTAGAAACCAAGCCCGTATGCTTTTTGCATGTGGGCTTTTTTATGCCTGTTAATAAAACTTTAATCAATCTGGTATATCTTTGCCTATTCTGCTTAGCCAATATTTAGTTCCAAATAAATAATGTGCTAATATGTTTTTCTATTTAGTTGTAAAATTAATTAATATCATGACGATACAAAATCTTTCGATCACTCAAAAAATCACAGCTTTAGGTAGTGTTATTGCTATATGCGTAGCCGCACTGATTGGTTTGACTTCCCTACACAGCTCAGAGGATATTATTGAGCGACGTATGATTGAGTCAGAGCTCCCTAGTAAACTGCAAACAATCAGCAATCACATAGGCGGTGAAATCAACGAGTTACTCGGTGCTGCTCAGCAACTATCATCAAACGAATTTATTTTACAATGGGCTCAATCAAACAACCAAGACGATACATTACTATTAAAAGAATTAAATCGCGTTGCCCAGCAATACGATTTAGCCACAGCATCTTGGGCAAATAGAGACACTGCACAGTACTGGAACCAGAATGGGTTTTTGCGTGTGTTAAAAAACGATGCAGCCGATGGCTGGTTCTTTGCTTTTAAGCAATCAAAACAACCTTACTCTATCAGTATTTATCAAGAGTCAGCCAATGATGTGAAAATGTTTGTAAATCATCAGCAGGCTAATGGTACTGGTTTAGCAGGTCTTGCAAAAAGCATCACTGATATGCAAAAGCTATTACAGCAATTTAAAATTGAGCAAACAGGCTTTGTATTCATTGCAGATAAAAATGGTTTGATTCAGCTTCATAAAGATGCAAGTAAAGTAGCTAAAGCAAATATTGATGATTTGTATACTGCAAATATCCACAGCCAACTATTTAATAGTAATGGCTTTGCACTAGAAGAAATTAATTTAAATGGCGAACCGACACTTGTAGCTGCTATGCCTATTAAAAACACCGATTTATATGTTGTAGCTCAAGTGCCAAAAAGTGAAGTCTTCGCAAGCGTAAACACCCTGCAATGGCAAATATTTACTTTTACGGTAATTACAGCATTAGTTGCGAGTTTAATCAGTTATTTGCTTGCTCGCTCACTTTCATCTCCACTTTCTAAAATGGCTGAGTTATTTTCACGCCTAGGCTCCGGCGATGCAAATTTAGCGTACCGCTTACCAGAATCGAGCCAACCAGAGCTTAACAATCTAAGTAACGGCTTTAACCAGTTTATAAATAAAATAGAAACAGCGATTACTCAAGTTGCCAGCGAAAGTCACGATATTAGGAAAAGCTCTGATCATGTATTTGAACAAGCAAAACGGAACTCCCAAGCAATAGACAACCAAAAAGAACAAACAATATCTGTCGCAGCAGCAATCAACGAAATGGGCGCTACAGTACAAGAAATAGCGCAAAGCGCAGCAAATACAGCTAAGTTAACCGATAACAGCCGCGAAAATACTATTCAAAGCCATAAACAAGTACTCCAAAGCCAAGCAACTATATCAGCCCTTGCCAGCGATATTGATGGCATAACAGAGCAAGTTACTTTGCTTTCTAAAAAAACGGTTGATATTGCAAGTATTGTTGACTCAATTAGAGGCATATCGGATCAAACTAATCTACTTGCTTTAAATGCTGCAATTGAATCTGCTCGCGCAGGTGAACACGGACGCGGCTTTGCTGTTGTTGCTGATGAAGTACGTGCACTGGCAAACCGTACATCGCAATCAACCACCGAAATTCAATCTATGATTGAAGAGCTTACAAAAATATCTGATGATGTAGTTAATGATATTAGCCAATCGAAAGATAAAGCTCAGCAAAGCGTTGGTGCAATGCAAAGCTCTGTTGAATTACTTGATACGATAACCGAAACAGCAAATCAAATAAACGATATGGCTACGCTTATAGCGACTGCAACTGAGCAGCAAAGTAATGTGGTTGCCGATGTAAGTCGTAATATTGAGCAAATTAGCGAAATTAGCGATAAAGCAATGAGCGAACAAATCAATACAGAGCAAGCGATTCGCGACTTAGCCAACAGTGCACAAACACTTGATGCGCTTGTAGCTACCTTTGAAAAGCATCGCTAAGCAGCTCTGATATTACACGCCAGCTATGAGCAAAAACTATATTCGAAGATAGTTTTTGCTCATAACGAATATGCTTAATTTACACAAACTAAGTACTTTTGCTATCGCCAGTATTAAATGCTGAAACGTACGCTTCCTTTTTAGCTTTAGGGAGCTTTTTTAATTGATACTCAAGCTTACTTGCTTCACTTTTATTACCTACTTGTTGTTGATGGATAAGTAAAAGAGGCCCTTTTCCTCTAAGGTTTTTAGCCCCTTTACCAGCTTGATGAGTTGCAAAGCGTTTTTCAACATTAGTCGTGATCCCTGTGTACCAATGACCAAATCGTGTTTCAACTATATATAAAAACCAAGTAGACTCAGTTTTTAAAATATTCGTTTCAATATGCTGTAAACTTTTTTCATTATCAGTGGTCAAAACATTACCTTAACGCCCTTAACATAAAACAATTGCTTAAAAGGGTTTTACCTTCAGTGACTAATCGGTATCATGCAGATTATAAAAAATAAGGATCACAACTAACAATGCAGTCGTTAAAAACTTTTTCTCTTTGGCTTATCGTCGCTTTAACACTTAGCTCAGCAGCAGGTTGCTCTAGCTGGGTATACCGAATTAACATCCCACAAGGCAACTTTTTAGAGCAATCGGATGTTGAAAAACTTCGTGTAAATATGACCCGAGAGCAAGTTGTTTATGTATTAGGTAGACCTATTGCCGAGGACGCCTTTGATAACAATACTTGGCGCTATATTTACAGCTTTAATAAAGGCCGTAAAAACGAACAAAATAAAGAGTTAGTAATTAACTTTGAAAATGAAAAGTTAGTTTCAATCTCAGGTGATTATGACCAACCTGAAAACTTTACTACACCGCTAGAGCAATAAACGTCTCAGGTAGTAAAAAAGGTGAGCATGGTTCACCTTTTTTATTGGTTTACTTAAAAAGCTTTTACCATTTTAAACGACGTTAGCGTGTGATTTAATCTGTTAAATTGTTCGAAGTTTATGCCGATTGGTATTACTTCTCGAGTGGGCGACCACCCGTTATTTTATTTGCACGCCCCTCTTCTTTTGCTTTTTCTGCACGTTTTCTGCGGGCATCTTTAGGATCTGCAATTAATGGACGGTATATTTCTATACGGTCATCGTCTTTTAATTCATAGTTAGCTTTTACAGTTCGATTCCACACACCTAACGTTAGCGATGTGGCATCTATTTCTGGGCACTTTTCTATAATACCTGACTGAATAACAGCTTGCTCGACTGTAGTCCCTTGTGGCACTTCAATTGATAAACACGTGGCCGTGGTCGGTAATGCAAAGACCACTTCAACATTAATCATACTCGCGCTCCATAAACCTGTTTTGCACGTTGAGTAAATGCACTCACCATATTTTTTGCTACATCGTTAAAAATCTTTCCAAAGGCAAGCTCTATTAACTTACTTGAAAATTCAAACTCTAGGTGCAAATGAACCTTACATGCTTTGGCGTCAAGCTCTTGAAAATGCCAGCGCCCTTTTAACGTCTTAAACGGACCATCAACAAGGCGCAGTAACACGGTTTGTTCATCAACAAAGGTGTTTTCGGTGGTAAACCACTTTTTTATACCCGCCTTAGATATTTCTAAACTCGCGGTCATGTTATTATCGTGCTGTGAAACAATTTTTGAGTCTGAGCAATTTGGTAAAAACTGTGAATAAGCTTCTACATCATTAACTAGATCAAACATCTCTTTAGTGCTGTACATAACCAGCGCACTTTTTTCTATTTGTGGCATACTCACTCCCAACTGTGTGGGCGAATTTTAGCAAGCTTTGCGCGTTTCCCCAAATTTTCATGCTGCTTAAATTAAAGCTAAATTTTTAAAAGCATTATTAAAAAAATCGATGTAAAACATCTCACATTACGTATATTATAGGGCACTATGGCTAAGAAAAATTCATCAAAATCGACAAGTAATACCATCGCGCTAAACAAAAAAGCGCGACATGAGTATTTTTTACACGATAAGTTTGAAGCGGGTGTTGAACTACAAGGCTGGGAAGTTAAAAGTATCCGAGCTGGTAAAGTAAATATCACAGAAACTTATATTCATCTTAAAAATGGCGAAGCATTTTTACTTGGCAGTCAAATTCAGCCACTTATAAGTGCATCGACCCACGTAATTTGCGACCCGCTACGTTATCGTAAATTGCTATTAAGCAGACGCGAACTTGACCGTTTATTCGGTGCTACAGAGCGCGATGGCTATTCTTTAATAGCTACAGCGATGTACTGGAAAAACTGCTGGGTAAAACTTGAGTTTCATTTGGCAAAAGGTAAGAAATTACACGACAAACGCGAAGACGGTAAAGATAAAGACTGGTCGCGTGAAAAAGAACGCTTAATGAAGCATAAAGCATAAATAAAAACGCCTAATTTATTAGGCGTTTTTAATTTCACCTATATAAAAGCTCAAATAATACCAACTCTCTTAATTAAGTAATCTATTATGAGATGAGAAAATAGTGTCGATAACAAGACAAAACTTGTTATACCAATCTGCTTATATATGGGGTCTATTTAACGTTAAGAAAATTACGCTAGAACTAGGCAAAAATTTTTATATCTAGTTGTTCTAAATAAAAAATTTTTAACGACGTTATAGTGCAATTTAATTCGTTAAATTGATCAAAGATTTATGCAGGTTGGTATTACTTAGCCATTATCAGCAATTACTCCTGCATTACCCCACCTCCTGTATCTAGCAGTCGTAAATCAGAAAATTTCAATGCCTTTAGCATCAACTTTAACCCCTCAAATTGATTAAGTATTACTGCGAATTGGTATTACATAATTGAATAAATTAAAAGCAGAAAAACAAACATAAGTTTTAATTTATAGAAATAAATTATTACAAATTATTTTAATCATTAGCTATTCCACACATGGCTTCATCTAGCTATATAACAATTATTAACCCTATGTCCTATTCACGCTTAGTTTCACCTAGAAAACAAAGTATAAATAAGGTCATAAAACCCACAAAAAAGCATTAAAACTAATACTTAAATCACAAATTAAGCTAATTGCTAACACTTAAGTTACATGATATTAATACCCGCGCTTGTTAAGCAAATAATTTTATAATATATCAACAAGGACTTAAGGATGAAGCAATCAACTGCATTTACACCAAGCATTATTGTGGGCGCAACACTCGCATTATCAGCAGGTTTTACAACAACAGCCTACGCAGCAGAAGAAGCTAAAAAAGTAGAGCGAATTCAGGTTACTGGTTCTCGTATTAAGCGAACTGATATTGAAGGGCCTTCTCCGGTACAATCAATCGGTAGAGCTGAAATCGAAAACATGGGTTACGATAATTTACAGCAACTTCTAGAAAGAATGCCTGTAGCAGGTAGCGGTACTTTCTCTACTCGTGGTAACAACCAAGATTCAACCGCTAACGGTTCAGCTGCAGTAAGCTTACGTGGCTTAGGAGCCGATGCAACACTGGTATTAATTAATGGTCGCCGTGTATCAATTAGTGCCTTTGCTGAAGGTATCACCAACTCATTTGTAGATATTAACAGTATTCCTGTTTCTGCTATTGAGCGTATCGACATACTAAAAGATGGCGCTTCAGCTATCTATGGCTCAGATGCAGTAGCGGGTGTAGTTAACGTTATCTTAAAGAAAGATATTGATGGTGTTGAGATTAACCTAGGCTATGGCGGTACGGATGGTCCAAATTATGAAGAAACAACAGCAAGCCTAGTTTGGGGTACAACAAGCGAAAAAAGTAGTGCATCTGTTATTATCGATTACTTTAAAAACACATCTCTTTCTTCTGATGAAATGGGCAGCCTTGGCACTGCAAACCAAGCACCTTATGGTGGTGAAGATTTCCGTTCATCTCGTGGTTTCCCAGGCTACTTTTATGTGGATGGCGTTAAAACAATCGACCCTGCCTGTCCTGCTGAAAATGCAACTTCAAGTGGTAGCTGTTTATTTGATTACGGCCCATATGGATATGTTGCCCCAGCATCTGAGCGTGTAGGCGCTATTTCACAATTTGAATACCGCTTTGATAACGGCATTACTGGCTTTTTAGAAATGGCTGTTCAGCATAACAGCTCTGTCGCTGCAGGTGCACCAACACCACTTGATGAGGATGCAGGCCTTACGGTACCCGCTAATCACCCAAACAATTCATTTGGTGAAGACATTCAAATTGGTCGTTACCGTACAGTAGATGCAGGCGCTCGCCAATGGGACATTGAGTCAGACACCTTACGCTTTGTTGCAGGGTTAAAAGGCGAAATAAACGATTGGAGCTGGGAGACAGCGGTACAAAAAGGTCGCAGTAAATCACTACAAACAGGCGATCGTACACAAGGCTGGGTACGCACCGATTTCTTACAACAAGAAATTGATGCCGGTAACTATAATCCATTCGGTGGCACATATAACGACCCAGCTGTAATTGACAGAATCACAACTAGCTTAGTGCGTCGCGGTGAGTCTCATATGACCTCTTTTGACGCTAACATTACAGGTGAAGCGTTTAGTTTTGGTGGCGAAGCTGTAATGATGGCCGCCGGTATTGAGTACCGTGAAGAAGATGTAAATGATATCCCTGATGATCAATTTCAACGTGGCTTAATATTTGGTACTGAATCAGTATCAGCTTCTGCTGATCGTGAACAATACGCTGCATATGTTGAGTTCTCAATCCCACTTGCTGAAAACCTCGAACTACAATTAGCAGGTCGTTACGATGATTATAGCGACTTTGGTACAACAACAAATCCAAAAATAGCTCTGCGCTGGGCACCGACTGACGAAGTAACGGTTCGTGGTTCTTGGGCGCAAGGCTTTAGAGCGCCTTCGTTAGCGCAAATAGGCTTAGGTCCATCACAAAAAAGCCAATTTTTTGTTGATACACAGCGCTGTGAACAAACAGGATTAGATTGCCAAGCACTTGATTACAACATTGAGTTCTCTGGTAACCCTGATTTACAAGCAGAAGAGTCAGAATCATGGAACGTAGGCGTTATCTGGGCACCAACAGCTGAGTTTGGTTTAAGTGTTGATGTATGGAGTATTACTCAAGATAACAAAATCGATGAAGAAGAATTTGGTCCTATTTATGCTGCAGAATGTGGTAACCAAAATAGTACCGTATGTGTTCGTTTAGCCCCTACAGGCGGTGCAAGCTTAGGCACAATACAAAAAATACACAGCACATTTAAAAACTTATCATCGCAGGAAGTATCTGGTGTTGATGTTTCAGCAAACTATAACCACTCTCTTGATGACTTAGGTTTACTTAAATTTAATTTAGAGTGGGCATATCAAGATAAGTTTGAAAAAGATGGTCGTGATTACACGGGTGAATATGGCTACCCAGAGCATCGCTTTATTTTCTCAACCAACTGGGAAATTGGTGAGTTTAACACCAATGTAAATATCAGTTATGTAGGTGAATTTGAAGATACGCCTGATATCGACTTTGATGGCAATTTAGACTTTGATAGCAATACTTCACGTATGATTGACTCGCAAACGCTTGTTGATTTACAAACGTCGTACCGTATTACTGAGTCAGCTAAAATATCTTTAGGTGTTAATAACTTATTTGATGAAGAGCCACCATTTGCAATTGGTGATGGCGATGGCGATTTATACGGTTATGCATCAGCTGTGCATAACCCTCGTGGCCGCTACTTGTACACTAAAGTAAGTTTTTCTTTCTAATTAAAGACACAAAAAAACCGCCAATTGGCGGTTTTTTTATTTAAAACTAAGGGCTAAATTATAGCTCGCCTTCGTTTTCAGATAAGAACTTAGCAACGCCTTCAGGGCTTGCGTCCATACCTTTTTTACCTTCAGTCCAACCAGCAGGACATACTTCACCGTGCTCAGTGTGGAACGCTAGCGCGTCAACCATGCGAAGCATTTCGTCGATGTTACGACCTAGTGGTAAATCGTTCACTACTTGGTGACGTACATTGCCTTCTTCGTCGATTAAGAATGAACCACGAAATGCAACACCCGCTTCTGGATGCTCAACGTCATACGCTTTACAAATTTCGTGTTTAACATCTGCAACTAGTGCGTATTGAACTTTACCAATACCGCCGTCTGCAACAGCAGTGTTACGCCATGCGTTATGTGAGAATTGTGAATCGATAGAAACACCAATTACTTCTACGCCACGCTTTTGAAACTCTTCAAAACGCTTATCAAATGCAATAAGTTCAGAAGGACATACAAACGTGAAATCTAGTGGGTAAAAGAAGATAACTGCTTTTTTACCTTTAATTGTTTCATGAAGGTTATAGCTATCTACAATTTCACCGTTACCAAGAACAGCTGCAGCGGTAAAGTCTGGTGCCTGGCGGCCTACTAATACACCCATTTTATTCTCCAAATATTTTGAGTTTGTTTTCAATTGCTTTCGCAATGCTGGTACTTATATGGGCGCTAAAAATTAAAAACCAATAGCGAACACATATAATTAATTGGCATTCTAAAGTTATTCACTACAAAAGAACAATCGCATTTAACGATGTGAGCAATCGAAAATAACGAACACTTACAACTTGCACTAATCTGCTTGAATAATAGGTTTATTTTGAAGTGTAAATTGCGTTGTAATTAGATAGAACTTTTGACGTTACTGAAGAAGGCTTAATACATTAAATTGTTTAAAAATTCATATAATGTGGTATTAATTTTTACAGGTACAAAAAAACCTGCAAATGCAGGTTTCTCGTTTAAATTTAATCCATTATATCTGAGGGCATATCGCCTCGGATTTTTTGCCAAATCTCACCTGTTTGATGACCGTATTTACGCATCATCGAAATAGCACCATCGTGCTCTTTATTTTCTGCCAAGATTGTTAAATCTTTATAAAACTGACGAGCAAGTTCACGAGTTCCGGCATCAGAGAAGTAATGACAACCAATCTTTGAATAAAAACCTCTAAAACCGTTGAGTATTAATACATAAATACGGTTATTACCCGCAACGGCTAATTCGTGATGAACTTTGTAATCGTAGTCAGCAAATGCCTGCGCAGTATCTTCTAGCTCATGACTTTGTGATAAAATTTCAATTACACGTTCAGGATTTAACTTAATTGCAGCACGTGTATAAATAGCACTAATATTAGTACGTGCAGATAAAAGCTGATCTGTCAGCTCTGGCATCTTGTCTTCATCTAAGCGCGCTAGTGTTTCAAGAATATTTAAGCCAGACGTTTCCCAAAAGTTATTTACTTTTGTTGGTTTACCATGCTGAATTGTTAACCAACCATCACGTGCTAAACGCTGTAATACTTCTCTCAAGGTCGTTCTTGTTACACCAATTAACTCTGAAAGTTCTCGCTCGGCAGGTAGAATTGAACCTGGAGGGAAATCGCCGTTCCAAATAGATTCAACTATATATTCTTCAGCAAATCCTGCTGGGCTTTTCGCTTTAAAAATTCTCATCCAGTTCCCACTCGAATTAATCAACACTCATCGTTTTACACGAATAACTGACTGATTGTACCAGACGAAGCATAACTAACAAGTAAAGTCAGGTATATTAATAAGCAAATGAGTAGAAATTAAAGATTAATAAATAATAAAATTTAGGTTTCTCTAATATCGCTACAATGTATAAATATACAGAGCAATATTCATTGTAGGTACATTGTAATTACTGGTATTTTTTATTTACACATACCTAGCTGAATCAACTTAAAACACATAAGTACATTAAAAAGGAACACCTATGCAACAGAGCGCTCTAACTGCAACTTTAAAGAACTTTTTAGGCAATGCACCAATGTGATATAAGTAAACGATATAACTAAGCTTATGTATCAATGGGAACTAAGTAGAGCGTCATGTAGCCTCTGCTGAGGCTGCATTGAGTGGTCAATAATTTCATCTTATAAAAAGCGACTTCGGTAGCTTTTTTTTCCTTTTTGTTGCCGCATACATTATCCTAGGTCATAATCTAACGTCTTATTTAAACGCGGAATTTTTATGAACTGGCTTGCGCAATTACCCACCCAACGTACCCCGTGGCTTTTATTTACAGCTATCGTTTTTTTACTTGAAGTGACCGCCCTTTTCTTTCAATACCAAATGGGATTGGCGCCTTGCATAATGTGCATATATCAACGTACAGCCGTACTGGGTCTATTAGGCGCAGGAATTGTAGGTTCGACTAAACCACAGAGCAAAGCAGTTCGTATATTAGCGTATGTAATTTGGGGTGTATCGAGTGTTTGGGGATATTTAATTGCTCGCGAGCATATTGATATGCAAACCACCACAGACCCTTTTGCATTTAGCTGTGAGTTTGAACCAAACTTCCCGTCGTTTATGTCGTTACATGAATGGATACCTAGCTTTTTTCAGGCGACCGGGGATTGTGGAAATATAGATTGGCAATTTGTTGGTTTGAGCATGCCTGCTTGGATGGAAATTATATTTGGGATTTTCTCACTAACACTATTTATTATAGTTATTGGCCGTTTATTAATTAAAAAGTCGATTTGATATGTTTACATTTTTTTCAAGCCAATTAGATGAGCTTAAACATCTAAAAGTACGCAAGCGCCAAGACGTGATAGCACTTTCGTTAAGTATGTTATCGCCAACTGATAAAGTGTTACTGCGTATTATTAAATTAATATTACTAAGTCCACTATTTTTAATATTCACGGTATTTAAAGGTTGGATATTAATCCCGTTTTTGATACTCGGCGGACTTTGCTACCCACTTTTAACAACACCTATTGAAATCAACTTTGCTAAAAAACACTTAAGCGATGCATTAAAACAATTTAATCAGGGCGCATAGCGCCCTGATTGTTATCTACTGCTATTAAAGGGATATTTTCCCTTCTAATTTGGTTAATAGTTTTTTACCAATTCCTTTAACTTGCGATAAATCACTGACACTTTTAAATTCGCCGTTTTCTTCACGATAATCCACAATTGCCTGCGCTTTTTTCTTACCTATACCCGGTAGCTTAGCAAGCATATCTGCATCAGCATTATTTATACTAATTGTCTCAACTTGAGGCATTTGCTTAGTTACTTCCGATAGTTGTGCATATACGGTAGTTGCAGGTAGTAAGCATAATAAGCTTATTATGAATAAATTTTTTAACGTTTTCATCAAACTTGTCCCTATTCTTCTTTTCTTAATTTTGAATGTTGCTCAGGAAAACCAAAAAGTAAGGAACTGAAATGCTCATCACTTAAAGTGTACCTAAACGCATTATCACTATGATCCGAAATCCTGAAAATGCAGCTGGTACAACAAAGTGATTGCTTAACTAAAGTAAAGTTACCGTTTTTTGTCAAATTTAAGACACCTAAAATTAATACTTCGCGCTTGCAAATTTACGCCCAAACCATTACTGTACATAAAAACAGTAATCTAATGGTTTTTACAAACCACGGTGCCAAGCAATTTTGCAGGAGAAATCATGGCTGTTGTTGTTAAATATGTTGTAGAACGAAACGGAGTCGAGCGTATGACGTTTACTACCAAAAAAGAAGCTGATGCTTATGACAAGATGCTCGATATAGCAGAATCACTTGAGCTAATGCTAGAAAAGGTAGACGTACCGCTTAGTGAGCAACAAATTGAATCACTTGCTTTAGAAATAGCGAAAAGCAAAGATGACTTTATGACCATATTAAAGGGCGGCAAAGATCCAGTTGTTACCAAAGCGCCAGCAAAAAGTAAAAAGTCAGATAACGTTGCGTCAATTGAAGATAACAACGATAAAAAAGCAAGTTAACTCGTAGATTGTCCTCTCCTCGGACGGGACAAACTAAATAAAAAAGGGAGCAACTTAGTTGCTCCCTTTTTTATTATACCAATTCGCTTAATTAAGTGATCTATTTTGAGGGTGGGAAAACGTGTTGATAGCTAGGCAAAAAATTTGATATTTAGTTGTTCTAAATGATAATTTTTTAACGCCGGTAGCAACACGTTTAGCACCGCAAAATGATTAAGTATTATCGCGGATTGGTATTACTTACTACTCATTTTAAAATGAATAGTAATTGCTATTTAAAGCTCTTTTTCTACTTCATCAAATAAAGCAGTGATATTTTGCTCTGGCTCTTTTGTTACTAAGCTAACAACAACAATTGCGATACTCGCTAAAATAAAGCCAGGTACTATTTCATACATGAAGCTACTTAAACTTTCACCATTAATAGTAAACGGACCATAAATCCAAACAAGCACTGTAAACGCACCTACTAACATACCAGATAAGGCGCCAGCAAAATTCATACGTTTCCAATAAAGGCTAAACAATACAAGTGGTCCAAAAGCAGCACCAAAGCCTGCCCATGCATTACTTACTAGGTCTAAAATAGAGCTATCTCTATCGTACGCTAAATAAATTGCAAACAGGGCAACAAATGCAACGCTAATTCGACCAACAGTAACTAATTCAAAGTCGCTAGCATCTTTACGTAAAAATGTTTTATATAAATCTTCAGTCAATGAACTTGAGCTTACTAGCAATTGCGATGAGATAGTACTCATGATAGCAGCCAAAATTGCAGCTAGTAAAAAGCCAGCAATAAGTGGATGGAACAATAACTCAGAAAGAATTAGGAAAATCGTTTCAGGATCTTCAACTACAATATTATTCTCATAAGTATAAGCAGCACCAAATATACCAGTACCAACAGCACCAAGGGCAGCAACAATCATCCATGTCATACCAATACGGCGAGCTTTAGGCATATCCTTAACACTACGTACCGACATAAAACGAACGATGATATGTGGTTGACCAAAATAACCTAAACCCCATGCCATTGCAGAAATAATACCTAATGCAGAGCCTGCTCCAATCCAGTTAAGCATATCTGGATTTACACTATGTAAAGTAGATTCCAGAGGTTGTTCAAGTAAAGAGTATGCAACAGTAGGCACTAGAATCAGTGCGATGAACATAATACAACCTTGCACGAAATCAGTTAAGCTAACCGCTAAAAAACCACCAAACAAAGTGTATAAAACAACGACACCCGTTGTAATGTATAAACCCACTTCATAACTTAGACCAAATGAGCTTTCAAACAATTTTCCGCCGGCTACAACACCAGATGACGTGTAAAGAGTAAAGAAGACTATAATCACAACTGCTGATACAACACGTAATAAGTTTGACTTATCATTGAAGCGATTTGAGAAGTAATCTGGGATTGTTATAGAGTCATTTGCTTTTTCAGTGTACACACGTAATCTAGGTGCAACTAACAGGTAATTTAACCAAGCACCAATCACCAAACCAATTGCTATCCATGTACTACTAAAACCAGTAACAAACATCGCACCAGGTAGGCCCATTAAAATCCAGCCACTCATGTCAGATGCACCTGCAGATAGTGCAGCAACACTTGGTGATAGATTTCGTCCACCTAACATGTAACCTGATACATCGCCAGTAGATTGCTTATATGCATATAGTCCGATACCCAACATTACAACAAAATATAATGCTAGTGAAATAATCATTCCTGTTTCCAAATTAGCCTCCGCATAATTATTAATAACAGGCTCTTGATCCGAATATTGACTCTTAAAATATTATAATAAAGACACTATTAGGATAAAAACCATTCTCGCTGACTATATCATGCCTAACAATAAAATCTCCAACTTGTTGCTTTCAGCTGATACAAAAATACTCATGTTGAATAATTTTAAAGCGAATTGGTAAAATATAATAAATTAAATAGAAGAAACACCTTAATTTATAATGATAATTTATTAATCATGCAAATATACGTAATGCTATTTTGAATCTTTTGCCATATATTAATACAATACCCAATTACATCACTCTTACGGAACTGTTTATGTATTTTTACGCTGCACGTCAACCGATTTTAGATAGAGATAAAAAACTTATCGGTTATGAGCTTTTATTTCGTGATGGCGTTGATAACGTATTTCCCGATATAGATGGTGACGAAGCAACAACACGACTTATAGAGGGTAGCCAGTTTAATTTTGGTTTAGAAGATTTAACCGACAATAAACCTGCCTATATAAACTTCACCCTAGAAACACTATCAAAGGGTTACCCTACACTACTAGGTAAAGACACTATAGTTGTAGAAATACTTGAAACTATCCAGCCTGGTAAGCGTTTATTAGCTATCGTTAAAGATTTAAAAGATAAAGGTTACACTATTGCTCTTGATGACTATATTCATCAACCTGTATGGCGTCATTTTTACCCATTTATTGATATTATTAAAATAGACTTTTTAGCATCCGATATAGATACAATAAAAACGGTTCTAAACGATTTAAAACCGCACTCACATATTAAGTTACTTGCCGAAAAAGTAGAAACCTATGAAATTTACCAACAAGCTTTAGAGCTTGGGTTTGATTATTTCCAAGGATTTTTCTTCTCAAAACCTGAAATGGTACAAAGTAAAGCTCTACCACCATCAGAAATGGCATTAGCTGAATTACTTTACGAAACATCAAGTGTTGATATGGATCTTAAGAAAATCACTGATGTGTTTGAACGTGATGTAAACCTATCTTATAAATTACTTAGGTATTCAAATTCTGCCGCATTTGCAAGACGCGCAGAAATAAGTACCATTAAGCAAGCTCTTATAGTGCTTGGCGCCAATGAAATTAAAAAGCTATTGTCACTACTGTTTGCAGCACAAGTATCAGCAGATAAACCTGTAGAGCTAATTAGGCTATCGCTTACGCGCGCTCGATTTGCTGAATTGCTCGCTATATCCCATGGGCAGTTTAAAGATACCGGCATGGCATTTTTAACCGGTATGATGTCCCTAATGGATGCTATTTTAGATGAGAGTATGGAAAGCGTCATGAAAAAGCTTCCACTTTCTAATGATATAAAAGCAGCGCTATTAAACGATGAAGGCTTGCTAGCAAAATATTTAAACTTAGTTAAATACTACGAACAAGCAAACTGGTCAGCTGCAAACGAGCTAACGAAAGAGCTAAATCTAGGTGAAAAAGTTCCCGATGCCTATCATGAAGCGCTAGCTTGGGTTAATGAACAAATGCAGTTAGTAGTGAACGAAAAATAAACTACCTGAACTCTGGTTAAGATATTTACTAATATATTAAATCATAATGATATTTAAATTTATTTTTCTCTAGCCAGAGATTTTCAGTGAAAACAAGGCGAACTTACGCGTCAATAGTTGGCCTATTGCAAGTAAATTCAACGTAGTTAGCGCTGAAAATAACTGCTCGAGATAGATTTATTAACCAGAGTTCAGGTTAAATATATAAACAGCAAATAAAAACGCCAGCATTTAGCTGGCGTTTTTGTGAGTGGCTTTTCAATTATAAACTTTCTAAAAAGTCTTCATCAAAATCAGCTGGCTCTTCTTTTATAGGTGGGTTGCCATCGTACAGCTCATAAATTTGACGCTGAAAGTAGATATCTTTTACAAATAAGTACGGATCAAGTGAATCATTTAATAGCCCTTCTTGAGGTATTAATGATGCACGAGCTTCTACCGCTTTTAAAACAAACACTAGAATAGTTTGTGGAGTCGTTAGCGCAACTTCAGGCAATACAAAGTTGTCGACTACATCACCGGTCAGGTTACGTGCTGTTGTAGGACCCATGCCAGGTAGCATTAAATAAGCGCCATCACCCACGCCCCAGACACCTAACGTTTGTCCAAAGTCTTCATCTACAATTTCAAGACCAAGTGAACTGGCAACATCAAAAATACCAAAAATACCAACCGTAGAGTTAACTAAAAAACGCGCTAAGCTCACACTTGCATTACCCGGCTTACCTTGCAAACCCGCATTAATCATATCCACAGGTGCTGTAATATTACCTGTGAAATTAACAATACCGTTTCTTACCGGTACAGGCGTTACTTCAACATAACCTACAGCAACTGGGCGCAATAAATAAGCATCCAGTACATCCATATTAAAGTCGTATAACGGACGATTAATACTTTGCAGCGGATCTCTGTCATCTACTTTGCTTTGTGGTACTTGAGCACAGCCGGCTAGTATCAATAAACATAAAAAAGTAAAACTGTGTTTTAACATCTAACGTCCTTAAGGTATTAATGTATCAATTTGAAGTTGGTAGTCACTTACACTTTCACGCTTTAACGACTCTGAATGACCTTCTAGCTCACCAGAACTTGGCATAACCGAGTCATCTATAGAAATACGCGCCGAAATAATAATATTTTCTGCACTAGATAAGTTAAGGCCTGCAACCATTGCACTACTATCACTCAACTCAACTGTAATTGGAAATGAATATTTAGCGAGTTTAACAGCAGCTAATGGCATAGGCGAACCACTTGCTGCTTTAGCAAATATAAACAAGATACCGTCTTTTGGCTGTTTATCTATAAGCTCTTTTGCAATGTCGACTGTAACTGCAATAGCACCCGTTGTAGTAACTGGCATAACAGAGCCTTCCGTTTGCATTTGCTTCTCTATATCAGCGATACGCTCAGAGATCATGCTATAACGAGAATCATTTTTTTCCATACTCGCAAGTAAAACTTCAAATGCAGCTTTGGCTTGAGGCCAATCTTTACGTTCATAAGCAATGAGTGCTAATAACGAAATTGCATCTAAATTGGTAGGCTCAACTTTTAGTACTTTTGAGAGCATACCTGCCGCACGAGTCATATTAGCTTCGCTGCCTTCTAGTAATAAAACTTGGCTATAACTAATAAGTACCTGCATATTATCAGGATTCATACGTAGTGCTTTATCAAATGACTGCTGCGCCATGTCAAATTCATTAAGCGACATAGCAACTCGTCCAAGTAGCATCCAAGCGACTTCGTCATCACCTGAGCGGCTAAGCTTTGTACGAAGTGCCAATGCAAAAGCCTGCAGCTCATTTTGGCTAAGCGGCTCACCTTTTTGCATTACAGCACGCTCGCCGTAATCAGCTAAATTATCCATTGCATCATGCCAAGCCGAAATTTGCTGCTGGCTACCCGTTAAACCATAAAAAACACCTGTTAGGGCAAGAACAAATGCGCCACCAGTTAAAGCAAAAATACGATTATTACCTTTGCTGTTTAGTGATTTTTCTGGTGATAACTCATTCAATAAACGGCGTTTTAATTCAATAATTGATTCTGCATGATTTACGGTATCAATACGCTGATTATCTAAATCGGTTTGTAAATCAACTAAACGCTGCTCATAAATGCTAATTAGCTCAGCGTTGGCGTTATGAGTAATTGTTTGAACGCGCTCTTTTTTTAAAAAAGGCAACATCACAAACCCAAGAGCAACCAGTGTGAGTAAAGCAAAACACGCCCACATTAAAATCATTTAACTTTGCTCCTGACGTTTATTTTGTTCAATTAGCTTAGCTAACAGCATTTCGTCGTCACTGCTCCACGTTTGTTTTACTGATGCTTTTCGCTGGCGAATAACAATAAAACCAAAGCCGACTATGACAATTAATACAGGTAATACCCAAAGTACTAAAGTCGCTGGTGTAACTGGTGGGTCGTAATGAACAAAATAGCCAAAGCGGTCAATCATGTAATCAATCACTTCGTCTTTGCTCTTACCTTCTTTAACCAATACGAGCACTTTATCGCGTAAGTCTTTAGCAACAACAGCGTCAGAGTCCGCAATGTTTTGATTTTGACACTTAGGACAGCGCAGCTCTTTAGTTAGCTCTTCAAACAATATCGCTTGTTTGTTGTTATCAAATTGATAGCGATCTTGCTCTGCAAACGCACTGATGCTTACAAAAAGGCTAAGCGTAAGTAGTAACCATTTCATTATTTAAGCTCCTGCATAATTGGCGCAAATTTAGCTCGCCATACTCGCGGGTTTATATCGCCCGTGTGATGCAGCAAAATAGTGCCGTTTTTATCGACTAAAAACGTTTCAGGCGCACCTGAAACACCTAAATCCAACGACAAAGTACGATGTAAATCCAAGATATTAAATTGATATGGGTCACCCGCACGTTGCAGCATATCGCTCACTTCTGTTCGAAGTGATTGCATATCAAACGGGCCATCAAAGTCAGCATCGTAACCTTGTACGTAATAAAGCCCAATAATTTTAACGCCTTGCTCACGTAACTTAGTTAAATAACCAAGTTCAACTAAACATGTTGGACACCAAGTACCCCATACATTTAGTAAGTAAACTTCGCCTTTTAAAGACTCGTTGGTCCACGGCTTATTGTCTTGCATTAAATCAGGTAGATTAAATGCTGGCATTTCTTGACCTAACCGACCCGTTTGAATTTCACGAGGATTAGCAAAAAGGCCTTGGTATAAAAATACACATACAAAAGCAAATACTAAAAGCGGCGCAATAGCTAAAATTTTACGGTTCATAAAACATTCTCCGATGCAGCTCTACGCGCTGTTTTAGCTGATGTGCGGTAGCGTTTATCAAATAAAATCATAAATCCAGCTAGGGAAATAAGCACACCACCAATCCACATCCAACGAACAAACGGTTTATGATAAATGCGAAGTGACCATGCACCTTGGCTCAACTGCTCACCTAACGCTAAGTATAAATCACGTGTAAAGCCTGCATCTATGGCC
Source organism: Pseudoalteromonas sp. SA25 (assembly GCF_011378705.1). Taxonomy (NCBI): domain Bacteria; kingdom Pseudomonadati; phylum Pseudomonadota; class Gammaproteobacteria; order Alteromonadales; family Pseudoalteromonadaceae; genus Pseudoalteromonas; species Pseudoalteromonas sp. SA25. The sequence goes on along the minus strand of NZ_WTKV01000005.1, from coordinate 59,194 downwards.
GCCTCGGTCATAAACTGCATACCAATATCATACTTACGTTTTTCGGCATGTAAGCGTGTTACTAGCTCATTGTTTTTAAGCACCGATACAACACCAGCATGACCACTGTAGTTCGGCCCGCGAATAGTTTTAACACCATCAAAACGGTATTCATACTCGTTAAGCTGAACTGTATCGCCTTGCTTCATCGATACGTCACGCTCAACTGAATACGCCGATGTAAGCGTTACACCTGCAATAACAAACGAAATACCAATATGCCCAAGCACCATAGCCCAGTAACTTACACCTAAGCGTTTTAAACCTTCTTTTAAGGTGCCATGCACTGCGGCTTTAGTGTAAATGTCGATCCCAGTTGATATTGCAATCCAAACCGCAAGCGTAGTGGCCAGTAGCGTAAGTGGTTTTACTAAATCGTAACTTGAAAACAACCAAGCACAGGTAATCACTACACTGGCTAATACGCCCATTAATATTTTGTTTTGTAAGAAAGCCCATTTATTTTGCTTCCAGCGTAAAAATGGTCCTATCCCCATCAAAATAGCAAATGGTACTAAAATTATTGCAAACATCTTATTAAAAAATGGTTCGCCAATAGAAATACTGCCCAAGCCCATTTCTTTATGAACCATAGGTAATAACGTACCCAGCAATACGATTAATGTAGCAACTACTAAAAATATATTATTGAGCCATAACGCCACTTCGCGTGATACAAACTTGTATCGGCCTTCACTATGTACTTGCGATACACGCAGTGCATATAACGCTAAGCCACCACCTACAACGATGCCTAAAAAGGCGAGTATAAATAAGCCTCTATCAGGGTCTGTTGCAAAAGCATGCACCGATACAATAATACCCGAACGTACAATAAAGGTGCCTAACAAGCTTAATGAAAATGCTGCGATAGCAAGTAGTACGGTCCACGATTTAAATACACCACGTTTTTCGGTTACGCTTAATGAGTGTAGTAATGCTGTTGCAACAAGCCATGGCATTAATGATGCGTTTTCGACTGGATCCCAGAACCACCAGCCGCCCCAGCCAAGCTCTGAATATGCCCACCAGCTACCAATTGTGATTCCTAGAGTTAAAAAGCCCCATGCAGTCATTGTCCACGGACGTGACCACTTAGCCCATGTGTTATCAAGCTTACCGGTTAACAACGCAGCAATAGCAAAAGAGAAAGCAACTGATAGCCCTACATAACCCATGTACAGTAATGGCGGGTGAATAATCATGCCCGGATCTTGAAGTAACGGATTTAAATCACGCCCTTCAACAGGGAAATAAGGAAGTAGGCGCTCAAACGGACTTGAAAGTAGTAAGGTGTACATCATAAAACCCACACCTAAAAAACCAAGTACGCCCAATACGCGAGCACGTAGTACCCAAGGTAATGATTTAGAACGCGCAGCGACAACGGCAGTCCAACCTGCTTGCATTACTAACCACAGTAAAATAGCGCCTTCATGGCCGCCCCATGTAGAGGTGATTTTGTAATACCAAGGTAGCGTACTACTTGAATGATATGCCACATACGATACGGTAAAATCATCCGTTACACTGGCGTAAATAAGTGCTGCAAAAGAGATTAAAACAAAAGCGAATTGCCCAATTGCTAAAGAGGGAGCTGCACGCATTAATCGAAGATTACCGGTATGCGCGCCCCAAAGAGGAAAAATACACAGTAAAACGCTTAGCACCATGGCAAGCGTTAAAGAAAAATAACCAATTTCTGGGATCATAGCTAATTACCACTATCTAAGTTGTATTTTGGTTTTTCGTGCTTAATACCTTTAACTGCCTCTGCAACTTCTGCTGGCATATATTCTTCGTCATGCTTTGCAAGCACTTCAAATGCTTCAATAACATTAGGTTCGATTAATACGCCCTGCGCTACAATGCCTTGCCCCTCACGAAACAAGTCTGGCAATATGCCTTGATAACGCACGGTCACTAATGGACCTGTATCAATTAGCTTAAAGCTTACTTGTAAGCTCTGTTCATTACGCTCAACCGTGCCTGGTACAACCATGCCACCAATACGTAGCTTTTGGCCAATGAATGGTTTTTCTTTATTAGGCCCTTTGCCATCAATAAGTTCGCTTGGTGTATAAAAAAGATTAATATTTTCTTGAAGTGCATAAAGCACTAAACCAATTGATCCACCAATACCAAACAGTACGGCAATAATTACCAATAGGCGCTTTTTACGTCTTGGATTCATGAGGCTTGTTCCTGTTTAGCTTTTTTAATTCGCGCTTCACGTATTATTTGTTGCTCAACTGAAGCCATAATACGTTTGGTATCTCTTAAAGAGTTCACTAAAATACCGAGTAAAATAAGAGCGCATGTACCAAAAGAAAGCCAGATATAAAACCCATAGCCTCCCATTGCAATAAAATCAGAAAAAGAGTCAAACTGCATAATTACCCCTTATTTAACAACAAACGCACCCACGGTCGGTGCTTTTCGCGTTGTAAAATTTCATTTTTAAGACGAATTAAAGTCACTGTTCCTACAAAAGCAGCAAAGGCTAAAATATTAACCATAAGTGGCCAAAACATACTTGGGTCTATTGCTTTAGTGTCTAGTTTTGTAATGCTTGCGCCTTGGTGTAGCGTATTCCACCACTCAACTGAGTAATGAATAATAGGTAAATTAATTACGCCAACAATTGCTAAAATAGAAGCTGCACGCCCTGCTGACTTCTTATCTTCAAATGCATGATAAAGCGAAAGCACGCCAAGATATAAAAATAATAAAATAAGTTCAGACGTTAAACGCGCATCCCATACCCACCAAGCACCCCACATAGGTTTACCCCATGCAGCGCCAGTAATAAGCGCTATAGCTGTAATACAAGCACCAACAGGCGCTATAGCAATAACGGCAAGTTCGGCATTTCGTAGTTGCCATACAAGTGCAACAACAGCTGCAATAGCCATTGATGAGTAAGCCCCCATAGACAAAATGGCAGAAGGAACATGAATAAAGATGATACGGTAGCTGTCTTTTTGTTGGTAATCGGCAGGTGCAAAACCAAGCCCCCATACCCATCCAACAATCATACTAACTACAGTAACTACGGCAAAATAAGGCAGTAACGTATTGCATAACTGGTATGCACGCTCTGCTTTAGCATAGGGATGTAACCACTTCCACATTAACTTACACTCACTTTTAAAGCTGACGATATGGCAATTGGTGCGCTAATAATAGCAATAAGTAACATTGCACCAAGGATGGCAAGCTGCCCACTATAATCCAGCGACATGGTGCTGGTATCGATAGCCGACGTTGCAAAAATCAAAACAGGAATATACAAAGGCAGTACGAGTAAACTCATCAAAATACCCCCTTTTTGTAATCCCACAGTAAGCCCTGCGCCTATTGCGCCAATAAAGCTCAATAGTGGAGTGCCTAATAATAATGTCAAAACAGTCGCTGTTAACGCCGTACTTTCTAGGTTTAACAACAATGCAAATAGCGGCGTCATTAATACAAGCGGCAAACCTGTTACCACCCAGTGAGCAGCCACTTTAGCAAGTACGGTTAACGATAACGGGTAAGACGATGCAATTAACTGCTCCAATGAGCCATCATTAAAATCATCTCTAAACAGCTTATCCAAGCCCAACATGGTAGAGAGTAATGCGGCAACCCAAATAATTCCCGGTGCCATTCTCGCTAGTAAACCAGGCTCAGGCCCGATTGCTAACGGAAATAATGAAATTACAATTAAGAAGAACAAAATAGGATTTACAATTTCAGCGCGCTGGCGAAACGCAAGTTTTACATCTTTGGTAAATACCGCACTAAATAGCAACCAATAAGAATGTTGACGAGTCATTAGTGACGATACTCCAGTGTAACCGTTTGCAAGTTACTAAAATGGGTCGTTAAGTCTTGGTGAGTCGTTAACAAAATAGATCCACCGTTTAGTAAGTGCTCGGTAAATCGCTGCTGTAAAAAGGCAACACCGCTTTTATCAAGCGCGGTAAATGGCTCATCAAGTACCCATAATTTAGCATCACTTAACCAAAGCCTGACCAAAGCTACACGTCTTTGTTGTCCAGCAGATAACATTCTAACCGGTACATCTTCAAGTCCAACAAGGCCAAGTTGCGCTAAAATGGGATACAAGTCAGGCTGGTTTATGTAGCCATTAATTTGTAACCAATGACGAACATTTTCAACGGCACTAAGCTGAGTATTTACACCTGTTTTGTGGCCTATAAAGAGTAATTCTCTGGCATACTCTTCGTAATACTTAGATATAGGCTGTTCTTGAAATAAAACAGCTCCTTCATCAGGCACAGAAAAGCCTGCGATAATACGTAATAGCGATGTTTTACCAGCCCCATTAGGGCCCGCTAATTGCATGATTTGACCGCTATTAAGGCTAAAATTAAGATCCGCAAACAAACAACGATCTTGCTTGATGCAGGTGACGGACTTAATGTGTAACAAGATGACGATTCTCTCTGCCAAAAATTAGGCGTTAGTCTACCATAATGATAGGGTAATACGAATATTGCTTTAAAATCGATTCACTTAAAATAGAGAAAACTTGATTTAAAATAATGAATACGCCAACGCAAATAACATTATCTAATTCATTGGTTATCAATCAATCGACAAACCCTCAAACCAATGAGTTATCGCAATTACCTAATGAGGTACTTGCCGCTAAAAACATTCAATTTTCGAAAGACTCGATTACGCTTGATGTATTTATTGATAAACATTGGCAAACATTAAGACTTGGCACTACAAGCGCACCTCAAAATTTACAAAAAATAGCCAGTGCTAACATACAACTTAGTCCCGATGGCAAACAGCTCAACATCACGCCAAACACTACAACCCTTACTTTAAATCAACCAGTACAATTACAGCGTTTATTAAATTATGTAAGCACGGGCACTGAGGTACAAAGCAAACCAATGGATTTACAAGTGGTTATGTCCCCTACCCCAAAATTAGTAATTGATAAACTTAACGCCAGTATTGCCATAAATAAAGACGTAGCGCAGTTACTTTTAACCGAGCAGCCTTTAAAAGTAGTTGTTAGCACGACGAACAAAGGCGCACAGCTTAATGTTATTAATCGCTTTGCAGATACAATTCATACGCAACCACTTAGCCAAACTAAACTTACTAAATTACTCGTGGCCTTATTACCTAGTGCGCAACTTCAAGCAACACCTAAACTAGCTATTTTGACTCATCCTCAAAAGTCAGGTTCGTTTACGACGCCTATTACTAATCAACAAGTTAGTGAACTACCCAACACCCCCATTAAAGTGAATTTAGTAAATCAGGCTGATAAATTACTTATTAAGACCGATACTAATAATATAAAAGTAACGCTTAATAACTCATTTTCTAAACCGTTTAACGAGTTACTTTTAACTCAAAGAAGCAGTGTCCCTGAAATACCTTTTTCTGCGTCCACTATTAAAGCAAGTCCACTGCTTACACCTAATAGCCCAATAAAATCGTGGCTACAAAATAGCTTTAGTGATTTAAAAACGCGAATTAATGATGCAGTTAAATATTTTGAAAGTAAGCCCTTTGCAGCAGCAAATAAATCTGAGTTAATGCCGCCGTCTGCATCATCTGCGATACAAAGGCCGAGCTTAGTTATGCAATTAACAGTATCACCGTTTAATAGAGTGAATATTACCCAAAATGTAAGTACTGCGTTAAATAGTAATACGAGCAATACTTTACCAGAGCACTTTTCAAGACTTCCGCCACTTGTACAATTAACTCAGCAAATAAAAGGAAGTGTTAGTGTTTGGCAATCATCTACAAATATAACAACAGCTAACACGCCAACGCCAACGCCAACGCCAAATAATATTACTCAAAATGGAGTGGCGAGCGCTAAGCCAAGTAATTTAAACGCGAGTCAATTGAGTGCTCTGAATATTAGTACTAACAGTAAAGTTGATACGTTAATTAAGCCTACAAGTGAAATTGTTACTAAAGAGCAAATAACCTCTTCAGTGCAACCAGTAATAAACGGCAACAATCAAAACAGTGCAAACTCAGCCTCGATTAAAAACATGCTCCCATTAGCAGAGCCGTTATCTAATATTGCCTCTCGTAGTCAAATGCTACAACCAATAGAAGCAAAGCTATTAAGCACATTATTAAAGCTTCCTGATACCACAATCCCTACGGATAGATTAGCTGGTAACAAACAGCTTTTAAGTAGTCAAATTACTGACATTACAAATAGAGCAACAAAAGACACGCCCGATTTAACTCGCTTAATTAACCAAGCATTTAATCGCATGGTCTCAAGTAATAATGTTAACCCTGCGACCATACAGCGTGAAGTATTAGCCACCTTACAACCATCTCAATTAACGGGTGACATACTACAAAGTAGCTTCACTAAAGGACTTGAACAAGTTGCAGTGAGTATTTTAGCAGCCCCTATAATTAGCCAATCAGTAACACCGATAAGCTTTAATAACCAAACTGGCTTAGATGCACTTTTACAAGTACTCATACCTACTTTTAAAACAGGAAACGCGGGAGCAAAAATACTTGAGCAACTGCAGCAAGCTCAAGTTCAAGCATTGGCTAGCGAAATCGTACAAGTTAAAAACACACTTACCCAAGTAAGTGTTTCAACACCAAATCAGCAACCTGACACAAACCCGCTTGCACAATTTTTATTACCAATGAAATTGCCGCCTGAGGCCGCCCAAACAGAAATAACATTGGGGCAATATAAAAAGCCAAGCGCAGATAAATTAGAAGATAAAAATGTATGGTTTGTCAGGCTAAACTTTGATTATGCACAGATTGGGCAGTTACAGATTACCGCTGAGTTAATGGATAAAGCACTCGATTGCCAGCTATTAGCCTCAAGCCAAGAAGTAAGCGCAATTGCTCACCCTCACTTAGATAATTTAAGATCCAAACTAGCTAAGCATGGTTTACAGGTTGGAGAGCTCAACTTAAAGCGAGGCGATGCTAATAATCAAGCATTTTATAAATCTCATGCAATTATTAATATTAAGGTTTAGTAATGAGTGATACACCTATTAATAAGTCAGCCATTGGGCTTTTATACGAAGCTGGCAACACCCCCACTGTAAGCGTAAAAGGGTTTGGTGAGTTAGCTGACGAAATAATTGCAGCGGCAAAATTAAAAGGAATTATGATCCACGAAGATGCAGCGCTTGCTAAAACGTTGTCGCATTTAAGCTTAGGGGAAGAAATCCCTAAAGAGCTTTATTATGTAATTGCAGAGCTTATTGCGTTTTCGTATGTATTAAGAGGTCAATTTCCGCCAGGCTGGCAAGACTTTCAAGGTAAGTTAAATATTAAAGCGTGAGATTATTTACACGCTTATAACTAAAAAGGCGCTAAGCGCCTTTTTGTTTATGTAGTGAAAATAGTAATTCGGCTTCTGCTCGCGGTAATTCGCATTCGCGTATCACCTCATCGAGGTCCGCACCTAACTCAACCATTTTTACTGCACGGGAGTAAATTTTAGCATCAGGGTCATCGTATTTCTGCGCAGCTTGTTGTTGTATTAAATCTTGATTTTGTTGCTCAACCTCAAGCACTCGCTTACCAATACTTAAAAGCCCTGTTCTAAGCTCTGAAATTTCACTTCGCAAAATATGAGTTTGCTCTGAGCTATCTTTAAGCTGCTGTAATACAGCATTAACTTCATTCACTTGTTTGTTTTTTAATGCAATTATTAGCGCAAGCGATATAAGTCCTACCGCTAACGCTGATATGGCTATACTAAGTAACAGCATAATTTATTTGGTAAAGCTTATATATCGCTTAACTCATCCCATTCATCATCGCTGAGTAACTTGTTTAAATCGACTAAAATCAGTAGCTCATTATCACGATTACAAACGCCTTGAATAAACTTAGCACTTTCTTCAGTACCAACATTTGGTGCACTATCGATCTCAGAGCTGCGTAAATAAACGACTTCAGATACGCTGTCGGCTAAAATACCGATAACTTGCTCTTCAGCTTCAATAATTAATATACGAGAATTATCGGTTGCATCAGCAGCTAACAAACCAAAACGTGCACGAGTATCAATAACAGTTACAACGTTACCGCGTAAGTTAATAATACCAATAACGTAAGAAGGTGCACCTGGTACAGGGGCTATCTCTGTATAACGAAGTATTTCTTGTACTTGCATTACATTTACGCCGTAGGTTTCTTCCTCTAGCTTAAACGTAACCCACTGTAAAATTTCATCATTATTATCTGCGTTTTTATTTGCTGACAGTAATTTATCTTGATTCATGCTATTACCCCGTAATGGTCGTTACTACTGACGGCTATCTAAGCCTTTCTCTAATAATATATTTAAATTATCTACATCTATTAAAGCACACATTTTTTCTTTTATAACACCAGCAAGCCATGGGCGCTTACTTTTATTTGTACGCCATTTTACATCTTCTTTACTCAATGTAATGTTATTTATCAACTTTTCAGCTAATAAGCCCCACTGGCTATCACCTAAGGTAATTAAATACTGATAATCTAAAGACGCCTCTAATTTATCATCATACTTTTCTGGCATTACCCAACGAGCAGTATCAACAACATTAAGCTTTTCTTCTCTGTTGAGCATAACGCCTTTAAACCACTTTGGCTTACCAAATAAATGATTTACTTCACCTAATTGATGTATACCGCCTAATGCTTTTAATGGCACAGCCAATGTTAAACCAGCAACTTCAAAAAATAATGCCTGAAATTCACCATCAAAATAGTCAGATTGGCTAGTGGTTATAATCTGTGGTTCTGGTTCTTCTGTAGTCGTACTTATCGGCTCTATTACTTCATCGTCAATGGCTTTATTAACTTTTGCGGCTTCAAAAATCGGTTCAACTATTGGCTTAATTTCAGAATTAAGTAAATCTTGATCAAATATTTTTTCTGCCGCTTTTATCTGTTCTTTTGGTTTTAAATGAATATGTTCTTGCTGCGAGTCGTGTGGCATTTGCTCAAGTAATTTTGCGACTGGCTCAAGGTTATCTACAGGCTCGTCTTCACATAACAAAGCCCCTAGGTATTGTTTCATTACTTTTTCATTAGCAAATAATTGCTTACTCATTCATTAACCTTGTTCAATTAAATATTCTAGCAGTGCTTTATATGCGTATACACCACGCGAACGAGGACAATACTCTACAGGCACTTTTTGCGCAAAGCTTGCATCTCTAAATTTAGTATCTACCGGTATCACACCTGGCCAGACTTTATCACCATACGTACTTTGCAGTGTTTTATATGCTTCTAACGATGCTTTAGTTCGTTTATCATACATAGTAGGGATTATAGTATATTGATAATCTTTCGCTTGAGAGGTTTGCATTAATTCCATAGTGCGCATCATTCTATCAAGCCCTTTCAGTGCTAAAAATTCCGTTTGCACTGGCACTAAAATTCGCTCACTTGCTGCAAGCGCATTAACCATTAACACCCCTAAAACTGGGGGGCAATCTAAAATGGCATAATCGTAATGTTCACTGATTTTTGCAAGCGCTTTTTTTAGTATTAATCCCATACCTGTTTTATTTCCCATGCTTCTATCAAGCGTGGCTATCGCCATTGTTGCGGGTAAAATATCTAGGTTTTCAAGTGTTGATGGGCATAAAGCTTGAAGTATCTCTTCACTTTGCATGCTCGTGCCACGCGCAAAAATATCATATACACTGACTTCCAAATCTTCTGAGTCAATGCCAAAGTAATAAGTGAGTGATGCATGAGGGTCTGTATCAATAAGCAACACACGCTTACCCTGCAAAGCTAAAATACCAGCAAGGCTCACTGCTGTTGTTGTTTTACCAACACCACCTTTTTGATTTGCGACAGTCCAAATCTTCACATTACATCCTAATTACTGTTCATTGCGCGTTGTTATGCGAATACCACCATGAGGCAAACGAATTATTTTTATTGTATCGTCATCTGAAGGGAGCTTAATTTCAGGCTCTTCCGCTACTGGCTTAACGGCTTGTTCATCACCTTTAATGTCTTGTATCGGTGGTAAACCATACTTAGAAAGTGCAATAACAACTTTACGATTTTCTGCTCGCCCTTGTTCTGTATCGTTACTTACAAAAGGTGAATATTGACCATAACCTTCTATCGCCATTCTGGCAGAATTAATACCTAATGCTTCCAGCTCTACTAAAATAGATGTTGCTCTAGCAACCGAGAGTTCCCAATTTGAGCGAAATATTTCATTGCGAATACTTTCATCATCAGTATAGCCACGCACCCTAATATAGTTATCTACTGGAGCAATAATATCTTTAACAATTTTGACGACTTGCTTTGCCCTAGAGTGTGCAACTGAGCTACCACTTGAAAATAACATACCTGAGCTTAGCTCTATAATCAGCCAATCTTGATTAAGCTCTAAACTGGCTTCTCCATCACGAATTTCATCAATAAGCGCTGACTGCAGCTTAGCAAGTAAGCTATCGAGTGGTTTACCTAAATATTTCTGTTGTATGTTACTTGTATCACTTTGACCGTCGAGTAACTCTGGACCCTGTTCTTCTTTTAAAATACTTTCACCATAAAGAACTTCTTGTTCAGGTGTCACTCTATCAGTCAATATTCCATTACCATTGACGCCCTCACCTTGCTGGGAGTGCTGGCGGGCAGATTTATCAAAAACGTGTTCGAGGGAGTCTGACAATATTTGAAATTGTTCTTCTTTGTTGATCGCTATCGCATACAGCACCACAAAAAAAGCAAACATAATGGTCATGTAATCGGCATACGATACAAGCCAACGCTCTGTATGTTGACTTTTAGGAGCAGAGTGACGAAGTCGTCGGCGTAGCATGTTATTCGTCCACTAAATTAGGACGCTCTACACGGTAGGCTTCAAGCTTTAATTCTATATTTACTGGGCTTTCGCCAACGCTTATCGCAATCACGCCTTCGGCAAGCATTTCATGGTAAAGCATTTTTTGCTCTACACGCTGTTTTAACTTATTTGCCATAGGTAAAAACAATAAATTAGCTAAACCAACACCATAAATGGTCGCGATAAATGCCGTTGCAACGCCTGCACCAAGCATTTGTGGATCGGTAATAAACGACATTGCCTGTATTAAACCAAGCACAGCACCTAAAATACCAATGGTAGGACTGTAGCCCCCCATCGCTTCATAAACACGTGCGGCTTCAAGCAAGCGATCGCGTTCTAGCAGTAAATCAATTTCAAGCGTGTCACGTAGTTTTTGCTCTGAGCAGCCATCTACAAGCAAGCTTAAACCTTTTGCTGCATATGCATCTGGGTGAGCTAGCGCTTCATTTTCAAGCGCTAAGTAACCTTCTTGACGTGCCTTATGAGACCATCGCTTAACTTGTTCTATTGCATCTTCAATATCATATTGTGGCGCAACAAAAACCCAAGAGCTCATATTTAGCATTTTTTTAAAGGTACTTGCTGATGTTTGCAACATAACAGCACCAAGCGTGCCGCCTAATACAATAATAAGGGCAGGACCATTAAATAAAGCAGAAACAACGCCGCCTTCTAAAGAGTAACCCAAACCTATTGCGCCCAGTGCTACAAATAGTCCAAATATTGAGAGTTTATCCACAACCTACCTCTCTCTTGATACGTGCTGCAACATCGTTTAATGCTAAGCTTTCACTCGAAAGCCCCGCATTAGCAATGGCTTGAGGCATTCCATAAACAACACAGCTTTTCTCATCCTGTGCCCAAATAGTTGCACCCGTTTGCTTTAACATTCTTGCACCGTCACGTCCATCAGCGCCCATGCCTGTTAAAACAATAGCAAGCACATCGCCTTGATACGTTTTTGCTGCACTGGCAAAAGTTACATCTACACTCGGTTTATAACTTATTCTCTCGCTATGATCTTCAAATACGCGCAGTGTTCTATTTGCCCCACGCCCTTCTACCATCATCTGCTGTCCGCCAGGCGCTAGATAAGCCGTTCCTGGTTGTAAGCGGTCACCTTGTTGCGCTTCTTTCACTTTTATTTGGCACAGGCCATTTAAACGTGCCGCAAATGCAGGTGTAAAAGCCGCAGGCATATGCTGAATAAGCAAAATAGGATGAGGAAAATTAGCAGGCAATTGAGTTAATATAGTTTGTAGTGCAACAGGGCCACCTGTAGAAGTGCCAATAGCCACAAGCTGGTATTGCTTTCCACTTGCTCGCATTGAGGCAACATTTGAACCTGACGGTATTGTAGGTGCTGCTCTTTGAAAGCTTCTATCGGGTTGTTTTATCGAAGGCGTTAGTGTGTTTGTTCTTTGCGAAAGTGAGCTTGTTATCGGTTTAGTTGATATTACTAGCTTAGGTGGTGTTGCAGCTTTAAACGTTCGCGGTAAACGTCTTCGCCCTATATCTTTCACTTTATTTTGTAAAAGCTTTATAGCGTCTTCATTATTGCGAGCAATGTCTTCAAATTTTTTCGGTAAAAAATCCATTGCTCCAGCATCTAGCGCATCAAACGTTGCTGTTGCGCCATCACGTGTTAGTGATGAAAACATTAAGATCGGGGTTGGATTACTCGCCATTATCTCTTTAACTGCGCTAATACCATCAAGCACAGGCATTTCGACATCCATAGTGATCATATCTGGACGTAGCTGAGCTGCTTTTTCAACAGCTTCTCTGCCATTCACAGCAAAGCCTATAACTTGTATGTCGCTATCTTGCTCAAGAATTTCGCTTACCCTGCGGCGAAAAAAGCTTGAATCATCAACAACTAAAACTTTAACGGCCATTTAGCTCTCTTATTAAATTTATGCGTAGGTATATATTAAATATATACCTACTTTATTATTAGCCTGCGTAATGTTTTAACATGTTTGGAACGTCTAAAATCAGTGCAATGCCACCATCCGAAGTTATTGTAGCACCTGCCATACCTGGTGTTCCTTGAAGTAACGCATCAAGCGGCTTAATCACAACTTCTTCTTGGCCAATTAATGAGTCAACAACAAAACCAATTTGCTGCGTACCAATTTGCACAATAACTACATGGCCTTTTGCTTTTCGCTGTGAACGATCTGAGCCTTTAACTAACCAGTGCTCGAGGTAGAATAATGGTATTGCCTTTTTACGCACAATAATTGTTAATTGCCCATCAACCACATTTGTTTTCGTTAAATCTAAGTTGAATATTTCACTAACACCTGCAAGTGGTAACGCAAATGTTTGTGCGCCAACAATTACCATTAAGGTCGGTAATATAGCTAAGGTAAGTGGTACTTTTATCTCTAAAATGGTACCTACGCCTAACTCAGATTGAATACTTACAGAGCCGTTTAATTGGGTGATTTTAGTTTTCACCACATCCATTCCAACACCACGACCTGAAATATCAGATATCTCTTCTTTTGTAGAAAAGCCAGGTGCAAAAATGAGGTTGTATGCTTCAGTGTCAGAAAGTCGACTCGCTTGATCGTGGTCGAGTACGCCTTTACTAATTGCTATTTTTTTCAGTTTCTCAGCATCCATACCAGCGCCATCATCTTTAATGGTCAACAAAATATGGTCGCCTTCCTGAGACGCTGATAAAGTAACATTACCTGTTCTAGGCTTACCGGCAGCCTCACGAACAGCTGGCATTTCAATACCGTGGTCAACTGAGTTTCGAACTAAATGCACAAGCGGATCGGCTAGTGCTTCCACTAAGTTTTTATCTAAATCGGTTTCTTCACCTACAAGTTGTAAGTCAATGTCTTTGTTTAAGCTGCGTGCTAAATCGCGTACTACGCGAGGGAAACGACCAAATACCTTTTTAATTGGTTGCATTCGTGTTTGCATAACCGCGCCTTGAATATCAGCAGTCACTACATCTAAGTTAGAGATTGCTTTACCCATTGCTTCACTGTCTGAGTTGGTCGCTAAACTAACCAAACGATTTCGCACAAGTACTAACTCACCAACCATATTCATAATTTGGTCAAGTCGTTTTGTATCTACGCGAACTGTCGTCTCTGCTGCTGGTGGCGCTGATTTTTTAGGCGTTGCTGGCGCTGCTTTAGCAACCGGTTTTTCTACCGGTTTAGAAGCGGGTGCTTTTACAGGTTCTGGTTTTTTTACAGGCACACTCGTTTTTGCAGCTGGTTTAGCTGGAATATTGGGCTGTTTCACAGCTGGAGTGCTTTCTATTGATTTAGGTGCAGTGCCTTTGCCATGAAGTTCATCGAGAAGCGCTTCAAATTCATCATCACTAATTTCATCATCTGATGAATTAGCAGTATTTGACGCTGGTTTAGCTGATTCTACAGGCGCTTTAACTGCACTACTTTGCTCAGGTGCTTTACTCGCAACCTCACCAAAACTGCCAACTCCATGTAACTCGTCTAATAAGCTGTCAAATTCATCATCAGTAATATCACCATTAAAATCACTACTACTTGCTACTGGCTTTTCAACTGCAGGACCTTGTCCTTTACCGTGTAGTTCATCAAGTAAGTTTTCAAATTCATCTTCAGTGATTTCGTTTATTTCAGCGTCACTAACCGAAGGAGTTCCACTAAACATTTCATCAAATGCAAATGGATCTTCCTCATCAGCTATTGGCGTATCAACTACTTCATCAAGAGGTTGTTCAACGTGAGTTTCTGAAGCGACTCCGTTAAGCTCGGCTTCTGTTGGAGGTAGGCCCAAAATATGGAGGGTTTGAAGTAACTCAGGGTCTGCTGGTTCTGGCTTATCCCTATTTTGGATAGTCGCGAACATTTCATTAATAGTGTCGAGCGCTTGTAAAATAACATCCATTAACTCTGAATTGACCGTTCGCACGCCTTGACGTAGTAAATCAAATACGTTTTCAGCGCCGTGGCAAGCATCAACAAGTTCTGTCATAGCTAAAAAGCCTGCACCACCTTTTACAGTGTGAAAGCCTCTAAATATGGCATTTAGTAACTCGGTATCTTCTGGATTATTTTCCAGTTCAACTAACTGTTCAGATAAAAGCTCTAGGATTTCTCCTGCCTCTACAAGAAAGTCTTGTAAAATATCTTCATCGACTTCAAACATGCAGTTACTCTCCTCTTAGAAGCCCAAACTTGATAAAAGATCATCGACTTCATCTTGATCAGATACAACATCATTACGCGATTCTTTATCAATAATAGGGCCTTCAGGACCTGCTAAAGTTTGTGTGGCAACTGGTTCTTTTATTTTTTGTTGTTCTACTTTATTCGCTGTGTTGTCACTGTCATCTTGTTCAGCAAACGCTGTTAAAAGATGAAGTAAGCTTTCTTCTACTTCTCTAACAAGTTCTATAACACGGCGAATAACTTGACCTGTTAAGTCTTGATAGTCTTGAGCCATTAGTACATTTGTCATTAAGCTTTGAAGCTCATCCGTTTTATGATGAGAGTTATTCATAAACTTATCGATACTATGGCAAAGTTGTTTAAACTCACCAAGCTCAATCTCCCGGCTCATTAAACGATCCCATGTCGGTTTGATATGAGATATTTCATCTGCAAGTTGCTGAGCTATAGGTAAACTAGCCTCAACAGCATCCATTGTTTTATTAGCCGCATTTTCTGTCATTTCTATAACATAATTAAGCCGCTTTTTAGCATCTGGAATCGCATCTGTCGTTATGTTAGTTAAGCGAGTATCAAGCTCAAAGCTTTTAAGTGCTTCGTGCAGTTGACGAGTCAACTTCCCAACTTCAGCAAATAATTTAGACTGCTCTTGCGAAGCTGTCTCTAAAATCAACTGATTAGCTTTATCTTGCTCATCGTTTTCTAAATAAATGACGAGTTGACGAGCTTGTTCTAACGTTATTTGAGGCGCAGCTGGTGCTGACATAAGCCTCTCCCCCATCATTAGCCTAAGCGTTCAAATACTTTTTCTAATTTAGTTTTTAATGTTCCAGCCGTAAATGGCTTAACAATATAACCATTAACGCCAGCTTGCGCTGCAGCTATTATTTGTTCTTTTTTAGCTTCTGCCGTTACCATCAGTACAGGGATATGTTTTAACTTATCATCTGCACGAATTGCTCTTAAAAGGTCAATACCTTGCATTCCCGGCATATTCCAATCTGTAACCACAAAATCAAATACTTGATTTTGTAACATAGGCAAAGCTGTAGACCCGTCATCAGCTTCTTGAACATTAGTGAAACCTAAGTCACGTAATAGGTTTTTTATAATTCGTCTCATCGTTGAAAAATCATCAACTACAAGAATTTTCATGTTTTTATCCAAAACATCCCCCAGTGAGGTATTAACCTTAGTTTACTTACTACTAGTTTATCCAGTCATTGATTTTAGCTTTAAGCTTAATCATCGCCTGACCATGTATCTGACTTACACGCGATTCGCTTACATCGAGTATATGTCCTATTTCTTTTAAATTCATTTCATCGTTATAGTATAAAGAAAGTACCATTGCATCACGCTCTGGTAATGACTTTATTGCATTTAGCAAAGACTCATTAAACCGATCATTTTTAACATTATTAAAAGGTTTGTCTAGCGCTAAATCTTGGCCTACGGGAGTAATAACATCCTCATCTACACCAAGGTCTTCTATGCCTAATACTTTACTGGTATTAACATCATTTAAGATATGATGGTACTCATTGAGTGAAATTTCAAGTTTTTCAGCAACTTCTGTATCTGTTGGTTCGCGATTCAGACTGCTTTCGAGCCCAGTAATTGCTTCTGCAACTTGTCGGCTTTTACGGTGTACTGAACGAGGAGCCCAATCACCACGACGCATTTCATCAAGCATAGCCCCGCGAATACGAATACCGGCGAAGGTTTCAAAGCTTGCGCCTTTTGTTGCATCAAAGTTTTTTGAAGCTTCTATTAAACCTATCATTCCTGATTGAATTAAATCATCAAGCTGAACGCTAGGTGGTAATCGAGCAATTAGATGACATGCCACTTTTTTAACAAGTGATGCATGTTTCTCAACAATCACATTTAAGTTTTGTGTTGATTGATATCCCATAGCTCTATTCACCAATGTTGTCATAATTAGCCGTTTACTAGTTTCTCAATGAAAAACTCTAAATGCCCAGATGGTTGATTTGGTATTGGCCATTTAACTGCTTTTGTCGCCAGCGCTTTAAACGCGAGAGCGGCTGGCGAACTTGGAAAGAGCTCAACAATCACCTTTTGGCGACGTGTTGCTTTGCGCATATTTTCGTCATAAGGAACCGTTGCTACTAGCTCCATTGAAACATCTAAAAAGCGATCGGTAACTTTAGATAGTTTTGCAAACAATTCAGTGCCTTCACGCATACTGCGGACCATATTGGCAACAATTTTGAACTTATAAACACCGTGCTCGCGGCTTAATACTTTAATAAGTGCGTAAGCATCGGTTATTGATGTTGGTTCATCGCACACTACAACCATTACATCTTGTGCTGCTCGTGAGAAGCTTAGCACCATGTCTGAAATACCAGCGGCTGTATCTACAATTAAAATATCAAATTCGGTATTCAATTCGCTAAATGCACGAATTAGCCCGGCATGCTCAGATGGCGATAATTCAACCATACTTTGCGAGCCCGATGTAGCGGGTACAATTTTAATACCAGCAGGCCCTTCAACTAAAATCTCGTCAAGCTCACATTCACCTGACAAAACGTGTGATAAATTGCGCTCTACACGTAAACCAAGCATCACATCACAGTTTGCTAAACCTAAGTCAGCATCCAGCACTAATACTCTATTACCTTGTTGCCCTAGTGCAATAGCGGTATTTAGAGAAACATTTGTTTTCCCCACCCCACCTTTACCACCGGTTACAGCGATAACTTTTACGCCGTTGTTATTGTTTTGACTCATTTTGCGCAGGCCGCTTGCTTGATCTAATACTGTGTTAATCATACATCCCTACTGTACTTGGCGCCACTGCTTGGTGCCTTGAATGTTGTGCTTTTGTTCTTTTTAAATATAACTGCTCAGCCTTTTTCACTAGTTTTTCAGCATTTGCAACACGAATATCTTCTGGCACTCGTTGACCGTTAGTAAGATACCCTATTGGAAGGCGATTTTGAATCGCAATACTAATAATCTCACCCAAACTTAATGATTCATCTAACTTAGTGAAAATACAACCACTTAATTGTACTTTTTTAAAGTGACGTACTGTTTCTTGTAATACATTAATTTGTGCCGTCGCGCTTAGTACTAAGTAGCTGCGAATATCCACACGTTGGTTACGCATTAACGTGTTTAACTGCTCAGTTAAACGTAAATCTCGCTGACTCATACCTGCTGTATCAATTAATACTAGACGTTTATTTCGTAAATGATATAAAACTTCAGCTAATTCATTAGCATCTTTAACTTGCTTTACACCACAACCAATAATACGGCCGTAAGTAGCAAGCTGTTCATATGCACCAATTCTGTATGTATCAGTGGTTATTAAGGCCACTTTATCAGCGCCATATTTTTGTGCGCCTAACGCTGCAAGCTTAGCAACTGTTGTTGTTTTACCAACACCTGTTGGACCCACTAACGCATATACACCACCTTGGCGAAGTATTTCATTATTGGTTGTTTGCATTTGATCTTCGACCATCGTTAACAACGCTTTCCAGCCTTGCTTACGAGATACATCATCAGGTACAAAACATGCCATTTGTTGCGCTACTTCTTTATCAATACCCATACCGACTAAGCGGTCAACCATGCAAGCGCGTGTTGGATCGCGACGCGCCATATCTTGCTGCATTAAGCCTGATACTTGATGCTCAAGTAATTGACGAATTGCGTTCATTTCTTCACGCATTGTTGTCATTTCTTCGCTTTCATTATTGGGTGTTTGTTGGCGAGCAGTTACTGGACTATCTAAATCATCAAAGTCGCTGTCTAAATCATCAAAACCTAAGCTATCCGCTTGAGTTTGTGGACGAACTGGCGCTGCATTTTCAGGAGCAAACATATTTTTAGTACGCTGTTCCATAACTGGTTCTTGATAGTTATCGGTAGTATCAATACCTGATTGTGAAAACATTGATGCAAGTTCAGGGGAGCGAGGACGCGGTGATTGGCGCTCTAACAAAGCCTGTAGGCTGTCAGCCACTTTTGCTTGCGGCTCTGGTTTGGCACGCTGAGGCTCTGGTTTTACAAAATTATGCATACTTTGCTGTGGTGCTTGAGCACGCGGCTCTGCAGTACGTTGTGGTTGCGCTGCTACTTTAGGAGCTGCTTTGTCATAATCAACTGCCGCTACAATTTCTACACCGTTAGCCAGCTTCTTATTTGACATAATAACCGCATCAACACCTAACTCATCTTTAACTTCTTTAAGTGCTGTGCGCATATCTTTAGCAAAAAAACGTTTAATTTTCATGATTCAACCCCTGTTAAAATCTTATTGTTGGCCTACAGAGCTAACAATCTTGATCTGTCTTTCGTCTGGTACCTCTTGATAAGACATCACTCTCAATCCTGGAATGGTGTACTTAACAAAACGAGATAACACAGTGCGTAACATTCCTGACGTTAGCAATATAGAAGGTTCACCGGCCATTTCTTGATTTTGATGCGCTTGTGTCAATGACACTTGAAGTCGCTCTGCAAGTCCAGGCTCAATACCGGCACCTTCATCGCCTGCATTTTGTAATGACTGATGCAACATCTGTTCCAACTCAGGTGCCAAGGTTATGACAGGGATTTCTGATGACATGCCAACCGCATCTTGAACAATTAACCGACGCAGAGAAATACGCACTGCAGCCGTTAATACATCAGGGTCTTGGCTACGCGGACCATACTCAACAAGGGTTTGAACAATTGAGCGCATATCGCGAATAGCTACACCTTCATTCAATAAATTTTGCAGTACTTTTACAATTGCAGTTAATGGCAACACATCAGGTACTAGTCCTTCCACTAAGCGAGGATGGCTTTTAGCAAGCATATCAAGCAGGTTTTGAACTTCTTCATGCCCTAGTAGCAACGCCGCACTGTTAGTTAATAACTGGCTAATATGAGTGGCGACTACCGTGGCTGAATCTACAACGGTATAACCTAGTGATTGCGCTTCATCTTTTTGATCAGGCTTGATCCATACTGCATCAAGGCCAAACGCAGGATCTTTAGTTTCAACCCCTTTAATAGGACCAAATACTTGCCCTGGGTTAATCGCTAACTCGTCGCCATGTTTAAGTTCGCTTTCACCTGTTGAAACACCCATTAGCGTTATTCTGTAAGCATTAGGGTCAAGCTCTAAATTATCGCGAATATGAACAGGTGGTACTAAAAAGCCAAGTTCTTGAGAAAGCTTTTTACGTACACCTTTTATACGATTAAGTAACTCACCACCTTGAGATTGATCTACCAACGGAATTAATCTGTAACCTACTTCTAGGCCAATTACGTCAACCTGCTGAACATCATCCCAACCAAGTTCTTTTTGCTCTTGTTTATTGGCAATACCTGTTGCAGCGCTTCCGCCACTGGCGGCCTCTTCGGCTTCTGCTGCAGCGGCTTTTAACTTAGTTTGCTGTGTGTAGTAAGCTAAATAACCCAATAACGCACCTAAACTTAAAAAAGCAAAATGCGG
Source organism: Pseudoalteromonas sp. SA25 (assembly GCF_011378705.1). Taxonomy (NCBI): domain Bacteria; kingdom Pseudomonadati; phylum Pseudomonadota; class Gammaproteobacteria; order Alteromonadales; family Pseudoalteromonadaceae; genus Pseudoalteromonas; species Pseudoalteromonas sp. SA25. The sequence goes on along the minus strand of NZ_WTKV01000005.1, from coordinate 38,604 downwards.
CATACCAGGCACTAAACCCATGATGATCAAAATACCTGAAGCAATAAAGAGTGATTTTTCGTTACCTAGTTGTTTCTTAAATTGGTCACCCATATTGAGCGACTCATTTTGACGTGTTACAACAATCGCGGTACCAATTGAAAGCAGTAAAGAAGGGAGTTGAGCAACTAAGCCATCACCAATGGTAAGTAATGTATATACTTCCATTGCGTTGCCAAAACTCAAATTATGTTGAATCATACCGACAAATAAACCACCAACAATATTGATGATTAATATAACAATACCTGCAATGGCATCGCCTTTTACAAATTTACTCGCACCATCCATTGAGCCGTAAAAATCAGCTTCGCGAGTTACTTCCTCGCGGCGGTCACGCGCTTGCTCAGCACTGATAAAACCAGCGTTTAAATCGGCGTCAATTGCCATTTGTTTACCCGGCATTGCATCAAGGGTGAAACGTGCAGATACCTCAGAAATACGCCCAGCACCTTTAGTAATTACCACAAAGTTAATAATGATCAGAATTAAAAATACGACCAAACCAACTGCGTAGTTACCACCAATAACAACTGAGCCAAACGCTTCAATTACTTTACCGGCAGAATCACCACCATTATGACCTTCAAGTAATACAACTCGAGTGCTGGCAACGTTAAGCGCTAAGCGCATAATCGTAGCGATTAGTAATACAGAGGGGAATATACCAAACTCAACCGGCTTCATCGTGTAAACAGTCACGAGTAAAACCACTAATGCGAGGGCAATATTAAACGAGAAAAGGATATCGAGTAAAAATGGCGGTAACGGTAAGATCACCATTCCCAAGGCTGCAAGCACAAGCAAAGGAGTACCTACCCCTTTGGCATAGTCTTTTTTGTCTCTGTTAAGTTGTTGTAATACCGCTTTAAAACTCATAATTCTACAATTTCAAAAAATTGACACTACGTAGAATTTGCAATAACTATTCCAAGTTACTAAGTTAACGGTTTAATACTTGTAGGCATCGGGGATTGGGAGCTTATTATTAAGTTTAGTTGGGCGTTTTCCGCGCCCTTTATTAAAGCGCTTAAGCTGAAATACATACGCTAAAACTTGCGCTACTGCAGTAAATAGCTGATCGGGTATTTGCTCTCCTACTTCAGCCGTATGATAAAGCGCTCGGGTCAGCATAGGGGATTCTAAAATAGGTACTTCGTTCCCTATTGCTACTTTTCTAATTTGCATCGCCATTTCATCAATACCTTTAGCAAGTACTATGGGCGCTCCTGCGCGCTCTGTATCGTATTTTAATGCTACTGAGTAGTGAGTTGGGTTGGTAACAATAACATCAGCGTCAGGGACATCTTGCATCATACGGTTTTGCGACATTTGCCTTTGAGTTTGCCTAATACGCGCTTTTATTTGTGGGTCACCTTCAGAGTTTTTATACTCATCTTTAATCTCTTGCATTGTCATTTTAAGTTGTTTGTTATGGTTATAACTTTGAAATGGTGCATCAATAGCCGCAATAATAATTAAAGTGCATGAAAGGCCTAAAAACATCCAGCCTAAAATCTCTAAGGCATGGATAATATTACCTGGCGCACTTTCTAAACTTAAATGCAGTATTTCATCAAAATAGGTATTAATTAAAAATATAGCAAAACTTGCAACCAAACCAAATTTTAAAAGTGACTTTACAAGCTCAATAGCCGCTTGCGGGCCAAACATACGTTTAAAGCCTTTCATTGGCGACATTTTACTTGCTTTAGGTGCAGCGGCTTCCCAGCTAAAATTAAAACCACCTAGTAACGTATTCCCAATAAATGCAGCCAAAACTATAATTAATACAAACATAGCCATAGGAAACATTAAAGCGTCTGCAACCTCTCCCCATACGGCAAACATTTTAGTGGTATCAAAGGCTTCGTTGCGATTTAAGCTAAGGGTTCGGCCCATTACATTGTATAAACCTTTGCCAATTTCTGGCCCATACATCAAAAGCGATATAGCCGAAAAAATAAGTACAAACATGGTGCCTAGCTCTTTTGAGCGCGCTATTTGGCCTTTCTTTTTAGATTCTTCAAGTTTTTTGGATGTGGGTTCTTCTGTTTTTTCTTGTCCTGAGTCTTCAGACATGACTTTCTCCTAAGGTGAGCAACCAACTAAAGTACACATTAGCTCAACCATTTTTAACCATTGAAACTCAAACTGAGTAACAAAGTTACCTAGTGTCGCCCAAATAATAATAAGCCCCGCTACCAAGGTAAACGGAAAACCAATGGAGAAAATATTTAATTGCGGTGCTGCACGCGTCATAATACCAAACGACATATTAATAACGAGCATCGCGGTAAGCGGTGCAAGTGAGAGTACAAGTGCTGTAGTAAACATCCAGCCACCCCAGGTCACTATGTCCCAGTAATGATCTACAGACCACCATGTGCCATCAATGGGTAGCACTTGAAAACTATGCACCACCATTTGAATCATCATTAAATGACCGTTAAAAGCAAAAAATAATAGGGTGGCCAAAATAAGAAAAAACTGGCCCACAGCAGGCACACTCGCACCATTAGAAGGGTCAATAACCGAAGCAAAACCTAAACCGGTTTGCATCGCGAGTATTTGCCCTGCTAACACAAAAGTATTTAATAAAAGTATAGATGCAAAACCAATAGCAACACCAATCAGCATTTGTTGAATAACGACTAAAATCATCTCAAACGAAAATAAATTAGTGAATGTAGCTGGGGGCAGAACAGGAACTACAACAAAAGTTACAACAACCGATAAACCCATTTTTATACGTGTAGGAACATTTTTAGCCCCCAAACCAGCCATAATCATAATCATTGAGCTAATGCGTACCAGCGGCAACAAAAAATCGCTCAACCATTGAATAACGACAGCAAAGGGGTATTCCACGCTTAACCTGCAATTTCAGGAATAAGTAATACTAGGCGAGTAAAAAAGTCCATTAGCTCTTGAGTAAGCCAATGCCCACCCACAATAAGCGCACTAATGGTAATTAATAAACGAGGTAAAAAGCTCAATGTTTGTTCATTGATAGACGTTGCGGCCTGAAACACAGCCACAACTAAACCAATAATTAAGCCTGGGACTACAATTGCAGACACCAGCTTGATAACTAAAAAAAGAGCGTCACTTAGGATATCAACAAAAATTTCCGGTTCCATGTTGTACTCCTATTGTTGGGTCATGTTAATGCTTTGCATACTAAGTCCCTAAACCAAAGCTTTTGGCTAGAGTCCCCATCACTAAGCTCCAACCGTCTACAAGTACAAATAACATAATTTTAAACGGTAAGGACACAATCATGGGTGAAAGCATCATCATACCCATCGCCATTAATACTGAGGCGACCACTAAATCAACAATTAAAAATGGGATAAAAAACATAAACCCTATTATAAATGCGGTTTGCAATTCGCTGGTTACAAAGGCGGGTATAAGCACTATTAACGGTGTATCTTGTGGCGAATCTAGCTGATCGTAACCGGCAATTTTAGCAAACGTTTCTAAATCTTTAAGACGAACTTGAGAAAGCATAAAGGCTTTCATTGGCTCTTTAGCCAGCTCTAATGCTTGTACTGAAGTAACCTGCTCATTTAAGTAAGGCTCTATAGCTCGCTCGTTTACCTGCTGATAAATAGGCGACATTATAAAAATACTTAAAAAAAGCGACATACCTAATAACACTTGGTTTGACGGTGTTTGCTGCAAACCAATTGCTTGGCGCAAAATGGCGAGTACAACAATAATTCGTGTAAAGGAGGTCATCATAATTATGGCAGCCGGTATAAAACTCAGCGCCGTCATAATTGCTAAAACTTGTAACGTTACTGAGTAATCTTGTGTGCCATCAGCGTTTGTTGTAATAGTAAGCGCATCAATTCCTTCTGCGCTTACATTTGGTACAAACACCATGGCAAAAATAATAAGCAGCCACTTTGTCATAGGTTTAATTCTTTTTATTTTGGTTTGATTGCGGGTTTAAAAGTTTACCAAATCGTTTAGCTAATTCAGGTAGTTCTTTTTCACTTAATGGGGTTTCTAACTTGTGTAAGTAATTAATACTGTGGGGAGTTACACCAAGTAAATGCTGAGCATTATCTATCTCAACAACCATTAAACGCTCGCGAGAACCCAAAGGTAGACTTCTGACTACTTTAAATTCATCGCTGTTTGCTAAATTTGGATTAAGCTTTTTAACAAAAAATGCCAGCACAATAATTAGTACTAGCACCATTACAAGCGACAGCACCATAGAGAGTATATCTCCAGTTGGTGTTGCCACATCTGCTTTTGAAAAAACGGAACTCGTTAAAGCAACTAATAAGCTCATCGTAGTTTTTTGATCCGCTCTACTTGGCTTATCACGTCAGTTAAGCGAATACCAAACTTGTCGTTTACTACAACTACTTCACCATGGGCTATCAAAGTACCGTTAACTAGCACGTCTAGCGGCTCGCCCGCAACACGGTCAAGCTCAACAACAGAGCCTTGGTTAAGTTGCAATAAGTTACGAATATTAATTTTAGAGCGCCCTACTTCCATTGAAATAGTAACGGGGATATCTAAAATAGTGTCGAGTTTTCGTTTTTCATCGCCACTCATTTCGTGTTTTGAATCACTTAACTCATCAAGCTCTGCAACATGTGCTTCGCTACTATCATCTGGAGCTTCGGCTTCTGCTAATGCTGCTGCCCATTCATCCATTGTGTCTTGATCATCGCTCATACTTTTAACCTTTTAATCAATTACCAGTCTAAGTCTACACCGTCAGAGAGGTGTAAATCATCTTCTAGTTCTGCTAATTCTGCATCTGAGTCAATTTTCTTGCCGCCTTTGGTAAATACATGCAGCTCAGATTTAACTGAATCAGGTCGTTTAATTTTTTCACTAATTTGAAGCGCAACATTATCGCGAGAGCGACCCATTTTGGCTCTAAATGTAGGTAGTTCTTCAACAAACACGGTTATATGCTCAGGCATTTCAACCGGAATAATATCACCGGCTTTGAGTTCCATAATTTGTTTTAAGGTTAAATCAACTTCAAGTAACTGAGTTGATATTTCAACCTCTACATCCATTATTTCATCGCGAAGCGCTTTGCTCCAACGCAAATCAGTATCTTCAGTATCAGACTGAACACCCGCATCTAACAGCTCTCGAATTGGCTCAAGCATTGAATACGGAAGTGCAATATGAAAATCGCCGCCGCCGCCATCGAGCTCAATATGGAAAGAACTAATAACCACAACCTCTGTTGGGCTTACAATATTAGCCATAGCTGGGTTTACTTCAGAATCGAGATATTCAAACGATACATCCATAACCGGTGCCCAAGCTTCTTTATAATCTTCAAAGATTATTTTAAGGAGCATTTGTACAATTCGGCGCTCTGTTGGGGTAAATTCTCGGCCTTCTATTTTTGCATGATAACGCCCGTCACCACCAAAAAAGTTATCTACCAAAATAAACACAAGTCGTGCTTCCATGGTAATCAGGCCAGTGCCTTTTAAAGGTCTAAAACGGACCATATTTAAGCTGGTTGGAACAAATAAAGTATGAATATACTCGCCAAACTTAATCATTTGCACGCCGTTAATAGACACCTCTGCGGTGCGGCGCATCATGTTAAATAGGCTAATTCGCATATGACGAGCAAAGCGTTCATTAACAATTTCCAGCGTCGGCATACGACCACGCACGATCCGATCTTGCGAAGAAAAATCGTACTGAAGCGTACTTCCCCCGCCATCTTCACCTTCGTGTATATCTTCCTCTTCAACGTCATCAACGCCATGTAATAGCGCATCAATTTCGTCTTGGGATAATAAATCGCTCACGCTAACCCCTTATTGCATCACAAAGCCGGTAAACAATACCCGCTCTATTACTTTGCTGCCTTCAACATCCATTAAGGCTTTTTGTACCTTTTCAAGTGCAGAAAAACGAAGTGTTTCTTTACCAGAGCTCGTACTTAACTCATCAGCAGTTGTAGTAGAAAACACGCTTAGTAGCGTCCCTTCTATTAGTGGAATGTGTTTTTTGGCTGTTTCTTCATTTACTTCGCCACGTACTAGTAACTGCACTTTAATTTGCACAATTCTGTCGCGACTTGAACCGGGAACGTTAAATACAAATGGGCGTGGCATTGACACATATAAAGCACTGCCTATTTCAGCTGAATCACCAACTGCAGCAGAAGGTGCATCTGCTGACATCGCAGTCTCTTCATCTAAGGTTTCAACTGGCGCATCCGAACCCGACATAAAAAAGTAACCTGCAGCACCGCCTACAATAAATAGTACAGCTACTATGATTATTATTAGTTTCTTTTTACTTTTACCGGTTTCTTCAATTTCTAAACTTGTTTCTTCAGCCATCATGATTCCTTTAATCGCAAAGGTACTTGCTTGTTTTAGTTATTATAATAGCAGCACTTAGGCATAGTAATCTATTGATGATGAAGTTTGTTGTCGAGAACTTTGTGCAGTGTTATTTGCTTGCTCGTCGTTTTCATCATTAACTGACTTATTATTAGCCATATTACCTTGGGGTCCACTCTCACTTTGCTCGGCAGTTTCACCACCTGATTGCCCGTAAGAAATAGTGCTTTCACCAAGCTCTAACCCTTGTTGCGCTAACATTTCACGTAAGCGCGGCATTGATTGTTCAAGTGCTTCTTTGGCTTGCTGGTTTTGTACTACAAAGTTTATATGTGCTTGTTCTGCATCGCTACGAATACGTATTTGCATACTGCCCATTTCGGGAGGATCTAGGCGAATTTCTGCTTCTTTGTTATTAATGCTCAGCATTGAGCTAACGCGCTCTTGCAGTAATTTAGCTGCATCACTTTTAACAATATTAATTGCCTGCATTACACCAGGATCAATACTTACTTGCTTAACTTGCGATGTACTTTGTAATTGTTGAGTTTGTATTATTTGGGTATCAAGTAAGCTCTGCTCGTAACTTAATGAGTCGTATTGGCTTAATGTGCTCGTTTGCTGAGTATTTAAAGCAGCTGTAATTTGCGTAAATACTTGTGCCACGCGTACAGGAGTTTGTTCTGCAGTTATTTTTTTAAGGCCATCTTTTTGTAATTCTTCAAGTGATTTTAATAAATCATCACCCTTAGTTGAGGTTGTTACGGCTTTATTTAAATCAGCCCCTTCGTTTGTCGATGTCTTTAAGCTTAACTTTTGTGGATTATATACTGTATTAGGAGTCTCTGACGCTACAAACGTTTTTGAGTCGGTCTTAGCGGTATCGGCAAGTCCTATTTCAATTGAAGCTTTTAATTCATTAACTGTTTGCTTAAGCACTTCCAATTGCTCGCCTTTAGGCTGCTCTGCTTTAATATAAGCGTTTAATTGCGTTAATAAGCTTTGTTTTTCAGCTGTATTAAGTGAATTGATTTCTGCGCTAAAAGATTGTTTTGTGCTAGTGCTCTGCGTTTTTTCGTTATCAGTAATAAATTGCGCAAGCATTTGCTTAAGATTTGAAGTGCTACTAGTTGCGTTACTTGTTGAATCAGTATTTTCTAATACTTTAACTTGCGCGTTAAGTTGTGAGCGCTGCTCAGGCGTTAAACTAGCAATAACATCATTAGCTTTAATTAAGCTCGCATCTTTAGTCATTAACGTATCTATTGCTGCATTATTATCAGCTTCAGTTGCGACTAAAGAAGACTGAGTAACGCCCGCTTTGTCGGTGAGTGTTGGCAAAACTATATTATTTTTATCAGCAGACTTATTTTGTCCTAGCTGCTCTTTAAAACTCATTGATGCAACTTCAGGTTTTTCTAATATAGGGCCAATGCTGTCATCGGGCTTTTTATTTATAGAATTTAATGGCCCTTCAATAGCTTCAGCAACACCACTTTTACGATGCTTGCCTTCATTTAATGGTAACGAATTCAAAGATGGTGAGCTAAAGTTATCGCTTTTTGAATCAGTTAATTTAGCCGTTTTAGAGTCTATATTAGTGGCAATTGGATTTTGCACTACACTGGCTGTATTCGCTTCTTTAGCCGATACTTCATCACTTGTATTAGTGGATGCAATTATTGGTGTGCTTTGTAATTCTGTATTCTCTATTTCTGTGTTTTCTATTTCGGTATTCTCTGCTTGTGTAGCTTCTAGCTCTGCATTTTCTGATTCTGAACTGTTAGTTGCATCGAACGGCTTATTGACCGAAGTGCTCATTGCTTGTGCTGAATTAATTTGATCAAGCATCTCAACAGACACAAAAGTAACTTCGTCTGTTGTTATTTCATCTAGCTTTATGCTCAGATTTTCATTTTCTTCTGGCTGTTTATGCTTAGGTATGGCAATCGAATTTTCGGCATCGGGATTTTTATTGCCTTTAAGCAATGGCTCCATAGAGTTATGCGCTTCGTTTAGCTGACTTAAAAATTCATCGCCTAAATTTTCTTCGCCATTAGCTAAGCTATTGTCTTTAAAAGCTAACAGTGAATCTTTTTCAGAAGAAACTAAAAACGAAATGTTATTCATCGCCATAAATCACCTAATACCATTACGGCAATATGCCACCGCATACCGCCAAAAGTTGAATTCCACTAAGTAACAAAGCAATTAACGTGCCTGAATTACAAAGCTTTACGACGTTGAAAAAACTGATTAGCTGAAAATTCATCTAACATTTTTTGCTCATTTTTTGCCATTAACGCATTTGCTTTGAGTTTTTGATTTTCGATTAGTTTGGCAACTGCTTTAGCTTTAATTTGCTGCTTAAGCCATAGAGTTTTACGTTGAGTAACAACTTGCTTAGCGGTATTTACGGTACTTGCTTGTTGGCGAATTGCCTCTTCAATTTTAGCTATAAAAGCATGGTACTGCCCAAACCCTGCACTAGATAAACCCGACTTACCTTTTAGGTGTAACTGCTGAGAGTATTCAAGTCTAAAATTGTTTAAACCTTGTAGTTTTTGTTGGTTTGCTTGCAAGTTTTGATTGGCTTGTAAGTAACTCATGCGCAAATTTTCTTCTTTATCATTTTCAATTTTGAGCAATAAATCGAGTTTGTTTTTAGCCATTATGCTTGTCCTAATAACTGAGCAAGTCCTTGCAGACCATCATCGTAACTAATGACATCTCGCATACCTTGTTGTAAAAATGCATTCACTCTTGGCATCATATTTATAGCTTGGTCGAGCATTTGATCGGTCCCTTTTTGATAAGCGCCTAACGTAATCATGTCTTTGTTTTGTTGATACATTGAATACACTTGTTTAAGCACTCGGGCTTGTTGCATATGCGGCTCAGAAACAACTTGAGGCATAACACGCGAAATCGACTTTTCAATATCTATAGCGGGATAGTGCCCACTGTCAGCTAAATCACGCGATAGTACAATGTGTCCATCTAATATAGCTCGCGCTGCATCAGCAATAGGGTCTTGCATATCATCGCCTTCACTCAACACCGTAAAAAAGCCAGTAATTGAACCTTGCCCTTCACCGCCATTACCAGCACGCTCCACCAGCGCAGGTAATTTAGCAAACACCGAAGGCGGATAACCCTTTGTAGCGGGCGGCTCGCCAACAGCAAGTGCAATTTCACGTTGTGCCATTGCATAACGCGTTACCGAATCGAGTAACAATAATACGTTTAAACCCTGATCTCTAAAATACTCTGCAATAGTTACGGCGCTCTCACAGCCTTTTAAACGCATAAGTGGTGATGAATCAGCAGGCGCTGCGACAACAACTGAGCGTTTGCGCCCTTCTACACCGAGTATTTCTTCAATAAATTCTTTTACTTCGCGGCCACGCTCCCCCACTAAGCCAACAACAATGACATCGGCTTCGCTACCTCGGGTCATCATACCGAGAAGTACTGATTTACCCACACCAGAGCCTGCAAACAAGCCCATACGCTGGCCTTGCCCTACTGTGATAACCGAGTTAATAGCACGCACACCTACATCCATAGGCTTAGTGATTGGTCTTCTTGAAAGCGGGTTTATAGTATTTTGCGCAAACTTTAAATGATGCTCAGCATTAATTTTACCTAAGCCATCTAGCGGTCGCCCTAAACCATCCACCACGCGGCCTAATAAACTCATCCCTACAGGTAAACCTAAATTATTTACTTGAGGAATAACACGCGCACCAGGTAATACACCAGAGATGTGGTCGTTAGGCATTAAGTACAAAGTTTGATCGTTAAAACCGACTATTTCGGCGTCTACAAAGCCGTTCATAGTTTCTATTTTACATTGGCTACCAACGGGTGCACGTAAACCTCTAGCCTCAAGGGTAAGGCCAACAACACGCGTTAAAATACCTGCCACAGCAGGCGCTGGGGTTTTAATATGTTGTTGATATTGAGATAAGCGTTCGCTTAAAGGTGCACGTTGAGTTGACATAACACGCCAATAAAATAGTTAGATACCACTATTATGCAAAAAACTATCCAACGTTTCTTTGACACGTGTTTTAAAGGTCATGTCGAGTGACGATTGCGCTGTTTTAACTTCACAGCCACCGCGCTCAAGAGTGGGCTCTGCCATTAATTGCCAGTTATTATCAATAATGGTTTGTTCGCCGTAGCTCTCTTTTATGAGTTCTAAATCTTCGGGGTTTAAATGGATTCGTACTTTTTCTTGCTCCGCATTAAGTGAATCAATACTTTGCTTTAAAGTATGTAAAATCACTTCAGGCGATGTTTTTACTTCTTGATAAATAACAGCTTCCGCCAACATGCTAGCAAGTTGTACTAATTGCTTCTCGGCTTGTTCGTCCACTTTATCTAGCGGTGCAGTTAGCCCCTCTAAAATGGCTTTTAAACTTGTTAACTGCTCTTCAATTAATGGTTTTACATCTTCAAGGCCTTGTGTTTTACCTTGCTCTAAGCCTTCTTTGTAGCCAGCTTCTTTACCTTCGCCAACGCCTTTTTCAAAGCCGTCTATGTAGCCTTGCTCATGACCTTGTTTAAGGCCTTCTTCGTACGCGTCTTGTCTAATGCGTTCAAGCTCAACCATGGTAAGCGCAGGGAGTTCTGGTTCTTGTGGCTCATCAATAGGCATTTCTTCGGCTAATTCTTTTTTGTACAACTCACTAAGCGGTGTGCCGTAAGCCGTAGAGCGATTGCCAAAGCTGCTCTCATCTGGTGCTACATCTGGAATAGCCCAGTTTTTTAATAATTCATCGGCTTCATCAGCCCGAAGTGTGCGTCCTTTGAGTTTGCTCATAGTTTACAGGAACTCCTCGCCACCGCCGCCGCCCAGCTGAATTTCACCTGAGTCAGATAAACGACGCGCTGTTGATAAAATCTCTTTTTGCGCCGCTTCTACTTCGCTTATGCGTACCGGTGCCATAGCTTCTAAATCATCAGCAAGCATTTCGGCTGCACGCTTAGACATATTGCCCAGTATTTTGTCTTTAAGCGCATCGTCGGTGCCCTTAATTGCTTTCATTAATACGTCTTGTTGTACTTCTCGTAGGATTGCTTGAATACCGCGGTCTTCAACATCCATTAAGTTTTCAAACACAAACATAAGATCTTGAATTTGCTGCGACATCTCTTCGTCATGTTCACGAATAGAGTCCATTAACTGCCCTTCTACGTTGGTATCTAGGTAGTTCATAATATCTGCCGCTGCTTTTAAGCCACCCATTTTAGCGGCTTGTGCACCTGCTTGGCCGGCAAATTGTTTTTCCATAATTTCGTTTAGCTCTTGCAGTGCTGCCGGCTGAACTTCTTCAAGGTTTGCAATACGCATGGTTAAATCTAAGCGCACTTTTTCAGGGAACTGAGCAATAATCTCAGCAGACTGCTCTGGCTCTAAGTACGATAATACAATGGTTTGAATTTGTGGATGCTCATTACGAATAATGTTTGCTACCTGCTTAGAGTCCATCCATTTTAATGAATCCAAGCCTTTAGCGCCTGAGCCCATAACAATTTGGTCAATAAGGCTAGCGGCTTTGTCTTCACCAAGTGCTGCTGTAAGCGCTTTTTTAATAAAGTCTTCTGACTGAAAACCAATGGTACTAAAGCTTTGAATTTGTTCTATAAACAAGTTGTGTACAGCGCTAATCTTAGCTTGTGATAAGTCCTGTAACCCAGCCATCGCCATACCCACTTTTTGCACCTGTTTAGGTTCTAAGTGTTTAAGGATTTGCGCGGCATCTTCTTCTGATAAACTCAAAAGTAATATAGCGGCTTTATCTACCCCATCTAGCTTATCAACATCAAAGGCTGGCGGGAGTTGTTTTTGTTCTTGATCAGTCATCTTCTGTTAACCACGCTTTGACTACTTGTGATGATAGTTCTGGTTCGTTAGCTACAAGGGCACGAATTGCTTTAAGTAAATCTTCGTCGCCATGTAAATCCGGTAACTGCAGTGTACCATCACTTGAGAAACCAACCGAAGCAGAATCAAAGTCTTTATTTAGCATATCAAGTGTATTGTCGCCAATATCTACGCCTGAACTTAATGCATCTTCGTCGTATTCTTCTAGTGTATCGTCTGGGTAAATTAAGCGTTTAAGCATTGGTTTTACTACTGCCATTATCAATACAATGATAACTAAGGCGCCTAATACAAGGCGGGCTATTTTCATAAACCAGTCTTGTTCCCACAGTGGCACTTCTATTGCTAAATTTGTTTCTTCACGTACAAACGGCACTGTCACGACTTCAAGTGCATCACCACGTTGCATATCAAAACCTACACCACCTTGTAGTAAGCGACGAATATTTGACAATGCCTCTACCGAACGTGGAGTCATGGTTGTTTCACCGTTTTCTCCCACTTTAGCGATGTAGTCAACAGCAACTGATACGCTTATTCTACGTATTACACCACTTTGCTGGCGCTTGTGCGAAATGGTTGTATCGAGTTCATAATTACGCGTGGCTTCTTTGTGGCTGCGTGTTGGTGATGTAGCTGTGCCTGCACCACCTTGCCCCGCAACCTCAGGAATGTTCGAGTTTAACGGTGGCTGATTTGTAAGCGCACCTGGAATACCAACAGCTAGGCCGCCAATGTTATTTTCTTCAAATGTGGTTTCGCTTCTAACCGCTGGTAGGTCTGGGTTATAACGCTTTTGAGTTTCCTCAATCGAGCTAAAGTCCATACTCAAATCAACTTGAGCTGTATAGTTTGCAAGCCCAACAACCGGTATTAAAATACTGTCTATTTTTTCAAGGTACTCTTGTTCGCGCTTACGTTCTAAATCGTATTCTTTACGAGAGCGTGCTGCTAATGAGCTTTGCGAACCTGAATTTAGTAATCGACCATTTTGATCGGTAACAGTAACTCGCATAGGCTCTAAACCCTGTACTGCCGAAGCAATCATATCAACAACAGAATCTACTTCTTCACGGTCAAGTGAGCGTCCACGTTTGAGTGTTAATACAACAGTTGCTGATGGTTTTTTCTCTCTGCGGGCAAATACGTTTTCTTTAGGAATGGCTAACAATACTTTAGCGCGAGTAATATTATTAAGCTCTTCAATGGTCCGTGCTAATTGCTGTTCACGGCCATGTTTTAGGCGTTCGCGCTCTAAGCGTTGGCTTACACCAAAGCCCATATCTTGCATAATTATATCAGAGCCAGATGCTGGCCCTTGCTCTAACCCTTCGCGGGTCATTAACAATTTAATATTTTGGTATTCGCTTTCATCAACCGATACAACATTGCCATCTAGTTGATATTCAATTTGTTGCGCATCTAAAAAGTCGAGTGTTTGAATAAGCTCTTCAGTTTGCATTTTGCCTAACGGGCGCATATCTGGCTGACGAGCCCAAATAATAATGAAAATCGCGATAGCTAAACAAATAGCCAATGCTATAACCAATGTTACTTGGCGCAATACATCAACACCATTTAAAGCACTTAAGTAGCCTGACTTTTGTTCTTGTTGATCATCACCACCACTTTGGTCAATACCGCCACCAGCAAGTGCTAGGTCTGTAGATTGGTTAGATTGCGCCACAATAATTCTCCACTACCTAATTAAACAGGCATGTTCATGATTTCTTTATAAGCTTCAACAAGTTTATTACGAACCTGTACTGTAGCCTCAAAAGCAACTGACGATTTTTGAGAAGCAATCATCGCCTCAGCAAGCGATACACTTCGATCACCCATCTCAACTGCTGTTACTTTTTGCGCGGCATCTTGTTGTAATCCATGCACTGAATTTAGTGCATCACTTAGCATGTCGCCAAACTGGGAAGTAGAAGTAGGTTGAACTTGAGTCGGCAATTTATTTATTTGATTATTACGGCCGGCTTCTAAAGCCATTGATTGCATTTCTTGAAATACAGCACTGTTTTGAATTTTCATAATTTATCTCTGACACGCAGTGAACTCTTACAAGTAATAAAGCACAAAGCATGCCAAATAATTAATCATTAAAATACAATAGGTTAACTTTAATTTGTGTTAGTCAGAGTTTTGACAACCCTAAGTTCGTAGCGCAAACTTAGGGTTTATAGGAGGTTATGCAGGAAGTGAAATACCTAAATCGCGCATTTGCGCTAGTTTATAACGTAAAGTTCGTGGGCTTATGCCCAACGTTTCGGCAACGTCTTTACGCTTGCCTTGGCAACGTGCAAGGGTTTCTAAAATAATGCGATGCTCTTTGTCTTTAAGCTCATCTTTATAGCTACCGGTATCTGCCGCTAGTAAACCTTGCTTAGGCTCATCCTCGGCATGCGATTTTTCATCATAATATGCAGAGCTTAGCGTGCTTTTGTCAACGCCTTTATCTGCGTGAGCTAATTCTGTTGGCGATACTGTTTGCGCTGGTGCCAATGATGGCTCCATAACAAAGTTATTAGATACTAAGTTTTCGATAAAAATAGCATGCTCGTTTATTGTGTTACCCGTGCGCAATATAAGTGCACGCTGTATAACGTTATCAAGCTCGCGCACATTACCAGGCCACGCGTGAGCCAGTAACTTTTGCTCGGCAGCTTTATCTAAATACGCCATAGGCTCTTTGCTTTTACTTATATGGCGCTCAATTAAATGCTTAGCCAATACAATAATATCGCCAGGGCGTTGGCTCAATGGTCGCCACATAAGTGGAAAAACATTAAGCCTGTAATATAAATCTTCTCTAAACTGATTTTCAGACACAGCTTCTTTTAAATCACGATTACTGGTTGCCAAAATACGTACATCGAGCTGAATTGTTTTACGCCCCCCTAAACGCTCTACTTCACGCTCTTGCAGTACGCGTAACAGTTTAGCTTGTAGTCCTAAGTCCATCTCAGTAATTTCATCAAGTAAAATAGTACCGCCTTGTGCTTGCTCAAACTTACCCGGACATGCTTGAATCGCCCCCGTAAAAGCCCCTTTTTCATAACCAAATAACGTGGCTTCGAGCATATTTTCAGGAATAGCCGCGCAGTTAATCGCTACAAATGGCTCATTACATCGGCTCGACTTATCATGAATATAACGCGCAAGTACTTCCTTACCAGAACCACTTGGGCCAAGTACCATTACACTTGCATCAGAGCGTGCTACTTTACTTGCAAGCTCCAATAATTGAATACTAGTTGGGTCAGCAACAATGGGGCCGTCGGTTTCTTTTGCTTTTTCAGGCAAATAACGGCTCACCATATTTAACAGCACTTCAGGTGCAAATGGTTTAGCCATGTAGTCAATTGCACCTAGGCGCATGGCTTCTACCGCATCGTCGATTGTGGCGTACGCCGTCATCATCAATACAGGTAAATCAGGGTGGTTTAATTTAATACTGCGTAGTAAATCAAGGCCACTCATTGCGCCCATTTGCACGTCGCTTACAACAAGCGAAAATTGATCTTTTTTAAGCAGTAACATAGCTTGCTCAGCACTGCTCGCTGCAACACATTCAATACCCGACATTTCAAGGGTATCTATTAAGGCTTCACGAAGCCCAGCGTCATCTTCGACAACTAAAATAGTGTTACTCATAATGATCCCTCTAATTTAGATGTTGCCTTAATAGGCAGTAACAAGCTAAAGCAGGCACCACCCTGCGTATTATTGGTCACATCAACACGGCCTTGGTGCGCACTAGCCACCGAACTCACTACAGCAAGTCCTAAACCTGTGCCCTGACTTTTTGTAGTAAAAAATGGTTCAAAAATTTTATCGCTTTGGCTTAAATCAACACCTGGGCCATTGTCGCTCACGCTAATACGAACCATATCTAAATCTTTTAAATCTCTTTGTGCGCTAATTTTTACTTTTGCACCGCCGCCAATAACTTGAATACTATTGTGCACAAGATTTTGAATAGCACTGGCCAATGCCGTTTTATTACCGACTATTTGTATATCTGGCTCTGGTAAGCTTACATCCAGCTCACTTTCATTAAGTGCGACCATCGCATCAGCACCTGCTTTAACTTCTGTTAAAAGCTGCTGCATTGAAACTTGCTCAACAACTTGCTGATCGCCACTTTTGGCAAATAACAGCATGTCGTTTACTTGAGTTTCTAAATCTTTTAAACGCGACATTAACTTTGTTTGAAAGTTATCGCGAGATGCTTCGGGTAAGCGCTTAGACCCTAAATTAGCAGCGTACAGCATAGCGGCTGAGAGCGGCGTACGTACTTGATGCGCCAGTGACGCAACCATTTTACCCAGCGCGCTTAATCGCTGCATATGTGCAACACGTTTTTGTAAACGGCGAGTTTCGGTTAAATCCGTCATTAAAATAAGTTGCCCTGGCTCTGGGGCTAAAGCGGTAATATCAAGTTTTATTAGGCGCCCGTCTTTTAAAGACACTTCGTGACCATCATCTTGATGTGGCCTAAAAGAGCGCTGAATAACATTAAACCAGCGTTCGCCTTCAAGTGGCTCGCCAAGCATATCAATCGCTATTTGATTCGCTTTTGCAATCAACCCTTTGCCATCAAGTACAACCACACCTGCTGGCATGGTATCAACCAAATGTGAAAGCCAACTTGCTTGCTTGCGCAGATCGCTTAATTCACCAATGTACTCCTCTTGAAGTAAACATGGGTTATACTGATTTGCAGAAAAAAACTGTGGTTTAAGCACGCTAGCAAGGGCCATAATCAAATCTCGAATTGATGTAGATATATGTCTAAATGCACGATTTATACCAAAATTTATTTACATACTTATCATTAAGTTACATCAATAATTTGAGCGACATAAAAATGACGCACACAAAAAGGAATAATAATGAGTGAGCAAATAAAGTGCCGTTGCCCGTGGCTCGACACCACTAAACCCGACTACGTTATTTACCATGATGAAGAATGGGGTGTGCCTCTTTATGATGATACAAAACTGTTTGAATTTATCACGCTTGAATCCGCGCAAGCCGGCTTAAGCTGGTACACAATTTTAAAAAAACGCAGCGGTTACAAAAAAGCATTTGCTAATTTTGATGTAGATAAAATGGCACAATTCACACAAGATGACGTTGAGAGACTAATGCTTGATGAAGGGATTGTGCGCAATCGCTTAAAAATTGCGGCAACCGTCAATAACGCTAAACGCTTTATAGAAATACAAAAAGAATTTGGTAGCTTTAGTAACTACCAATGGCAGTTTGTGGGTAATAAGCCGATTATAAGTAATTTAAATAACGTTGAGGACTACCCAGCAATTACAGAGGCATCAACCGCATTTGCGAAAGATTTAAAAAAACGGGGTTTTAAGTTTTTAGGCCCTACAACGGTTTACGCTCATATGCAGGCCTGCGGTATGGTTAACGATCACAGTAATGATTGTTTTAGAAAAGAAGAAATTATTAAGGCTTTTAGTGGGTAAGTGATTTATAGCTATAAAAGTGATTTGTTTACAAAGAGGTTAAGAGACGCTTCGCTTTAGAGAAGTAACGCGTAGGTTGACTATGGCTTCTCATTTACCCTCGTTTTTTCTATTTGTGAAATAACGTTTTATTTAAATGATTAAAAGTCTTGTTTTTCACGCGAGCAAGTCTAGCGTCTACAACAAAAGTAAAAACCGTGTAGGTGCGAATTTACTTCGCGCTCTTGCTAATATTTTTAAGTAAAGTGCGGTATAAAACCGCACCTACAAAACGAGGGGTTATTTATCTACTGTGTTTGGCCAATTTATAACTAAACACTGACAGCTGCTTTTAAACCTTAATCTCTTGAAAGATTATACTTTTTCATTTTCTCAACAAGTGTTGTTCTGCGAACACCTAATATTTCGGCTGCGCGAGCCACAACGTAATCATAGCGCTCTAACGCTTGGGTTATTAAGCTAATTTCAAGCTCTGCTAAATAATCTTTAAGTTCAATACCATCATCTGGCAATAAACCACTACCCGTTTGGCTAAACTCAGCGTCTGGCTCACTTTCGTAATCACTAAAGCCGGTGCTAAATATATCGTTAAAGGCGTCTTTTTCCATTAACTCTTCAGGGTATTCTGGCTCGTAGGCTTCAACTTCAATGTAACGATATTTATTAGGTAAATCAGGTATATCGACCACTTTCTCAGGAAACATAATAACCATTCGTTCCACTAAGTTAGCAAGCTCACGAATATTACCAGGCCAAGCATGTTCTTTTAAGCTCTCAACTGCGCGCTCTGTAAACTTAGCGGTAGAACCAGTCTGGTCGTTAACACGGCGCATTAACTCTTTTAAAAGCAGTGGAATATCATCAGCACGTTCACTCAGCGATGGATTTTCGATAGGAAATACATTTAAGCGGTAATATAAATCTTCCCTAAAACTGCCCTCTTCAATCATTGTTTCAAGATTACGATGCGTGGCTGCAATAACGCGTACATCAGCCTGAATAGCCTTGGTACCACCTACACGTTCGTAGCTGCGTTCTTGCAATACTCGCAGCAACTTAACTTGCATTTGCAGTGGCATATCGCCTATTTCATCTAAAAATAGCGTTCCACCTTGAGCAAGTTCAAAGCGCCCTTTACGAGCCGATATAGCACCAGTAAACGCGCCCTTTTCATGGCCAAATAGTTCACTTTCGAGCAGCTCTGCAGGAATAGCACCACAGTTAACTGGTACAAACGGTCCATTAATACGCTTTGAAAGCAAGTGAACATTACGGGCAACCACTTCTTTACCTGTGCCTGATTCGCCTAAAATTAAAACATTAGCGTCGGTTTTTGCCACTTGTTCTATTAAAAAGCGAACATCTTTTACGGCCTCTGTTTCACCAACAAGTCCATCAAAAATCTTATGCGGTTTAGTATGCTTATGCTCATTAGGCAGCATACGCTGATATTGCTGACAGTCGTGAAGTAACTGAGTTGTCACTTCGTGATTAAATGGCTCGCAAATAAGCCCCACCACATTAGCTATACTTAATAGTGGTTTTAGCGTTTCGCCAATTAATAAAAACGGTAATGTTGGATAGCGTTTAATTAAGCTTTCGTGGTCAAGTGATTGCAACGCTCCTAAAATAATCATGCATTCTTGCTGCTGATATTTTTTGCATTCTTGTTCAAAGCAATCTTCGCTTAATAGTTGAGCAGCTTCACCAATAAAGCCAAGTGAAGCATTTAATCCTATTGCGCGGTTGTTATTATTATCTAAAATCAAGATCATATTTAGCGAGCCGTACTTTCACTAATTTGTATAATTAGTTAAATTGTAAGCCAGTTCAGCATGGATGCAAGTGATAGCGGCAGTTTTTTGACATAAACGCCAAAAAACAGACGGGCTAGTTAAGTCAATCATACTTAATAGTTAATCATTAAGTACCAAAACTAAAATAAATCTAGAATAGCTTCTATCGATTGCTCATGTTATTAAAGCGGATAAATAGATTTTTGCTAAACAATAGCCAGAGTAACTCAGGCTGCGCATTATTTTCTTTGAGGTTAATTACTTTATAAACTTCTTACTAGCTTGATTCGTTTGGTTTAAAACGTTAATTCGCAACGATCAAACTCTCATAACAGTAAAAAGGTGCTAACTGATTAAATTATAACTTAACTTACTAAATCCCATACTTTATACCACCGTTTTACTAAATTAACTTGGCACTTTGCTTGCTTGTAGTTAAAGTATTGAGATATGTATTAAAAAATTACGATTACGTGTAATAAAATGCCAATAATAAATAATTTGGGTAGTACTATGTTCAATAATAAAACAATTTTAATCACTGGTGGTACTGGTTCATTTGGAAAGAAATACGTAAAAACGCTACTTGAGCGCTACAATCCTAAAAAAATAATTATTTTTTCACGCGATGAGCTTAAGCAATTTGAAATGCAACAAGAGTTCGACCAACCTTGTATGCGTTATTTTATTGGCGATGTAAGAGATAAAGATAGATTAATTCGCGCAATGCGCGGGGTTGACTACGTTATTCATGCGGCCGCACTA
Organism: Pseudoalteromonas sp. SA25; assembly: GCF_011378705.1. Taxonomy (NCBI): domain Bacteria; kingdom Pseudomonadati; phylum Pseudomonadota; class Gammaproteobacteria; order Alteromonadales; family Pseudoalteromonadaceae; genus Pseudoalteromonas; species Pseudoalteromonas sp. SA25. Next base: position 18,248 of record NZ_WTKV01000005.1, on the reverse strand, counting down.
AAACAAGTTCCCGCCGCTGAGTACAACCCTATGGAATGCATCAAAACAAACATTAATGGCGCAGAAAACGTTATTGATGCGGCACTAGATAACGATGTTGAAAAAGTCATAGCTCTATCTACTGACAAAGCAGCAAACCCAATTAATTTATACGGTGCAACTAAATTGGCGTCAGATAAACTATTTGTCGCAGCTAACAATATTGCTGGCGGTAACCGAACAACCTTTTCTGTTGTACGTTATGGAAATGTGGTTTGCTCTCGCGGCTCTGTTGTCCCCCTTTTTCAAAAGTTCATTGACGAAAAACGCGATCATATTCCAATCACTCATGAAGAAATGACTCGTTTTTGGATAAACCTTCAGCAAGGTGTAGATTTTGTATTAACTAACTTTGAACGTATGTTAGGCGGTGAAATTTTCGTTCCTAAAATTCCTTCTATTCGCATTACAGATCTTGCAAAAGCCATGGCCCCTGATTTGCCACTGAAGATCATCGGAATTCGCCCAGGTGAAAAACTACATGAGGTAATGTGCCCAGCTGATTTATGCTTTGAAACTTATGAGTATAATGACCATTTTGTTATTGCTCCTGGTATTAAGTTTAGTAGCCGCAGTAATGACTTTACTGTAAACGCACTGGGTGAAAAAGGAGATAAAGTTGAGCAAGGATTTGAGTATAACTCGCTGCATAATTCACACTTTATGACGATTAAAGAAATAAAAGAATTCAATATACAAGCATTAGTTTAAGAAGAAGTTAAATGATTCCATACGGTAAGCAATCAATTTCACAACAAGACATTGATGCTGTAGTAAATGTATTAAGCTCAGATTGGTTAACTCAAGGCCCTCAAGTTCCTGCATTTGAAAAATCGTTAACTGATGTAACAGGTGCAACCTATGCACTTGCTGTAAATAGCGCAACATCTGCATTGCATATTGCATGTTTAGCTTTAAAGTTGAGCCAAGGCGACATTTTGTGGACATCACCTATTACTTTCGTCGCATCCGCCAACTGTGCACTATATTGTGGTGCATCCGTTGACTTTGTCGATATTGACCCTGCAACATATAACTTATCGGTAAATGAGCTTAGAAAAAAGTTAGAAAAAGCAAAAATTGAAAAAAAATTACCTAAAGTACTCGTTGCTGTTCATTTATGTGGGCAGCCATGTGATATGAAAGCTATCCGCTCACTATCTATCGAGTACAACTTTAAAGTTATAGAAGATGCATCACATGCTATTGGTGGCCATTATTTAAACAAACCAGTTGGTGCATGTGAGTTCAGTGATATAACCGTATTTAGTTTTCATCCAGTAAAAATCGTCACTACCGCTGAAGGTGGTGCAGCCTTGACAAACAGCAAATCACTAGCAGAAAAAATGGATCTATACCGAAGCCATGGTATTACACGCGATGAAGCTCTAATGGAAAATCCATCGCATGGTGGATGGTATTACGAGCAAATAACCTTAGGTTTTAATTACCGTATGACCGAATTGCAAGCTGCGCTAGGGTTATCACAAATGCAGCGTTTAAGTAATTTTGTAGCTACACGCCATCAATTAGCTGCCCGTTACTATGAAAAGTTAGCTAACTTGCCGATTACTTTGCCATATCAATTACCAGAGACCTATTCAGGATTACATTTATTCGTGATTCGCTTAGACATTGAAAAGCTTTCAAAAACGTATAAACAAGTGTTTGATGAGCTTAGAAGAGGTGGGCTTGGGGTTAACTTGCATTATATTCCTGTTCATTTACAACCTTACTATCAAAAAATGGGTTTTAAGCCTGGAGATTACCCGCATGCTGAAGCTTATTATACTAACGCAATTTCTATTCCTATGTTCCATGGTATGACTTATGAGCAACAAGATGAAGTAATTGCTAAATTAAAAGCCATACTAGAGTGTTAATAATGAATATAGCAATTATACCTGCCCGTGGTGGCAGCAAGCGAATTCCTCGTAAAAATATTAAAATGTTTCATGGTAAACCAATAATTGCGTATTCAATTGAAGTGGCTAAAAAGAGCGGTTTATTCGAGCATATTATTGTGTCAACCGATGACCAGGAAATAGCGGAAATAGCAAGGAGCTATGGTGCTGAAGTTCCATTTATGAGACCTAATAATTTAGCTGACGATTATACTGGCACACTTGATGTACTGAATCATTCGCTAACTTGGTTAGAAGAAAATAATTTTAACGTTACATATATTTGCTGTATATATGCAACTTCCCCATTTTTAACAGAGCATGCCATCGCAAAAGGCAGGGAACAAATTATGTCATCAAACTTAAATTATACTTTTTCGGCAACTGAGTATAACTTCCCAATTCAAAGAGCATTCTATTTTAATGATCTAAGCACTATCAGTATGTTTCAACCAGAACATTTAACAAGCCGCTCTCAAGATTTAATTCCGGCCTTTCATGATGCGGGACAGTTTTATTGGTGCTCTCCATCCGCAATAAAAGAATCTAAACCCTTTTTTTCATCTAATAGTGCTGCTATTATAATCCCCAGACAACTAGTGCACGATATCGATACACTTGATGATTGGGAACAAGCAGAATTAGCTTTCGAAATATTACAAAAACCTATTAGGAAATAAGATCATTTAATAATATAGCCTGTTGGGCTTCTAGAGAAAGGGATTTGATGTACCACTCTATCACCGATCAAAGATTGTACTACATCTGATTCATAAGGTGAGCTTGGGTGATTATAGTGATCTAGTACTAAAATCCCTCCATTAGAAAGTTTATCCCAAAATTCAGGTAATGAATGCTTTAATACTGCTTGAATACCGCAATCCATAAAAATTAATTTAAATCTTAACCATGATTTACCCTCGAAATACCCCTTTGTATCTTTAGATAAATCTAATTCATTTATATTAATTCGATCTTGCAGACCTTGACCTGAGATAAGTTTCTCAAGCTCTACACGACTACTTTGATATACGGTTTTACCACTTTCATTATAGTTTGACTCCGTATGCGTCCCTTGAAACCAATCATAAGCGTATAACTCTGTATTTGAATGTGGCTCAAGTAGACTGCTCAACTTAGCTAATGTAAGCAGCGAAGCTCCCTTCCAAGTACCGATATCAGCAACTTCTCCTGATATGTTTACTACTTGCTTATAAATTTCATAAAATGTAAGTAATCGAGCAATATTGACTTGCCCTGCATATAATGGGAAATGATAAATCAAATCTTTAATCGGAATCTCGAGTTCTTCTAAAGACTCTATAAAATCGAAATATTGTATATCTTCTTTTATAAACTTTGATTTTCTAACGCTTTCTGGCTGTAGTGGTACAGTGATTTTGGCCACCCATTAAGAAAGAAATGTTATGCTGATAAGCATACAAATTTGGGTGAAAAAATGACGAAATTAAAACGCGCAACGTATTCTGCAGCAATCAAATTAGAAACAGCTCAGCTTGTAGTTGACCAAAGTTATACTCAAGAAGAAGCAGCCAAAGCGATGGGTGTGGGTAAATCAACCGTTAGTAAGTGGGTTACTCAATTAAAGCAAGAGCGTAATGGCCAGCCACCATCAGCTTCGCCAATGACGCCCGAACAAATTGAAATCCGCGAACTTAAAAAGCAAATCCAACGCATCGAATTAGAAAAGGATATATTAAAAAAGGCTACCGCTCTCTTGATGTCCGACTCCCTGAACAATTCTCGTTAATTGAGAAACTAAATCAACGAGAGCGTTACCCAATTAGCGTGCTGTGTAACGTATTCAATGTGCATCGTAGCAGCTATAAATATTGGGCTATAAGGGATACAACGCCGACACCAGAACAAGTAAGGCTAGAGGCTGAAGTTAGAGCAATACATGCAATGAGCGGCGGCTCAGCTGGGGCGCGGACAATCGCGGCAATAGCAACGAACAACGATTTTGAATTGAGTCGTTATCGTGCTGCTAAGCTAATGGTTAAATTAAAGCTTGAAAGCTGCCAAGTACCTCAACATTCATATAAACGCGGCGGTAATGAACACCTTGAAATTCCAAACCTGCTTGATAGACAATTTGATGTTGTTAAGCCAGATACTGTGTGGTGCGGTGATGTGACGTATATTTGGGTAGGTAATCGCTGGGCTTATTTAGCCGTTATTATTGATTTATTTGCACGTAAAATAGTTGGCTGGGCCATGTCGTTGTCGCCAGATACTAATTTAACGCTAAAAGCGCTTGAACTCGCGTATGAAAGCAGAGGAAAACCGACAGGACTGATGTTTCATTCAGACCAGGGTAGTCACTATACCAGTTTAAAATATCGTCAACGTTTATGGCGCTATAAAATCAAACAAAGTATGAGTAGGCGTGGAAACTGTTGGGATAATGCACCAATGGAGCGATTTTTTAGAAGCTTTAAAACGGAATGGATGCCAAAGGTTGGATATGGAAATTTATGCCAAAGGTTGGATATGGAAATTTTATAGATGCTAAATATAGCGTTAGTGATTATATCAACGGATATTACAACAACGTTAGGCCGCATCATTATAATGCCGGTTTAGCGCCAAATGAATCTGAGGTTAGATATCAAGATTCTAAAACTGTGGCCAAATTTTATTGACCACTACACACTGACTCACTAGCTCATCCTAATTAATTAAAGGTTCTAACGTAAATTATTTATAAAAATTATTATGTATTAACTAATATCCTTTCAACCATAAAAGCTTCTGCAAATTTAAACCCATGCGTAGCCCCTCTCAAAGTGGCTAATGCATGAATACATTCATAACTTCGGCTATGGGGGAATGGTCTTAGCTCTAATTCATAGCAATTCAATGCACGTACTTTTTTTTCATATACATGGGTGATATCAACAACCATTTGCGGTGAAAATATTTGGGAGCTATTCGGATACCACTCCGTACTGCTTAGCACTTCAAAACTATAAATTTCATTTACGGTATTTCCTTTTTGAGGACGAGAAGCAGTCAAAACGGCACGATTTGTAATACTGTGATCTATATTCAAATCACCTGAAAAATGAGTATATATAATTGTTGGTCTATATTTACTCATCACTGTTTCAATCGACTTAACGATAGTTAATAAAGGCACACTATCTAGTTGGTTATCGGGAAAGTTAAAGTTAATGACATCAAATAACCCAAGCTCTATTGAAGCACTTTTCTGTGCTAATTGTCGTTTTAGCAGCTCCTCATGATGATTTTCTCTAGCAGAAACACCGTTTGTCATACAGCACAGGACAACTTTATCTCCTTGAGATGTATGCCGAGCTATTACACCTCCGCATCCGAGTACTTCATCATCTGGATGAGCTACAACGACTAATACAGTCGACATAATGATACTCCTATCAATAAAAACTCGGTAAGTTGTTTTTTTTCAAAAGTAAATCTACATCTATTTTTAATAAACTAGGGTTGTTGATTACAGTTTGTATTTCTTTTAGCGCTTTTATAATATCCACCTCACTTTCTGTGCCTACTGAAACTCGAATAAACCCCTCCGTACTTCCTCCATACGCTAAACCAGGTACAACAGCGATTTTGCACTCTAATAATAGATATAGTGTTAAATCATAGACACTTCCAAGGTATTTATTAAGATCTATAAAAATATAAAATGTTGCACTCCCTGGTAAACACGTAAAACCTAGTGATTCAGCTTTTTTTACTATTCTGTTTCTTTTCTTTGTGACTAAAACAGCTTGCTGTCTTGTTGTATTAAGTATCGCGTCAAAATGTTTATCTAAATACATCATTAAAGGTGTGGGTGCACAAGTTATAAGGTGTTGGTTTAATTTAAGTAACTCTTGGGTTAATTCTTTATTCGTAATCACATAGCCAATTCGCCAACCAGACATACCAAAATTTTTAGATAACGAATTAACTATGATGAGATTATCCAATTTTTTTATAGCTTTACCTGCAGAGCAAAAATCATCTCCATCGACAAAATCACTATATGCCTCATCAACCAACAAATAAATGTCATATTTTAAACATAACCTGTGGATAAGTTGCATTTCAGACTTACTATATACCTTACCTTGAGGATTATTTGGGTTATTAATAATAATCAAGCGTGTTTTATTGGTAATATAACTTTCAAAACTTTCTACAGAAGCGTCATAAGGAATAAAAGATGATACCCCACCCACCAATTTCACCTGTTCTTGGTAGCTTAGCCAAGCTGGTTCATGCGTTAATACTTCATCTCCTTTTTTTAATACAGCTAGCATAGCCATGTAAATGACAACTTTGGAACCTGCAGTAATTAATATTTCATTTTCTGGAGAACATTTTACACCGTACGAATTATAATAATAATCACTGATTCTTTTTCGTAATGAAAATAACCCCTGACTATCTGAATAATGATAACCCGCTTCAAAGTCAATATCATTAAAGTCTATTGAAGGGATATTAAAATACGCTTCGCCCAATGATAAAGTTATAATATTAAATTGCCTTTGCTTTAATTTATAAACCAATTGATTAATGTATACAGATAAAGCTTGCGGAATACTTTTTACTATTGGGTTCATCATTGTCCTTCAAAAATACCTAAATATGTCTGACTGGATAAGTCAGACATCTCTGAGTTAGATAAATCAGCAAATTCGCAAAAAAGGTTAAAATCATGTAAGGCTTTAGAAAACTCGATAAAAGGTTGATCACTGCCAAACATAAAACGATGAGCCCCTACTTTCTTAATTGCAAAACATAAGTCTTGCCACACAGAGCTTCCCTTCCAGTAAGATAAAGATAATGATAATTCAGAATAAAGGTTAGTGTGTTGCGCCATTAAAGACATAACATCTAATACTTTAGGTCCTCCAAAATGTAAGGCGATTATTTTGGTCTCGATATTTTTAGACAAAAGGAAAGCAATTAAATGAACCCCATTACTTTTATATAAGTTTTTTGTCCCATATGAACAATCGACTGAAATTATGAGTTTTTTTTCAGATGCATAAGTTACAACTTCTAATACTTTGTTATAATCTTTTTCTATTATTTCTTGCAAGTAGGGATGCAATTTTATTCCGACTGCCCCCTGCCGGCTAATTTCATCAATAACCTTTTTATATTCTTTTCGCCTAAAATTCATCAATAAAGAAACATGAATATTAAAAAAAACGTCACTAAAATCATTCAATAATAAACTGCTTGCAGCACTTTCATCTAAAATCATGTAATGCGCATGACTTAAGCCTAAAGTTTCTGATTTTAACATTGCCTCTTCAAGAACTATCTTTAAATTTTTTTGATTAATATTAAATTCTTGCTCAATAACACTATCTAACTCAAGTTTATTTACAGGATCTTGCAGATCCAAACCTGAACTCGTAGGTAAATGAAAATTAGCGTCACATAACATAAGATCTCTTCTCAATAACATTTTGGATTAACAACTTCGCCATTATCGAAATTAATATCTATTGATTGCAGCTCATAATTGATATTAATTATTAATACATCCTTTACGATTATAAATCCATGTCGATCAGCATCATTACTTGTAACGACAACATCGTCGCCAATAGATATATTACAGCGGTAATAAAGTATATTAGGGTTTGAAAGTAATTTTTCTACGCCTTCAATACTTTCTATTTTTCCTGATTGGGGAATACTAAAAAAAATAAGGCTAATACTATTTCTTGAAAGTAAATCATAATTACACCTAGGGGACTCAACAGCAAAGGAATCTGCGATTAATTTAGATGAAAAATCAAAACCTGTAGCGGCATGTAATATCAGAGTAGAAGTAAAACAACCCCCTCCACGGTTCGCTATTTCTATCAAGTATATATCCCCACTAGGGGTGATCATATATTCTCCATGCGTCATCCCGAATTTAATACCTAATGCTTTTACAACAGCAAGGTTATATTCTTCTAATTTAGAGTATAAATTATCAGGTATTAATTGATTATAGGAAATCTCTACTGCGACTTGTAAACTCTCACTTAGCATCTTCTTTTTTGCAATATTTAAAACTTGAGCACCTAGTTTTAAATCTATATAACCATCAACAGTATACTGTTCACCTGAAATAAACTGCTCAATGATTACTTGCCGACTTAAACTATGTGTTATAGCACTAAAAAACGCACTTTTTAATTCAGCTACAGTGTCTATTCTAGTTACACCGAAACTTCCTCTTGCATCAACTGGTTTAACTATCGCCGGGAGACCTACTTCTTCTATATTATCATGTGCATTTTGAAAATCTTTACATAAAAACCACCGAGGCTGTAGTAAAGCAGCATTATTTAATGATAATAAATTACGCTGTATCCCCTTATCTGTAGTTGCGATAGCCTCTTTCATACTCACACCAGTAAGACTAAGCGCATCATTTACAGCAGCTGCAGCATATAATGCATAATCACATTGATCTGTCAAAACGGCTTCAATATCATTTTTTACAGCAAATTGAATTATTTCATTGACAGAGAAGTAGTCACAAATAAGCAAATCTTGAATCCGACTATCTTCATTACATTTTTCATGATGTACCGCAAATATATTACACTCTAATTTATGTAGTTTTTCTATATACTCTTGTTGTTCCCATCCCATATTAATCAATAAAACGTTCTTTTTGTTATTTAAGAGAGACATATATTCTTCCATGTCAATAGTTCTCCTTCTTTTAGTTCAGTCTGTATTTGTCCATTTACAAGTAACTCCAAATGCTCTCTACTAATACCTCCTTCAGCACGAAGTAAGTGAAAATCATTAAGTTTAAATTGTGTGTTAGCTTTTATAACTTTGGAAGCTACAAACTTCATTGCAATAGATTGCCTGTGTTTACTCTCCCAATCTGTCAAAGGGGCTTTTTCACCACTTCCAATGCCCACTTCGATTTCTCTTATTTGATTCACCATTATTTTAAACTCGCTTGGTTCACTCGCAAAATAGTGGTCAGGCCCTTGATCCGATTTATCTAATGTAAAGTGTTTTTCAATCACTCTTGCGCCCAAAGCAACTGCAGAAACAGGAAAGTGTGTACCTAAAGTATGATCACTATAACCCACAATAGTATTATACATAGTGGATAAAGTTCGTATAAAAGATAAATTAGCATGGCGAGGTGGAGTTGGGTACTGAGATACGCAGTGTAATAAAACGATATCTTTTATATTTTTATCACTACAGAGCTTCATCATTCGATCAATATCGCCAATACGGCTAATCCCAACTGACATAAATAAAGGCTTTTTATACTTAGCAGCTTCCAACGTAATTTCAGGAAAAAGATCAAATTGAGGTGACGCAACTTTAAAAGCTGGACACCCTACTTTATGAAGTAATTCAATAGAATTAAGGTAAGTAGGTGCGGATAAAAAATGGAGGCCCACCTTTTGACTATGTAGAGCTAATTCTTTATACCATGATTCTTCAAGATGAATTTTTTCAAATAATTTTTCAATACCTTTCGGAGTTTTATCTTTTTTATAAAGTTGATCATATTTTAATGATTGGAACTTTACTGCGTCAGCACCACACTCATAAGCTATTTCAATCATCTCTTTAGCTTGACTTAGACTTTGGTTGTGGTTTGAACCTATCTCACAAATTATATAAGTTGGCTCGTTGTTTGCTATACGCCGGCTACCTACAAAAATCTCATTATTAAACATATTTATTTACTAATCTCGTATAGAGTCTCAATGCCCCTTGCCCATCACAAATTGTGCTTGAATTTTCTGTTAATATTTTCCGGTTTTTATAACTTTTACATAATAAAGCAACCCGTTCACTTAAACTGGAAAAATGCTCTAAAGTAACAATTTCCGCAGCGTGTACTTTATTAAGAGAATGAGCGATATCCAATTGATTTGACTCGAAAGGGACAATAATTGAGGGTAAACCCAAAACTGCGCGCTCCCAACATGCACTTCCTGCGGCACCGATAGCAAGATCAGCCTCGGCAGTTAATTTCGGCATCTCAGTAGTATTGTAATGAATTTTAATAAATGAAAGATAAGAATATTTTTTTTTGATTTGAGCTTTATGTTTATTAGCAGAGCCGATAACGATATTTAGATTATGACGCATTCCAGAACTTATTAATTGCTCAAGTAGTTTATCTGTTAAATTCAATGGATCAGCCCCACCAAACATAATTAAAATATTACTTACTTTAGCTTTCCTCTTACGTCGACTTAATGCTCCGCTTTTTAATTCTAAAAAGCGGTTATCTATAAAGCACATATTCCCGCCAGTTAGCACTTGAGTATTACCGTTAACATAATTTAAATATTCTTCAGGTACGCGATTAAATGTTGGGTCAACAACTATATCTGCGCCGTATTTTCTTGATGCCTTGTCACTTATTGTTATTAATTGATCACAATACTCCCTTACAGAGTTTTCCCAACAAATATCGACACCATAGTGGTCAACTAACACAATAGTTTTGTCTTTTACAGATTGAGATAGAAGCATATTAAATTCATCGCTATCATCAATACTACTCACACCTAACCAGTCTTTATCATCTGTGCTGTTTTCAACACTATCAAATACTAATTCTTTTCGTGATTGCCTGACTGTGAGAGCTACACCATGTTTTAATAGCCAACTGTAATCGTAGCCGTCATGATCTCTACAAAAATAATGTACCTTTGTACCATATTGCAAAGCGTATTTAGCAAAAACAAGCGTCCTGTATAAATGACCAAGCCCAATGATACTAGAAGCATCAGCCCTAATAAATAAATTCAAAGAGAAACTCATAGCTTTTTCTTAATTAAAATTTCATATTTGTAGCCTCGATAGTAAATAAAAGCTGGAAAATTATCATTATCAACGGTTCTTAACAAATCGAACTGCTGAGCAATTGATAAATCTGTATTTAACTCACTATCTTTAGCTGTTCTTTTCTTGAATATAGTCGATTCACCCACCTGCTCATGAGGTATAAGATTTTTATATTGAAGGATAAATTCAATACATATAGATACAGTAGCCTCCCCCTGCAGTTTCCGCCATTCTAAATAAAGTTCATCTCCCTTTAGATATATTTTTTTTTGCAGCCATATTTTACCATTATCAACTTTATCATCTGCTTCAATTAAGCTAATAGGTATAGTGTTAGAACCATTAATTATCTGCCATGCCATTGGAGCAAAGCCTTTTCCTTTTGGTAAGGCGCTTTCATGTACAACTAAGTTAAATTTGCTTTTAGCGAGATTTCTAGGAGTAACAACCTGTATACACCCCAAGAAAAAAGTTACATCTGCATTCTTCAATTCATTTTGAGAGCGAACTAATTTAACTTCCAAATTAAATTCTTTTAATTTCCCGTATAGATTTTTTGCATACGGTAATACCCATGATTCATTATCAACTAAAATATTAACACTAGAAAAGTACATATCTCTCCATTAGATTAAACCCACTATAAGTTATATAATCAGACACCAATTGCAAAAACACTTGTGTGGATATTGAATTCTAACTACCTTATCGCTATTGTTACAAATTGATTAATATAGTAGGGGACGCTATCAACTGATATTTATGTCCACACTACCCAGTCTATAGTCACCAACAAGTCTTGCCCTTACGTAGATGAAATATTTTGTATTTTTCTGAATAAATGACTCAACACTCAAATACTATAACTTTTGTGTATAGAAACTTTTATATTTGTAGAGTACTTGGTTACTAATGTTCTACTTTTGACTGCTTTATACTAAATGCAAGAGCATCACATTACTTTTCAGCCTTCCCTCTTCGCAATCAACTCGTTCTTGTAACCTAGTACCTATAGGATTTTACTAGCTCTAATAGTACGGCTGTCAAAGAAATAAGTTAAACTTTTGCCGGTTTATCGTAGTTTTCGACAAACTCTATATAGATGTCATTCAAATGACTATGAAAGGCATCTATGCATGCATTCATAAATTCAGCTCGAGATTCTGAATTACTATAATAATAAGTGTTTACCATGATATATGTTTGAAAATATCTAAATGTCCCTTGTATTAACCAATAGACAGAAACATCATTATGATTCGGACTCCCGTACAACCCTAATAATATTTTATTTTGAATTGTGAATGCATTAGCAAGATTTTCTCGATCATTAAAATAAGGTGTTGTTATTGAAATTAAGTGCCCTAATATCAATTTGGTTCTAGTTTTAATCTCGGCTATATTATTGTCAATTTCGCTTAGCTGTGTAATGTCTAGAGATGATGCTTCTTTAAGAAGTTTTGTAATTTTTTCTTTTTTATTATTTATTTTTTCATTAATTTCAATATCAGCTATTTTCTTAGGTATAGTATTGGATATAAAAGCACCATCAGAAGTATTAAATGCATGAATATGTTTATTTTCTTCCAGTAACAGCTCTATATTAAATTTTGACGAATCAAACGTGTAAGTAGTTAATACTCTATCTCTAAAGTTGCCTTTCACATACATATCTCCCTTCATTAGCTTCTTCATTAATTCCTTATGCTTAAAGTCACTATCAAAATAGATACTATGTTTAGAGTGGTGGTTATCTAGTGAAACAAAACCAAAATCCATACCAACTAAATAAACGTCTTTAAAACCAAGTTTATCAGCGATCGCTAAACTAGTATTAGATACTGTAGGATTGATATATTCAGGGTAGGTGTACTGCGCTTTCATATCAAGCCCACGAATAAAGCTTCCACCACAATCACTAACCTTAGGAAGTAAATAAGCTGTTTTAAAACGTTTTAAAACCTCATCATATACCGTATTTAGAGCAACAATATTTAGATCTTTTAATTTTACTGTCAAATCATTAGTTCGCTCAACAACATTGACCCAATCTAATAAACCCGCCACACGCTCCATTTCAACATGAATATCAGGAACGATCTTATTGACTAATAATGCTTTCAATGCCGTACCACACGAGATGATGATTACGTTTTCTTGATTTTCTTTTAAAAAATCTATCGCTAAATCTAACGAAGGTCCGTTTGCTACAACAAATACAGGTGAGTCTTGCAATGGGTTTTTAAATAAAGAAGGTTTTTTTAATATAGGAAATTTTGCATTCAAATTAGCTAAAGTGTGAGATAAACCTATTATTTCATCTTCAAAAAAACCCCACCCTGCGTGCATACTATGGCCGGCGACTTTTATTTTTTCAACAATTTTAGTCATCAGAGGACTATCATAATGCTTGAAAAAGTACATTACACTCATATTGAAGTGGCCTTGTTGAAATAAAAATGAAGATATTTCATTCACAACATTATGCTCATCACCTCCAACGCGGATAGAGAACCGACCGCCTTTGTTTGTACACTTTTCAAACAAAGGGCGTAATTCTATGCAATGTAATAGCGCATAAAAACTATCTTTATTTGGTTCAAATAAAAACACATTTGGTACGCTTTTCATGCTTAATAACACCTCTATTTGATAGCCTAACCCTCCTCCTAAAAAACACACAAAGTCTAGCTGACTTTCATTTGCTGGATTACTAATTTTATTGTCAGTGTTATTACTTCTGACATTATAAATAGATTTAAGCAAAGCAGCATGCTTGAAAGCAATGTCCTCATCAGATTGATGCCCTATTTCGTAACTGTAGTAAGCAGGTTTTTCTAGAAACTTAGTTACTTGTTTTTTAGCCAAGCTTTGTGGTGGTTCTTTATAAACAAATTGATTATTATTATATAAATTTTCATCCCCATTATCATCGATTACTACACCCGTATTTATAGGGTGATAATTTTTAAAAAAATCATATAAGGTAGGCATTTTTTCTTTTAATAAAGTCATATTTGCTAATAAAGTAGCATGTAACATCATTTTTTTTAGCTCATTATTCTCTGTATTCAAAACAGATTCCTTAAAATAAATTTATATAGTTTCAAGTCTAAGTTACTTAAAAAATGATGCAAGCAATTGCTGTCTTTTTACATATCGACTAAAGTTAGTTACACTGTAATGCTTGGGTTAGAGCCTATTACAATCTAATCACTTAAGTTATCTAAAGAATAGTCGATATAGAGGCAATGATAAACATTGGCATTATTATTGCTTTGCTAATAAAGTTTTCACCGTTTTAAATTTTAGGATTTCCCATGGCCCATGTCTCAGTAAAAAAATACAGTCAAGTTCGTGCTAGTAATATTGCCGAAATGGCACCTTACGAACAAATAAACCTTATATTTAGTAATATTATCGGTCGTTTAGCAGCAACAAAAGGATTTATTGAGCGCAAAGAAATACAAAAGAAGGGTGAAAACATTTCAGCCTGTGTTTTATTATTTGGTGCCCTACAAGACGCACTTAATTTAGAAGTAGAGCAAGACCCTAGTATTTCTAACAACTTATTGGCACTTTACGATTACTGCCAGCGCCGTTTAACGCAAGCGAATATGAATAACGATATTGAAGCAATTATTGAAGTATCAAGTATTGTTAAAGAAATTAAAGAAGGCTGGGATAGCATACCATTAGAGCAACGTAACCCAACGGTTTAATTTTAATTATGGATACGCCAACATATTCACAACAGCTAACAAGCTATTCTGAGCAAATAAGAGCATTACTGAGTAAAATTGAAGTATTAGTTAGCGATAATAATGCAGACGAAGCTCAGCCTTTTTTAGACGCTTTAAATGCCCAAATAAAGCAATGGTGCGAGGGCAATGATATACCAAGTGAAGAAGAATTAAAGTCAATCCAGCTTCGTATAAATACTATTTTAGTAAAAGCGAACTGTGCCAAAAACGAATCATCAAAAGCTATTATTAAACATAAAAAATCAGGAAAGGCGATAAAGGCCTATAGAGCCACCTAGTAAATAGTTTTAATAAACGACTTTTATTCTAACTAAATGTACTAGCTATATCTTACTATTTGAACCAAAGAGCAGTACACAATAAAAAACCGCTAAGTTTAAACTTAGCGGTTTTTTATTGACTCTGTAATACTTTTTACCCAGTGATTAATTTGATTGTCTAACTACGCCTGGCATATTCTCTAACTGAGCTTGAACATAACTACTGGTGTTATTAAGACTCGCCACTAGTAAATCCATAGCATTATATTGAGCGTACAAACGAGACGACAGCGACTCCATTTTACTGGCAAGGTCCAAGCGATCATCATCTAAATCATCGAGTTGATTCGTTTTACTGTCTATTCGGTTTTGGATAATACCGTCGGAGTCTGTATAAAAGCTCATTAGCTCATCAAACGACTGAGCAAAGCCATCATCGTCATCGCCTACAAAAAACTGTTGCACTAAATTTACATTAGCGTCTATTTGTTCATCTAGTGTTTCTGTATTTAGCGTTAAAACACCATAGCGGTCTGTTTCTACGCCTAATTGCGAAAGTGATAACGAATTACCATCGCCTAAATCAACTGACTCAGTGATTTCACTACGAAGCTTTGACATTACGCCACGAAGTAGCGAATCACCGGCCATAACACCTGCACCATCTGCACCTGAAGCCCCCAAGTTGTTACTAAGCTCTAACAACTCATTGTAGCTACTTATGAAACTATTTAAGCCTGTTTTAATATTATTATTGTTTTCGGTAACAGAAATATCACTAATATCGTCGTCAACATCATGCAATTTTTTAGCTGTTATATCCACGCCGTCAATCACATTACTGAACTCATTAGTATTGCTTGATACCGTCAAAGTGCCATCGATTGTTATTTGTGCATTTTGTGCTGCATTAACTTGTGTTAAATTAGTTGTGTGGTTAGCAGTGTCTGCGTCTGATACATCATAAGCTAACCGAGATAACCCGCCTGTATCTGTATTATTCCCGTCATCGTCTTGTACGGTAATTGTTATTGCGTTGTCTTCGCCAGTTTCTTTACTAGTAAGCACTAAATGCTGACCGGTATCACTGGTTATTATAGTTGCAACAACAGAATCATTACTATTACTGCCAGTAAAAGGGCCGTTATTAATTTGGTCGCGTAAATCTTCTAACGTATTTGTAGCCGATAAAACAGTGGAAAAGCTATTTTCGCCCGAGCCAATTGTAATTACACCAGCACCTATTGCCTCGTCTGCTGCAAATGCAGGAGATGACAATTTATGAGCTTGTGCTAATGCGTCTACTTTTACATTGTAGCTACCAGGTTGAGCGTCTTTATCTGAGCTAATTGATATAAAATTATCATTGCCAGATGCAGTTCGCTTTTGATAGTTATCACTGTCGCCCAATGCTCCCATTGAGGTTTGCACTTTTTCAAGCGCCGATTTTAGCGCTCCAACCGCTGAAATATCCGTTGTTAATTTTCCTGCTGTAGTATTTAAACGGGCTTCAGCTGGTGCTTGTTCAGCATTTACTAGCGCATCAACAATATCTGATACAGCCAACCCAGAGCCTAAACCATTAAATGTAATAGACATACTTTACCTCTTTAAATACTCAAAAATAAACTAACTTAATATTGGTAATTACAACTATCGACTAAACTGTTTGGTCGATCAAAATTCCTGCAGATTCAGATAATTTAGACACTAAACTTAATACTTCCTCAGAAGGATATTGCTTAATTACTTCGCCGCTGTTTTTATCAAGTACTTTAATTACATCGCGGCCAGAATCTTCATCAACTTTAAATTGCAAACTTCGGTTCATTTCGCCCATAAAGTCCTGCAATTGTTGTGCCATTTGTTCTAGCTGTTCGCGCTCTAACGGCTGAGTTTTTTCATCTTGATTATTATTTTCGTATTGACTTTGCTGTAGTTTTTGTTGATTGAGCGCTTCCGTTTGCTTTACATCATCTACCGCTCGCTCAGTCAAAGAGCGAGCAGTTTGCCCTACTTGCTTATCATCACTAGCAATGGGAGTCGGTAATGTTGTAATTTCTGCGTTTGAAGTGATTGTGCTCATAACAGATTCCTATTTTTCACTTAATTAAACCAACAATAGCTTAGTTTATATTCTTAAACCACAAAAGGAGGTAGCTAAAGCCACCTCCTTTTTTAAAATACTAATACTGACTTTATGTATTAGTTAGCTAGCCACTAAGCTATTGCTTTAACTTATTAACCTAATAAGCTAAGTGCTGTTTGTGGTAACTGGTTAGCTTGCGATAATATTGACGTACCTGCTTGTTGCAATATTTGGTTTTTAGTCATTTGCGCTGTTTCAGTAGCAAAGTCAGTATCTTGAATACGGCTACGTGATGCAGATACGTTCTCAGAAATATTAGCAAGGTTACTAATTGTATGACCAAAACGGTTTTGCACCGCACCCAAGTCAGCACGCTGACTATCAATCATTGCAATTGCACCATCAATTACATCTAACGCATTTTGAGAACCCGCTTGCGTTTCAATATTCATCTTACCAACATTATCTAAAGTAGATACATCACCAGTTGTATTAGCACCTAAAGTAGTATCACCAGACGTAACTGAGAATGCCTGCGTAGAGGATAACCTTACTGTACCAGCTGTCACAGCCTTATCAGCTCCACCGCCAGTTAATGTAATACCTGTAGTCGCACTTGTTGTGCCATCATAATCGACACCAGTAACAACTATTGTCCCAGCTCCAGAAGCTCCGCCCTTGAAGTCTGTTATTTCAATATCATCACCAGACTCATCTGTTAATATCATTTTCCCGGCTTCAGATACCGCAGCAGAGATACCGGTTTCACCTGAACGCTCGTTAACGGCACTTGCTATAGCAGCCATATCAGTACCCGACGAAGGGTTTGCTGAAATAACACTACCATTTAACTTAAACGAAAGTGCGCCACCGCCACTTAATGTAGATAGCTCAACTTGCGTTCTCGCATCGGCAGTTACACCTGTAGATGACTGTGCTGCATTTATTGAATCTGCAATTTCTGCAGCACTTGCACCAGCAACATTCCCAATAAGTGTATCCTCACCATTCTTACCTACTAAGGTCAAACCACCTGATGTAACACTATTTGCAGTTGCTGTAGAGGTTAATGCTGATGCTTCACCTAAGCCCGCAGATGCACCTTCAAGGTCAAAAGATTGAACACCAATATCGCTAGCAGCAATACTATTTAATGACACAGAAATAGTTTCGTTTGCATTGGCGCCCACTTGAAACTGCTTAGTACCAAAATTGCCATCTAGCAATTGTTGCCCACCAAACGATGTTGTGTCAGAGATTCGTGTCAACTCAGTTTGTAAAGCTGATACTTCTTTTTGCAGTGCATCACGGTCAGTTGCAGAGTTTGAACCATTTGCCGATTGCA
>NZ_WTKV01000049.1:0-3694 GCF_011378705.1 Pseudoalteromonas sp. SA25 | reverse complement strand
TGTCCGGATTTACCTAAACAAACGCCCTACTCACTTTCACATAGACTACCAACGCTATGCTTGCTTAGCCTGCTCCGTCCCCCCATCGCAATTATATCGAGTACAGAAATATTAATCTGTTTCCCATCGACTACGCCTTTCGGCCTCGCCTTAGGGGTCGACTTACCCTACCCTGATTAACATGGGATAGGAACCCTTGGTCTTCCGGCGTGGGAGTTTTTCACTCCCATTATCGTTACTCATGTCAGCATTCGCACTTCTGATACCTCCAGCATACCTCCCGGTACACCTTCAACGGCTTACAGAACGCTCCCCTACCACTCAGAATAAATTCTGAATCCGCAGCTTCGGTGCATAGTTTAGCCCCGTTACATCTTCCGCGCAGACCGACTCGACCAGTGAGCTATTACGCTTTCTTTAAAGGATGGCTGCTTCTAAGCCAACCTCCTGGCTGTCTGGGCCTTTCCACATCGTTTCCCACTTAACTATGACTTTGGGACCTTAGCTGGCGGTCTGGGTTGTTTCCCTCTTCACGACGGACGTTAGCACCCGCCGTGTGTCTCCCGGATATTACTTTACGGTATTCGGAGTTTGCAAAGGGTTGGTAAGTCGGGATGACCCCCTAGCCTTAACAGTGCTCTACCCCCGTAAGTATTCGTCCGAGGCTCTACCTAAATAGATTTCGGGGAGAACCAGCTATCTCCCGGTTTGATTAGCCTTTCACTCCTAGCCACAGGTCATCCCCTAACTTTTCAACGTTAGTGGGTTCGGTCCTCCAGTTGATGTTACTCAACCTTCAACCTGCCCATGGCTAGATCACCGGGTTTCGGGTCTATACCTTGCAACTATTCGCCCAGTTAAGACTCGGTTTCCCTACGGCTACCCTATTCGGTTAACCTCGCTACAAAATATAAGTCGCTGACCCATTATACAAAAGGTACGCAGTCACCCAACAAGTGGGCTCCTACTGCTTGTACGTACACGGTTTCAGGTTCTATTTCACTCCCCTCACAGGGGTTCTTTTCGCCTTTCCCTCACGGTACTGGTTCACTATCGGTCAGTTGGGAGTATTTAGCCTTAGATGATGGTCCACCTATATTCAGTCAAAGTTTCACGTGCTCCGACCTACTCGATTTCACTTAAAATGTCTTTTCATGTACGGGACTATCACCCTGTATCGTGGCGCTTTCCAGCGGCCTTCCATTAACACATAATAAGCTTAAGGGCTGTTCCGATTTCGCTCGCCGCTACTTTCGGAATCTCGGTTGATTTCTTTTCCTACGGGTACTTAGATGTTTCAGTTCTCCGCGTTCGCCTCGTTAACCTATGTATTCAGTTAACGATACCTGCAAGCAGGTGGGTTTCCCCATTCGGAAATCTTAGTCTCAAGCGCTTTTTACTAGCTTGACTAAGCTTATCGCAAGTTAATACGTCCTTCATCGCCTCCAACTGCCAAGGCATCCACCGTGTACGCTTAGTCACTTAACCATACAACCCAAACGGGTCTTTGTTTTGTGACAGTTTAACTTCGCCAGAAGTCAATATTGAATACTAAAGTAGATACCAATCAATCAACTCAAAGAGTTAACTAAATGGCACTGAATGGTACTGCTACCATTCTTTTTTTACTTTTGAAAACTCTTGATAAATACAATGTATCTATCAGAATTTTATTATCAGCTTTTCCAAATTTTTAAAGAGCAAGAGATGTAAAAACTTCTAAAAATTAAACACACTCTATTCTCAGGCGGTTAATGGCCCGATAAAGAATATTTATTTTTAAGAAGTAAGTGGTGGAGCTAAGCAGGATCGAACTGCTGACCTCCTGCGTGCAAGGCAGGCGCTCTCCCAGCTGAGCTATAGCCCCACATATGCTGGTACTTATTGTTTTAACCATCTTCTTAATTAGATAAGAAGTGGTGGGTCTGAGTAGATTTGAACTACCGACCTCACCCTTATCAGGGGTGCGCTCTAACCAGCTGAGCTACAGACCCAAAACAATAAGTGTTGTTCTCTTTACAATAACAATCATCTGTGTGGACACTACGAACAAATAAGTTCTAAATCGTATAAGGAGGTGATCCAGCCCCAGGTTCCCCTAGGGCTACCTTGTTACGACTTCACCCCAGTCATGAATCACTCCGTGGTAAACGTCCTCCCGAGGGTTAGACTATCTACTTCTGGAGCAACCCACTCCCATGGTGTGACGGGCGGTGTGTACAAGGCCCGGGAACGTATTCACCGCGTCATTCTGATACGCGATTACTAGCGATTCCGACTTCATGGAGTCGAGTTGCAGACTCCAATCCGGACTACGACGCACTTTAAGTGATTCGCTTACTCTCGCGAGTTCGCAGCACTCTGTATGCGCCATTGTAGCACGTGTGTAGCCCTACACGTAAGGGCCATGATGACTTGACGTCGTCCCCACCTTCCTCCGGTTTATCACCGGCAGTCTCCTTAGAGTTCTCAGCATTACCTGCTAGCAACTAAGGATAGGGGTTGCGCTCGTTGCGGGACTTAACCCAACATCTCACAACACGAGCTGACGACAGCCATGCAGCACCTGTATCAGAGTTCCCGAAGGCACCAAACCATCTCTGGTAAGTTCTCTGTATGTCAAGTGTAGGTAAGGTTCTTCGCGTTGCATCGAATTAAACCACATGCTCCACCGCTTGTGCGGGCCCCCGTCAATTCATTTGAGTTTTAACCTTGCGGCCGTACTCCCCAGGCGGTCTACTTAATGCGTTAGCTTTGAAAAACAGAACCGAGGCTCCGAGCTTCTAGTAGACATCGTTTACGGCGTGGACTACCGGGGTATCTAATCCCGTTTGCTCCCCACGCTTTCGTACATGAGCGTCAGTGTTGACCCAGGTGGCTGCCTTCGCCATCGGTATTCCTTCAGATCTCTACGCATTTCACCGCTACACCTGAAATTCTACCACCCTCTATCACACTCTAGTTTGCCAGTTCGAAATGCAGTTCCCAGGTTGAGCCCGGGGCTTTCACATCTCGCTTAACAAACCGCCTGCGTACGCTTTACGCCCAGTAATTCCGATTAACGCTCGCACCCTCCGTATTACCGCGGCTGCTGGCACGGAGTTAGCCGGTGCTTCTTCTGTCAGTAACGTCACAGCTAACGGGTATTAACCGTTAACCTTTCCTCCTGACTGAAAGTGCTTTACAACCCGAAGGCCTTCTTCACACACGCGGCATGGCTGCATCAGGCTTGCGCCCATTGTGCAATATTCCCCACTGCTGCCTCCCGTAGGAGTCTGGGCCGTGTCTCAGTCCCAGTGTGGCTGATCATCCTCTCAAACCAGCTAGGGATCGTCGCCTTGGTGAGCCATTACCTCACCAACTAGCTAATCCCACTTGGGCCAATCTAAAGGCGAGAGCCGAAGCCCCCTTTGGTCCGTAGACATTATGCGGTATTAGCAGTCGTTTCCAACTGTTGTCCCCCACCTCAAGGCATGTTCCCAAGCATTACTCACCCGTCCGCCGCTCGTCAGCAAAGTAGCAAGCTACTTTCTGTTACCGCTCGACTTGCATGTGTTAGGCCTGCCGCCAGCGTTCAATCTGAGCCATGATCAAACTCTTCAATTAAAAAGTTTTATGTCTTTCGACAGCTCAATGAATTCTGAATTTATTTTAATATCTTTCGATATTGAATTGACTGTGCCGAATAATTACC
>NZ_WTKV01000048.1:0-3868 GCF_011378705.1 Pseudoalteromonas sp. SA25 | reverse complement strand
ATTACATAATAAAAACCTTGGCGAGCAAAAATCATATAACGGGAAATGGACATGCTAAAACTAAAAAAAACCATCGCTATCAGTGCTATAACATTAATGGGCGCAACATCTTTAACGTCAACAGCCGTACATGCTGAAGTAACGGCTAATGCAGCGGCAACATCAAACTACTTATGGCGTGGTCAAGAGCAAACTGGGGGCGATGCAGCTATTTCAGGCGGTATTGATTACACCAATGAATCGGGCTTTTATGCGGGTACTTGGGCTTCAAACGCATCGTGGGCAGATGAAATGACCTATGAGCTTGACTTATACGCAGGCTTTGGTGGCGATATTAACGAAAGTGTTAGCTACGATGTTGGTTATATTTATTACGCTTACCCAGACGCAGCTTCTGAAGCAGACGCAGATTTCTCTGAAATTTATAGTAGCATCAGTGTCGAAGGCTTTACCTTTGGTGCTTCTGTACTTGCAACATCAGCTGCAAGTGGTGATGGTACAGATTTTGGTGATTCACTTTACCTAACAGCTGATTACGGCTTTGCTGTTGGCAGTAACGGCACTGAAATGGCGCTTCACTTAGGCCATTACTCTGGTGATTTTATTGGCGATGATAATATCTTAGATTACGGTGTATCAATTTCGAAAGACGGTTTTACTTTTGGTTTGTCTGATACAGATATGGATGACTCAGATATTAAAGCTTACGTTGTCGACTCTGTAGACTTTAGCCTATAAAAAAAATGTGTTACTTGCTGCAACACTAAGGGCCGCAAGGCCCTTTCTCATATTTAAACCACCTAGAAAATAATTGTTTACAAAAAAAACAATAAGATAACATTAAAGTTCGAAATCACGATTAAGGATTATTATGAATTTATCAAAAAAAATTACAGTTATTTTAGCGTTTTTTTTAATCACAATGAGTACATTTAGCTATGCAACAATGACATGCCGTTGCACCTCAGGTAGCATGACGGTTGTTCATGGTGAGGGTGGTACAGTTAGCTATTCGTGCTCTGGTGGTGGTCAAGTTTCTTGTATGATACGGTTGGAATAAGCATCATTTAGAAAGGCGTATGCCTTTCTCTTCTAAGGATAGTAAAATGAAATACATATTTTTAATTGCACTTGTTTTTGTCGCCGTTCTTGGTATTTTAAACACTGGGCAGCCTACAGATCCTCCGCTAACCCACATACAACCAACTGATGAAGCCATTCTTAGTTATGAAAACGCTAAGCCTCCAGTTGAGTCAAACACCCTATTAAGTAAAGCCTCTGAACCATCTGTCAAACAGCACAAAGTTGTAGAGCAAAAAGTGGCAGCGATATCTAAATTGCCTATTTCAAGCCCTAACGCTTTCTCTGAAGAATTTATTTCAACTGAGGGTGGAAAAGAATTTGTTTCAACAAAAGCATTGGACGACGTATTTAAAAATGATACTTCAATATTACTGCAGCGTATGTCTAATATTGAATACTCTGAAATAGCACAAATACGTAAAGATAAGCTAAACGATTTTATTCTAAATGAATTAAAAGACGTGACTATTTTACAGCAAGATCTAGAGTGTGCAGGGAAGGTTTGCGCACTAGAACTTACTTATACACAAAGTAGTAATCAAGCATCTATTGAGACTCTTTCAAGTTTTTCTAAAAACTATTCTTTTCAGCAATTTACTGAAACCGAAAGTGGTGATAAAAAATTAAAAGCATTATATATTGAAACTGAAGACCCTAGCCTATTAACTCTTTTAAATAACTAATTCACGCTGACAAGTATAATACTTAAAGCTATTTTCAGTCCTATATTAGAGTCTAGTTTTCCTGCTATAAAGCAGTAAAACTAGACCCCATAAGTATATTAAGTCACGAATAACCGGCATCAATCACTGCTCACTTTTAAAAATACCAAAGAATAGCTCACGTCCACTATTTTATGGTATCAAGCTGGGTTCATTTGTTTTATAACAATCTCTGCAGCTTTAAGGCTAAATAATATTTAAGTATGCGCCGTTTGCCATGCTGAGTGAATTCTCATTACAGAGCAAGCGATTAGCTTTTTACAGGTTAAAACTTTACGTATTGCCCCGTGGCCTGTAGTAAGTGTATTTGTAGAACAACACAAAGACGTTATTGCACTTGATGAGCAGCTTCGTTTAGTAGAGTACATTAAAAGCATTCGTGAACAACCTCTTAAAGACATGATCCCTGAAGACTTGCTTGCGTATAGCGGTAAGCACATGGCATCACTTGATCCAAGCACATACAACTTTGACGTTGAATGGTTTGAAGTGCAAAGGCCTTCCACCAAATGCTTGGGGATTTACCAGGTGCCTTTGACGATGCATTAGCTAATATTCCGCTTGAAGGTGACATTACTCAATACGAATATCAGAAATTTGTTGCTGCTTATTCAAAAGTATTCACTGACAACAATGAAAAGCCAGTACTTGCCCCTGCAACTCGTTTGCTTGTAATGCGTCGCCCTGATTTATTTACTCCGATTACAAATAATCGATTAGATGCATTATGTGGTGCTCTTGGTGTTTCTAAACTTAAAAATAGTGATTTTGAGCGTTACTGGCAAGATATCGTAAAAGGTATTCAAGCTATGTCATGGTATAAAATGGCAAATGCGAGTAACGAATTAGAAGAGCAATTAGTTGCTATTAAAGCACTTATCCCATGTTTCTTTTACTACGCTGATACTAAAACACCAGATAACTCTAACTACATCAAACTACTAAGTAAGCCTAAACGTACTACAACTACGACGGGCAAAACTCAACGTAGAGGTAAAGAGTCTGCTGAAATTTTAGTAGACCGCGCACTTGCCGCTGAAGATATTCCTGAGCATATTCGCAGTAAACGCGATTCAATTGTGAGCGAAGTTCAAAAAGGTCGCAGTGTAAACGAAACAATTAGCCTTATGCGCACTATATTCGGCTAAAACCTTCTAATTTAGCCGTACTTTTATGGTGCGGCTAGGTTAATTTATGCACCAGCAATGTGCGCAACATCTTCCTTCATGTTATATCCCCATCCTATTCATAAAATTCAAGCTCATGTTTTTAATAAATAAAAAATAATTTTTAATAAAAAATAATGAAGCTGGCACATACAGTGCAATTATCCCGTTAGTTAAACAATAAAAAGCCGTCAGCCTAAAGGTTCCGATTACATAATAAAAACCTTGGCGAGCAAAAATCATATAACGGGAAATGGACATGCTAAAACTAAAAAAAACCATCGCTATCAGTGCTATAACATTAATGGGCGCAACATCTTTAACGTCAACAGCCGTACATGCTGAAGTAACGGCTAATGCAGCGGCAACATCAAACTACTTATGGCGTGGTCAAGAGCAAACTGGGGGCGATGCAGCTATTTCAGGCGGTATTGATTACACCAATGAATCGGGCTTTTATGCGGGTACTTGGGCTTCAAACGCATCGTGGGCAGATGAAATGACCTATGAGCTTGACTTATACGCAGGCTTTGGTGGCGATATTAACGAAAGTGTTAGCTACGATGTTGGTTATATTTATTACGCTTACCCAGACGCAGCTTCTGAAGCAGACGCAGATTTCTCTGAAATTTATAGTAGCATCAGTGTCGAAGGCTTTACCTTTGGTGCTTCTGTACTTGCAACATCAGCTGCAAGTGGTGATGGTACAGATTTTGGTGATTCACTTTACCTAACAGCTGATTACGGCTTTGCTGTTGGCAGTAACGGCACTGAAATGGCGCTTCACTTAGGCCATTACTCTGGTGATTTTATTGGCGATGATAATATCTTAGATTACGGTGTATCAATTTCGAAAGACGGTTTTACTTTTGGTTTGTCTGATACAGATATGGATGA
>NZ_WTKV01000047.1:0-5308 GCF_011378705.1 Pseudoalteromonas sp. SA25 | reverse complement strand
GCTGTCTCTTGATCACAAGTCTGACTCAAGAGATTTTGCTAAATCGTAGCCTTCCAGGATGGCTTGTAACTTAAGCCATCCTTGCCATAACACTTTCACAGATGCACGCCCTGTGCGCTTGGTATCTTTCCAGCCTCCTAACTTTGCCAGTTCCTGATACGCCCATGACATATTTGGAGCAGTTTCAGGCAATGGTGTTTTTATTCTCTTTAACCACAATAACTTCCATGCTTTGGGAGATAACAGTTGTTCACAACTTGGAGAATCAGGCTGCTCATTGGTGAACTTTAGTTGCAATATTCGCGTCGCAATAAAGCCATTAATCGTCACCAATCTTTCCATGTTATCTTGGCTTTGAAGGCGTAAACTTTCGATATCCGTACCATCACTTTTCCAGACTTTATGGTATTCCTCTACAAGCCAACGGTGCTCATAGTAGGTGATGATAGCTAAAGCGTCTTCTTTGCTGGTGACTGGTTCACTGGTTAATAGGTGCCAGCTTAAGCCGTTCTCAGCGTTTCCTCGCTCTGCACAGCCGACATAGTAAACTGGGAGGGAGTGTCCTTTCTTATTGTAAGGCGCTTTGAGTGTCACTGGCGCATAGGTGATATCCAGTGTTGCGCTTCGGGCTTTTCTTCCTCCTTTTTGTGCAATGTGGATGTGTTTGGTGCCTGCACTCATCAGCTCGCTTGCAAACGCATAGAGCTTATCCTCACCTTCTTCAATATGACGACTTTGCATCGAGCGTACGACGAATCGTTGCTGCTCGCTCAGTTTATACTGCAAGTATTCGTAGATGTCCGCTTCGCGGTCACACACCGATATCACGTTCGCCATTTGTCCTTGCAGCCGCTCTGCCATCGCTCGTGACGCTGACTCCCACTTGTAACTTTCTTTTTCTTCGTAAGAAGTCGTCGCGTGTTTTTCTCTTTTTCCAATCGTGTTGATATCACGACTCCAGCGAGACTGTTCAATTAATCCCACAACTTGCTTTGTGTCTGGCGCAAACAGTAATACGCTATGAGCTAACAAGCCTCGTTGTTTTGCTCCTCGTCCGACATGACCCAAATCATCTCGAATGGAGGAATGTTTATAAATTAGTGTGGTCGTGTCTTCTAATGCGAGTAATAAGTTATGACTTTTTGCTTGTTCAACCGTGGCTTTAAAGCCTGACTCTGCTATAGCCGTTGCGTCAATATTCTCGTTGCGAATAAAGCGGTAGGCACCTTCCATATCGGCGGGGGATTGAGTGATGTTCACAAGTGGTTTTCCTGGTTCATTTGCAAGCGTTGATGCTAACTTTACCAGACGCGCTGTTCTTCTTGGATCACCTAAGTCCGATTTACCGAATTGTTGTTTTGCCCAATGAGTATGTTCGTTAATCATAATGTGCCCTCAAACAAGATTTGAAGATCTGATCATGACATTGAGATTTAGTTCAAAAAAATCCCCGCTAATTTCTTAGCAGGGATTTGTGTATAAGAGACAGCATTGAGCGCCTTTTTATCTTTAACAGGTAATTACCAACCTATTGATTTTACTCAACAGTAACTGATTTAGCTAAGTTACGTGGTTGGTCAACGTCAGTGCCTTTAATTACCGCTACGTAGTACGACAGTAGCTGCAATGGCAAGGTGTAAACAATTGGCGCAATAATATCGTCAGTGTGGTTTACGTTGATTACACGCATTGTGTCGTCTGACTCAAAGTGTGAATCTTTATCTGCGAATACGTAAATAATGCCGCCACGTGCGCGTACTTCTTCTACGTTTGATTTAAGTTTTTCTAGCAATTCGTTATTTGGTGCTACAACAATAATTGGCATGTCGGCATCAATAAGTGCTAGTGGGCCATGTTTGAGCTCGCCAGCGGCGTAGGCTTCTGCATGAATGTACGAAATCTCTTTAAGCTTAAGCGCGCCTTCCATTGCAATTGGGTATTGCGAGCCACGACCTAAAAACAATGAGTGGTGTTTGTCGGCAAACTCTTCTGCAAGATCTGCAATACCATCAGCGAGTAATAATGTTTCTTCTAACTTAGCTGGAAGTACTTTAATTGCATTTACAATTGCGCTTTGATCCAGCTGCTTTTCTTGCGCTATAGACGCAGTAAGCATTAACAAACCAACTAATTGTGTAGTGAATGCTTTAGTAGAAGCAACGCCTATTTCAGCGCCAGCTTTGGTCATAAACGCAAGGTCAGATTCGCGTACAAGCGATGAACCAGGTACGTTACAAATAGTCATTGAGGCCATGTAACCTTGCTCTTTAGCTAGGCGTAATGCAGCTAGCGTATCGGCAGTTTCACCCGATTGAGAAATAGTAACAAGTAAGCTATTTTCATGAACAAACGACTGTCGGTATCTAAATTCAGAAGCTATTTCTACATTACAGCTAACGCCTGCAAATTGCTCAAGCCAATAACGTGCAACCATACCTGAATGATAAGACGTGCCACAGGCAATAATTTGCACATGTTTTACGTCTTTAAATATTTGCTGAGCGCTTTCGCCAAACGCATCAATTGCTACGCGGTCGTCGTTTAAACGCCCTTCAAGGGTATTACGAACTGCAAGTGGCTGCTCGTAGATTTCTTTTAGCATGTAGTGGCGGTAGTCGCCTTTGCCTGATGCATCTTGTGTAATGTTTGATTCAATCACTTCACGCTCTACAGCGTCGCCATTTTCATCAAAAATTTCTACTGTGTCACGTGTAATACGCGCTACATCGCCTTCTTCTAAAAAGATGAAGCTACGAGTAACAGGTAATAGTGCTAACTGATCAGACGCAATAAAGTTTTCGCCAAGGCCTAAACCAATAACAAGAGGGCTACCTGAGCGCGCTACAATGATTTCGTTGTCGTTTGCTTTATCAAATACAACTGTACCAAACGCACCTTCAAATTGCTTAACAGCTGCCTGTACTGCTGCAAGTAAACTAGTGTGCTGCTTACGA
Source organism: Pseudoalteromonas sp. SA25 (assembly GCF_011378705.1). Taxonomy (NCBI): domain Bacteria; kingdom Pseudomonadati; phylum Pseudomonadota; class Gammaproteobacteria; order Alteromonadales; family Pseudoalteromonadaceae; genus Pseudoalteromonas; species Pseudoalteromonas sp. SA25. The sequence goes on along the minus strand of NZ_WTKV01000047.1, from coordinate 2,354 downwards.
AGCTTATGAATTAAGTGCACCATTACTTCGGTATCGGTTTCAGATAGGAACTCGTAACCTTCTTCTTTAAGCGATGCGCGTAAGCTTGCGTGGTTTTCAATAATACCGTTGTGCACGAGTGCTAGCTGGTTGTTTGATACATGCGGGTGTGCGTTTTCTTCAGTAACGCTACCGTGTGTTGCCCAGCGAGTGTGTGCAATACCTGTATGACCGCTAACGCCTGCTTTTTCTAGAGCTGCTTCTACGTTAACTACTTTACCTACTGCTTTAACAGTATTAAGTGTGTTGCCATCAAGCAATGCTACGCCTGCTGAGTCATAACCACGGTATTCAAGACGTTTAAGGCCTTCAACTAAAATTTTGTTTACTGGACGTTCTGCAACTGCCCCAACTATTCCACACATAGTGTCTCCATTAATTTTTTAATTCTAGTAACTCACTTTGTAGTTACTATTCAATAATCTCTGCGCAAATTAGTTTTACACCACACGCCTCAATTGCTTTGCGTTTTTCGTCTGCTAAGCCATTGTCGGTTATTAATGTGGTTACTATTTTCCACGGTAATTCTAAATTTGGTATTTTTCGGCCAATCTTATCTGATTCAACCATTACAATTACTTCACGAGCGGCTTTTGCCATAACTTGGCTTAAACCAACTAGCTCATTAAAGGTAGTAGTACCACGCTTTACATCTATGCCGTCAGCGCCAATAAATAGCTGATCAAAGTCGTAAGAACATAATACATTTTCGGCAACTTGCCCCTGAAATGACTCAGAATGTGGATCCCACGTTCCGCCGGTCATTAAAAGTGTCGGCTCGTTCTCGAGTGCTAATAAACGACTCGCTACTTTAATAGCGTTGGTCATAACAACTAGCCCACGCTTATCAGCAAGCTCAGGGATCATAGCTGCTGTGGTACGCCCGCTATCAATAATAATGCGGTTATGATCTTTTATAAGTTTTGCTGCAGCTTTTGCTATTGCGACTTTGCGCTTTGAATCTACTTCATCGCTAACAATTTCTTTAGGTAGTGCAATAGCACCACCGTAGCGGCGAAGTAATAAGCCACTTTTTTCAAGCGAGGTTAAATCTTTTCGAATGGTTACTTCAGATGTTTGAAACTGCTGTGCTAACTTTTCAACGGCTACTTCACCTAATTCATTAACTTGAACCAGTATATTGTGACGACGCTGCTGTGTGTTTCGTTTAGTCATAAAGCTCGTGAATTAAGTTTCATTTCGAAAGTTATGCGATTTTAAACGAAACAACCTAAATGGCAAGTGAACGAGCAAAAAAAACACAGTTTTATTCTAATAATAATAAAACTAAAAGTACGGTAAGCTATAACTAATTAAGTTATAAAGATAAATACAATGCAGTCATTTAACAGTATCAGTAAAGAATACTTAGCACAGCGAAAGCAAGCAGGTGAAACCTGCCGTTTATTTAATAAGAGCCCAAGTAAAGGCAACTTAAAACGTATCAAAGAGTTATTTTTAAAGTCGGGTGATGGTGTAATTATAGAATCAGGTTTTCATTGCGATTACGGCAATCAAATAGTTATTGGTGACCGTACTTTTATGAATATTAATTGCACACTTCTCGACTCGCCATTAGCCAATCACTCAATCACCATTGGTGATGACTGCTTAATAGGCCCGAACGTTCAGCTTTTAGCTGTGTCACATGCTACTAATCCAGCAGAAAGGCTTAATAAGGAAAACTTTGCAGCACCTATCGCGTTAGGCAATAACGTATGGGTTGGCGCAGGTGCAATTATTTTAGCGGGTGTGAGTATTGGTGAAAGTAGTGTTGTGGGTGCGGGTGCTGTGGTTACTAAAAATGTAATGCCTAATACTGTAGTAGCGGGTAACCCAGCTCGTGAAATAAGAACATTGTAGCTATTCTCGATGTAATTTTAACATCGGGAGTCGCTGCGCTCGCCCGACCTACGTGATAGGTGTTGGTGTGTGTACATTAATTACGCGTATTTTACTTTTCTGCAGACGTAAAAAAGCCCGAATCGTTAGATTCGGGCTTTCTACAATTTGAAGCCTGGTAATGTCCTACTTTCACATAGCAAATGCTACACTATCATCGGCGCTGTTTCGTTTCACTACTGAGTTCGGCATGGAATCAGGTGGGTCCAAAACGCTATTGTCACCAAGCAAATTTGGGCGTTAATCCGTATTACTACGCACTAACTGAATTTGGAAAATATCTGATAATATTTTTTAAGTCTTTCTTAAGTAATATCTACTTTAGTCATATTAACTTCTTCGCTTGTTTCACTATCACATAAAACGCGTTTGGCGTTGTATGGTTAAGCCTCACGGGTAATTAGTACAAGTTA
>NZ_WTKV01000046.1:0-5804 GCF_011378705.1 Pseudoalteromonas sp. SA25 | reverse complement strand
GCTGTCTCTTGATCACAAGTCTGACTCAAGAGATTTTGCTAAATCGTAGCCTTCCAGGATGGCTTGTAACTTAAGCCATCCTTGCCATAACACTTTCACAGATGCACGCCCTGTGCGCTTGGTATCTTTCCAGCCTCCTAACTTTGCCAGTTCCTGATACGCCCATGACATATTTGGAGCAGTTTCAGGCAATGGTGTTTTTATTCTCTTTAACCACAATAACTTCCATGCTTTGGGAGATAACAGTTGTTCACAACTTGGAGAATCAGGCTGCTCATTGGTGAACTTTAGTTGCAATATTCGCGTCGCAATAAAGCCATTAATCGTCACCAATCTTTCCATGTTATCTTGGCTTTGAAGGCGTAAACTTTCGATATCCGTACCATCACTTTTCCAGACTTTATGGTATTCCTCTACAAGCCAACGGTGCTCATAGTAGGTGATGATAGCTAAAGCGTCTTCTTTGCTGGTGACTGGTTCACTGGTTAATAGGTGCCAGCTTAAGCCGTTCTCAGCGTTTCCTCGCTCTGCACAGCCGACATAGTAAACTGGGAGGGAGTGTCCTTTCTTATTGTAAGGCGCTTTGAGTGTCACTGGCGCATAGGTGATATCCAGTGTTGCGCTTCGGGCTTTTCTTCCTCCTTTTTGTGCAATGTGGATGTGTTTGGTGCCTGCACTCATCAGCTCGCTTGCAAACGCATAGAGCTTATCCTCACCTTCTTCAATATGACGACTTTGCATCGAGCGTACGACGAATCGTTGCTGCTCGCTCAGTTTATACTGCAAGTATTCGTAGATGTCCGCTTCGCGGTCACACACCGATATCACGTTCGCCATTTGTCCTTGCAGCCGCTCTGCCATCGCTCGTGACGCTGACTCCCACTTGTAACTTTCTTTTTCTTCGTAAGAAGTCGTCGCGTGTTTTTCTCTTTTTCCAATCGTGTTGATATCACGACTCCAGCGAGACTGTTCAATTAATCCCACAACTTGCTTTGTGTCTGGCGCAAACAGTAATACGCTATGAGCTAACAAGCCTCGTTGTTTTGCTCCTCGTCCGACATGACCCAAATCATCTCGAATGGAGGAATGTTTATAAATTAGTGTGGTCGTGTCTTCTAATGCGAGTAATAAGTTATGACTTTTTGCTTGTTCAACCGTGGCTTTAAAGCCTGACTCTGCTATAGCCGTTGCGTCAATATTCTCGTTGCGAATAAAGCGGTAGGCACCTTCCATATCGGCGGGGGATTGAGTGATGTTCACAAGTGGTTTTCCTGGTTCATTTGCAAGCGTTGATGCTAACTTTACCAGACGCGCTGTTCTTCTTGGATCACCTAAGTCCGATTTACCGAATTGTTGTTTTGCCCAATGAGTATGTTCGTTAATCATAATGTGCCCTCAAACAAGATTTGAAGATCTGATCATGACATTGAGATTTAGTTCAAAAAAATCCCCGCTAATTTCTTAGCAGGGATTTGTGTATAAGAGACAGCTAATTAGCGCCTTTTTGCATTGTGGCTAAATACAAATTTAATGCTGATTGATCATATGCGTTGCTAGTTGAGAGAATGATTGCTTTAAGCCTTCACGTAACAACGGATTGTCTATTTCTATATCCAGCGTTTTATTCATGCAGTACATCCATTGATCGCGCAATGCCTTATCTACAGTAAAAGGCATATGTCTTTTACGTAGCATTGGCTGGCCATGTTTTTCAGTAAATAGGTTTGGCCCGCCTAACCAACCAGATAAAAATTCAAAAAATACTTGGCGAATTCGATCTAATGGCAGAGGATGCATATCATATAACGGTTTAGCGTATTCATCTGACTCCATTATGTCGTAGAATCGATTGGAGATAGCACGCGCCCCTTTCTCTCCACCTATTATTTCATACGGTGTTTTTTCAGGAGTAGGAGCCTGTTGCTCAGGAGCTGGCTTAGATTTAGAAAAAAGTCGTTTAATCATATTACTTATCATCGTTAATAGGCAGTTTATAGCTGCAAAGAGGTTGCTTTAAAATGGACAAATATGCGGTTTTTGGAAATCCAATTAAACATTCAAAATCCCCCGCGATACATAAACAATTTGCTGTATCACTGGGCGAGCAAATCGACTATCGCGCAATATTAGCACCTATCGATAACTTTGAAAAAACAGTATTGTCTTTTTTTGAGCAAGGTGGTGTGGGTGCTAACGTTACAATGCCATTTAAAGAGCAAGCTTATGCAATGGCCGATGAGCTTACGCCATTAGCTAAAATTGTAGGGGCTGTTAATACATTAAAAAAACGAGATGATGGCACATTACTCGGTGATAACACCGATGGTGTAGGCTTTGTAAATGATTTACTCGCTAATGAAGTAGCCATAACTAATAAACGCATTTTAATCATAGGTGCGGGCGGTGCTGCTCGAGGGGTTATTTTACCTTTGTTAGAGCATAACCCTCAGGAAATAATAATAGTTAATCGCACAGCACAAAAAGCCAAAGAACTCGCAGAGCTGTTTACTCAATATGGACCAGTATCTGGCTTTGGCTTTGATGATTTACCAGTAAGCGATTACTCACTAATTATAAACTCTACATCTAGCAGTATGAATAATGAGCTTCCTGATCTTGATGAAAAACACATAACTAACTGTGAAGTCGCTTATGACATGTTTTATTCACTGCAAAATACCATTTTTATGAATTGGGTTGCACAGCATAATATTAACGCTAAGCTTTTAGATGGCAGTGGAATGTTAGTTGGTCAAGCTGCTCAAGCATATTATGTATGGCGTAACAAAATGCCAAAAATACTTCCCGTCGTTGATGCGCTCAAACAAGGAATGCTTAAATGAATCAAGCAATACAGTTTATAGATAGGATAGAGTTTAGAGAGCCCGATCATCAGTTAGTTTTTTTTGCACAAGTTAGTGGCATGCTGGTGGAATGTATAATAGAAGTAAATACACTTAAATTAACAGACGAAAGTCACGCAACAGAATATTTTGAAAAGTATCGTTTTGATTACGAAGAACGTGCCGAGGAGCTTATCGAAGAAGAGAGCTATAACTCGGCAGGCCAAATTGAAGTAAGCTTATTAACTTAAGTTAGCGATTTCAGCTAAGTATTCATCTTTAAGTGATACATAGTTATCGGCAGATATTTTTAAGAAGGCAAGTTCTTGCTCTGTAAGAGGGCGGGCTTGCTTAGCTGGACTTCCTACATATAAGTAACCAGACTCTAAGCGTTTGTTTGGTGGTACCAAAGAGCCGCCACCTATAATTACATCATCTTCAACAACCACGTTATCCATAATAATAGCACCCATACCTACAAGTATACGGTTTCCTAATACACATCCGTGCAGCATTACCTTATGACCAACTGTTACATCGTCACCTATAATAAGTGGATAACCATCTGGATTGCTTTTAGTTGCGCGAGATAAATGCAATACACTGCCATCTTGTATATTTGTACGCTCACCAATACGTATATAGTTAACATCACCACGTGCAGCTACTAACGGCCACACACTACTATTATCACCTAAAGTAATGTTACCAACCAAAACCGATGACTCATCAATATAAACAGACGAATTAAACGAAGGAGTTATACCTTTATAAGAACGAATTGCCATAGTTAGTACCTTTTAGATCATGATTATTAGTATTTGAGTGTATCAGCAAGGTGATTTTTGTACCATGCAGTGCACTGTTTGGTTACAAAACTATCAGTTTTAGGGGGTTTAGTTCAGATACTAACCGAACAGTATCTTTTTTTACTTTTTCTTTAAAAAAGTACTTGCGTAAAAATATGATCTCCCTATAATGCGACCCCACTGAGACGGGAAACGCCAACGCATAGCGAGGCAGGAACAACTCAGAGAGTTAAATAAAACTTCGGTTTTAAATCTTCCAAAAGAAAGTTTAAAACTAAGTGTTGACTCGAAAAATAAAGGGTGTATTATTCGCATCCCTTGAGACGCTAAAGCGACTCAAAACGTTCTTTAACAATATAAAGCAATCATCTGTGTGGGCACTCGTACAGATTGAGTTCTAACAGTCAACCTACTTAGGTAGCGAGGCAAACAAATTAGAGTCTCAATTGAAAACTGAGTGACCAACAGAATAGTTATTTAGGTAATTATTCGGCACAGTCAATTCAATATCGAAAGATATTAAAATAAATTCAGAATTCATTGAGCTGTCGAAAGACATAAAACTTTTTAATTGAAGAGTTTGATCATGGCTCAGATTGAACGCTGGCGGCAGGCCTAACACATGCAAGTCGAGCGGTAACAGAAAGTAGCTTGCTACTTTGCTGACGAGCGGCGGACGGGTGAGTAATGCTTGGGAACATGCCTTGAGGTGGGGGACAACAGTTGGAAACGACTGCTAATACCGCATAATGTCTACGGACCAAAGGGGGCTTCGGCTCTCGCCTTTAGATTGGCCCAAGTGGGATTAGCTAGTTGGTGAGGTAATGGCTCACCAAGGCGACGATCCCTAGCTGGTTTGAGAGGATGATCAGCCACACTGGGACTGAGACACGGCCCAGACTCCTACGGGAGGCAGCAGTGGGGAATATTGCACAATGGGCGCAAGCCTGATGCAGCCATGCCGCGTGTGTGAAGAAGGCCTTCGGGTTGTAAAGCACTTTCAGTCAGGAGGAAAGGTTAACGGTTAATACCCGTTAGCTGTGACGTTACTGACAGAAGAAGCACCGGCTAACTCCGTGCCAGCAGCCGCGGTAATACGGAGGGTGCGAGCGTTAATCGGAATTACTGGGCGTAAAGCGTACGCAGGCGGTTTGTTAAGCGAGATGTGAAAGCCCCGGGCTCAACCTGGGAACTGCATTTCGAACTGGCAAACTAGAGTGTGATAGAGGGTGGTAGAATTTCAGGTGTAGCGGTGAAATGCGTAGAGATCTGAAGGAATACCGATGGCGAAGGCAGCCACCTGGGTCAACACTGACGCTCATGTACGAAAGCGTGGGGAGCAAACGGGATTAGATACCCCGGTAGTCCACGCCGTAAACGATGTCTACTAGAAGCTCGGAGCCTCGGTTCTGTTTTTCAAAGCTAACGCATTAAGTAGACCGCCTGGGGAGTACGGCCGCAAGGTTAAAACTCAAATGAATTGACGGGGGCCCGCACAAGCGGTGGAGCATGTGGTTTAATTCGATGCAACGCGAAGAACCTTACCTACACTTGACATACAGAGAACTTACCAGAGATGGTTTGGTGCCTTCGGGAACTCTGATACAGGTGCTGCATGGCTGTCGTCAGCTCGTGTTGTGAGATGTTGGGTTAAGTCCCGCAACGAGCGCAACCCCTATCCTTAGTTGCTAGCAGGTAATGCTGAGAACTCTAAGGAGACTGCCGGTGATAAACCGGAGGAAGGTGGGGACGACGTCAAGTCATCATGGCCCTTACGTGTAGGGCTACACACGTGCTACAATGGCGCATACAGAGTGCTGCGAACTCGCGAGAGTAAGCGAATCACTTAAAGTGCGTCGTAGTCCGGATTGGAGTCTGCAACTCGACTCCATGAAGTCGGAATCGCTAGTAATCGCGTATCAGAATGACGCGGTGAATACGTTCCCGGGCCTTGTACACACCGCCCGTCACACCATGGGAGTGGGTTGCTCCAGAAGTAGATAGTCTAACCCTCGGGAGGACGTTTACCACGGAGTGATTCATGACTGGGGTGAAGTCGTAACAAGGTAGCCCTAGGGGAACCTGGGGCTGGATCACCTCCTTATACGATTTAGAACTTATTTGTTCGTAGTGTCCACACAGATGATTGTTA
>NZ_WTKV01000045.1:0-6131 GCF_011378705.1 Pseudoalteromonas sp. SA25 | reverse complement strand
TTCATATATGGTCTCCTCCAGTATTGCAAGGTGTCATTCAACGATAGCAGGGACAGGTTTGCTGTCATATATACGGTCTTTTAGTGAAGATTATTACTTCTGACCTTGATGTAATCCGCGCATATTGTCCTGATCAGGTTATCGGTATTTACTACCACTGAACTCTATAGGTTTTCAATATGCAGGTTTGACCTGTTATGTCATCGTTTTAGCCACTTACGCAATTCTTTGAAGAGTATTTATACGGGTGAGTAACTCTCACCTGAAGCGCTAATAGCCCAAGCCATTCTCGCCATCTTGTTGGCATAAGCTACACATGCTCGATTATGCCCTCGAGTTTGAACCAGTCGGTTTATCCATTGACTTAATTTATCATTCTTCGTTTTTGCTCTTGAGACAACAGCTTTTGCTCCTTGGATCAACAGGCACCTTAAGTAGCTATTTCCTCGCTTACTTATCCCAAGTAAAGTATCTTTTCCGCCACTACTGTGTTGACGCGGAACGATACCTAAAGACGCTGAAACATCGCGGCCTCTTTTATAGTTACTGCCATTTCCAACTTCATTGAAATAGGCGCTTGATACCATAGGACCAAATCCAGGTATTGTTTGGATCCGTTGGCAAATATCATTATTTTTTGCTGTTTCAACTATTAATGTACTGTAAGTTTCAATGCAGCTGTCTAAGTTACTCAATTGTGTTTCTAACTGCTTTAGTACCGCTTTAAATGCGCCTGATAATCCGGTATTTTCATCTTCTAAAATTAGGGGGATACTTTTGCGTATTGTGTTTACACCCTGATTTAAAATAATTCCGTATTCAGCAGTTAAGCCTCGGATTTGATTGCATAGTGCCGTTCTTTGTCTGACCGCTAATTCTCTCGCTTTGTGCTGTGCTTGGTTATCTTGTTGCTCAACTGATTTTATACAGACACTCTTAATATGATGTTGTTTTGAAGCAACGCTAATTGCTAAAGCATCGTTATAATCATTTTTATTGCCAACTAAGAAGGCTTTTACATGCTGAGGTGGAATAAGCTTAATCTGATGACCACATTTTCTGATTTCTCGAGCCCAAAAATGAGAAGTTGCACAGGCCTCTAAAGCAACTAAACACGTAGTGTGTTGTTGGAAAAAAGATAACACTTGCGCACGCTTTAACATTTTCTTTTTAACTAAGCGCCCTTGTTCATTGCAGCACACCACATGGAAAAATCTTTTTGCTATGTCTAAACCAATTGTTGTAATCTTCATTTTGGTCTTCTCCCTTTGATTATTGTAACCACTTTAATCATGGCACATAGATGCCGTATAGGGAGGAGACCATTACATCAGGTTACTTATTAAATAAAGCAACAGCAGCGTTACTCATTGCTTTTATTCCGGTAGGGATAGCAACTTTATAATCTGGTGCAAATTTACTAGAGTGTAGGGAAGGGAGTACTTCACCTGTTTTTATCGAATCTGCATATTGTGCTTGGTTTACGCCACCTAGCCAAAATAAGGTAATAGGGATGTTTTCATCGGTGCGTCCGTATAGGCCAAAGTCTTCACCCGCCATTACAGCTTGTGTTTCAAGCACATTAGTATCACCAATTGCGCTGGCAATAGAGTTTCTAACAATGTCTGTTTGTGCAGGGTTATTATAAGTAGATGGAATAGATTCATCTTCATGTACATATACTACAGGGTAGTTTGATTCATTTAGGCCTGCACTTTGTGCAATACCTGCCGTGATTCGTTTTATTGCTGCTATTTGAGCACTTCTAACATTTGGGTTATAGCTTCTGAGAGTGAGTTGTAGTTTTACTTCATCCGAAATTACATTATGTTTTGAGCCACCATGAATAGACCCAACCGTAATAACCGAAGGCTCTAGCGGTGAAAGTTCTCGGCTTGTGATTGTTTGCAGAGCAAGCACTGTGCGTGCAGCTATAACCACAGGGTCTATAGTTGTATGCGGGTAAGCACCATGACCACCTTTACCTTTAATTGTAATATCGACAGAATCTACACTTGCCATAGTGTATTCATTTTTCATTGATACCTTACCAGCGGGGACGCTAGCACTTACATGCAAAGCAATTATATGATCAGGTTTTTCATATTTACTAAATAGTCCTTCGCCTAACATGGCTTTAGCACCCCCACCAACTTCTTCGGCAGGCTGTGCAACCATCATCAAAGTGCCTTTCCATTGATCTTTGTGTACTATTAATTGCTCAGCAGTACCAATAAAAGAGCTCATGTGAATATCGTGGCCACAACCGTGCATTACACCTACTTTAGCACCATGCTCGTCTATTACTTTAACTTTTGAGGCATAGGACTTTCCTGTCTGCTCTATAATAGGTAAGCCATCGGTGTCAGTACGGATCATCACGGTTGGACCGTTTCCGTTTTTGTAAATGCCGACAACACCAAAGCCACCTACATTACTTGTTACTTTAAAACCCAGCTGAGTTAATTTATCCGCTATTTTATTACCCGTTTTTTGTTCGTGATAAGAAAGCTCTGGCGATTGGTGTAAATCGAGGTAAAACTTTTCTATAGCTGGCATGGTTTTGCTTAAATTCAAATCGAGTCCATTTGCTTGTACTAATGGGCTTGCTAATAAAAGTATTGCACTTAGATAAGTTAATTTCATGTTTTCCCTCATTGTTGAATATGTATACCGGATGATTTAGGTATATGACTTGTAATTATTATGTTCACCACCATATAAAAACCTAAATAGATGAATATGGCAATCAATTCAATGAGCAACATAGTTAGTATTAATGCGCAAAACCTTCAACAAGTACTCGGTGAAACATCACAACAAAAATTGGTGTTGCTTAACTTTTTCTCTCCTCAAAGTCCTGACTGTATCGGACAGGCTGCAATTTTAGATAAAGTAGCGGCAGAATATGCAAGCTATATAGTAGTAGCAAACCTAGATTGCGATGCAGAGCAAACACTCGCATCTCAACTTGCGCAACAAGTTGGTCTGCAAACACTGCCTACCCTTGTATTATTAAAAGACTCTGCACCAGTAGATTTACTTGCAGGTGTTCAAAGCGAAGCACAAATACGCGAAGCCCTAGCAAAGCATTTACCTGCACAACAAGACTTACTGTTAGAACAAGCAAAGCAAGCGTTATTAAAGTCAGATTTAAATGCTGCATTTAATTATGCAAAGCAAGCTTATGAAATAGACAGCGGTAATGCACGTATCAAATTAGTGCTAGCAGACATATGTATTCAAATTCACAAGGTAGATGAAGCCCAAGCGCTTATAAATACAATAGACGTACAAGAGCAAGATGCTTACTTTAATAATATAAAAGCAAAATGCGAAGCTGCGCTTGAAGCAAAAGACTCACCAGAGATTAAAGAAAAGCAACAACAAGTAGAAAAATACCCAAATGACCTAGAATTAAAAGAAGAGCTCAGTATTTTACTCAATGAAGCAGGCAGAAAAGAAGAAGCATTGGATATACTATTTACAGTGCTGCAAAAAGATCTGAATTTCAATGAAGCGAAACCAAGCTTTTTAGCCATTATTGCCTCTTTACCCGATGGTGATACGCTCGCAGCAAAGTATCGTCGCAAGTTATATAGTATTTTATACTAGGGTCTGTTGCTCTTTGCGGATTAAAATTTGTTCAAACTAGGGGGAGTAATCGCGGCGCGAGATTTGTAACCTAGTGGGCTCGGTAACTGCTCCTGCGTTACCCTACTGGCTTACATCCATGTAAGAATAAGTAAAAACCGAGTAACAAAGAGTAAATAGCCCCTAGGAAGAACCCTTTGGGCAGCGCCTGTTTGGCATTAATGCTACGTTATCGCCTATTTATGGGGAATAACCACACTACATAGGCTCTGCCTTGCCTGAATACCAAACAGGCTGCTGCAAATTTAACCTTGAAAGATAAACAGACCCTAGATTCTAATAACTATTACTTTTGAGAAGCACCTATATAAGGTGCTTTTTGTATTTTTAGGGTTTTAATTAAAAGCTATAGAATGGTTTAGCTATGTAAAAACAAGAGTTATCAACAGATTTTTGTGGGTAACTTGTGCTTATCATGTGTGCTTGCTTGGGGCTTAATTTTAATTACTATTTTATGCAAATAACGCTTGCGTAAAATCCGCCGCTCCCTATAATGCGACCCCACTGAGACGGGAAACGCTGAAGCATAGCGAGGCACGAACTACTCAGAGAGTTAAATAAAACTTCGGTTTTAAATCTTCCAAAAGAAAATTTAAAACAAAGTGTTGACTCGAAAAATAAAGGGTGTATTATTCGCATCCCTTGAGGCGCTAAAGCGACTCAAAACGTTCTTTAACAATATAAAGCAATCATCTGTGTGGGCACTCGTACAGATTGAGTTCTAACAGCCAACCTACTTAGGTAGCGAGGCAAACAAATTAGAGTCTCAATTGAAAACTGAGTGACCAACAGAATAGTTATTTNCGGTAATTATTCGGCACAGTCAATTCAATATCGAAAGATATTAAAATAAATTCAGAATTCATTGAGCTGTCGAAAGACATAAAACTTTTTAATTGAAGAGTTTGATCATGGCTCAGATTGAACGCTGGCGGCAGGCCTAACACATGCAAGTCGAGCGGTAACAGAAAGTAGCTTGCTACTTTGCTGACGAGCGGCGGACGGGTGAGTAATGCTTGGGAACATGCCTTGAGGTGGGGGACAACAGTTGGAAACGACTGCTAATACCGCATAATGTCTACGGACCAAAGGGGGCTTCGGCTCTCGCCTTTAGATTGGCCCAAGTGGGATTAGCTAGTTGGTGAGGTAATGGCTCACCAAGGCGACGATCCCTAGCTGGTTTGAGAGGATGATCAGCCACACTGGGACTGAGACACGGCCCAGACTCCTACGGGAGGCAGCAGTGGGGAATATTGCACAATGGGCGCAAGCCTGATGCAGCCATGCCGCGTGTGTGAAGAAGGCCTTCGGGTTGTAAAGCACTTTCAGTCAGGAGGAAAGGTTAACGGTTAATACCCGTTAGCTGTGACGTTACTGACAGAAGAAGCACCGGCTAACTCCGTGCCAGCAGCCGCGGTAATACGGAGGGTGCGAGCGTTAATCGGAATTACTGGGCGTAAAGCGTACGCAGGCGGTTTGTTAAGCGAGATGTGAAAGCCCCGGGCTCAACCTGGGAACTGCATTTCGAACTGGCAAACTAGAGTGTGATAGAGGGTGGTAGAATTTCAGGTGTAGCGGTGAAATGCGTAGAGATCTGAAGGAATACCGATGGCGAAGGCAGCCACCTGGGTCAACACTGACGCTCATGTACGAAAGCGTGGGGAGCAAACGGGATTAGATACCCCGGTAGTCCACGCCGTAAACGATGTCTACTAGAAGCTCGGAGCCTCGGTTCTGTTTTTCAAAGCTAACGCATTAAGTAGACCGCCTGGGGAGTACGGCCGCAAGGTTAAAACTCAAATGAATTGACGGGGGCCCGCACAAGCGGTGGAGCATGTGGTTTAATTCGATGCAACGCGAAGAACCTTACCTACACTTGACATACAGAGAACTTACCAGAGATGGTTTGGTGCCTTCGGGAACTCTGATACAGGTGCTGCATGGCTGTCGTCAGCTCGTGTTGTGAGATGTTGGGTTAAGTCCCGCAACGAGCGCAACCCCTATCCTTAGTTGCTAGCAGGTAATGCTGAGAACTCTAAGGAGACTGCCGGTGATAAACCGGAGGAAGGTGGGGACGACGTCAAGTCATCATGGCCCTTACGTGTAGGGCTACACACGTGCTACAATGGCGCATACAGAGTGCTGCGAACTCGCGAGAGTAAGCGAATCACTTAAAGTGCGTCGTAGTCCGGATTGGAGTCTGCAACTCGACTCCATGAAGTCGGAATCGCTAGTAATCGCGTATCAGAATGACGCGGTGAATACGTTCCCGGGCCTTGTACACACCGCCCGTCACACCATGGGAGTGGGTTGCTCCAGAAGTAGATAGTCTAACCCTCGGGAGGACGTTTACCACGGAGTGATTCATGACTGGGGTGAAGTCGTAACAAGGTAGCCCTAGGGGAACCTGGGGCTGGATCACCTCCTTATACGATTTAGAACTTATTTGTTCGTAGTGTCCACACAGATGATTGTTA
>NZ_WTKV01000044.1:0-6198 GCF_011378705.1 Pseudoalteromonas sp. SA25 | reverse complement strand
GCGTAACCATCCCGTTATTTGTTCAGGACTCCACTTCTCATTAAGCTTCTGGGTAATTAAAGCTATCATTTCAGGTGTCATCTTAAGCGGTTTTCTTACACTTCTTCGGCGAAACAAAGCCCGCTCATGAGCTTGTTTGTGTCTGTAACCTCGCTTACCTGTATTTCTAGAAAGCTCTCTTGAAATCGTAGATTGCGATAAATTAGTTAGCTCAGCAATACTTTGTTGCGTAAAACCGCTTTTCTTTAGAACGGCGATCTGGCATCTTTGCGCATAGGTCAGTTGTTTGTAATGTCTCATTGTAAAATCTCTTGCCGGAGAAAAAGCAGTTAGCTTATGAGCAACTGACCACTTAATCTAGCCAAAACAAGTTATGCACTTACAATTTGAATCTAGGTGTATTAAAAACATGAGTTTGAATTTTATGAATAGGATGGGGATATAACATGAGGAAAGATGTTGCGCACACTGCTGGTGCATAAATTAACCTAGCCGCACTATAAAAGCACGGCTAAATTAGAAGGCTTTAACCGAATATAGTGCGCATAAGGCTAATTGTTTCGTTTACGCTGCGACCTTTTTGTACTTCACTCACAATTGAATCACGTTTACTGCGAATGTGTTCAGGAATATCGTCAGCAGCAAGAGCACGGTCTACTAAAATTTCTGCAGACTCTTTACCTCTACGCTGAGTTTTACCTGTTGTAGTTGTAGTACGTTTAGGCTTGGTTAGCAGTTTAATGTAGTTAGAGTTATCTGGTGTTTTAGCATCAGCGTAGTGAAAGAAACATGGAATTAATGCTTTAATAGCAACCAATTGTTCTTCTAACTCGTTACTAGGTTTAGCCATTTTATACCATGACATAGCTTGAATACCTTTTACGATATCTTGCCAGTAACGCTCAAAATCACTATTTTTAAGTTTAGAAACACCAAGGGCACCACATAATGCATCTAATCGATTATTTGTAATCGGAGTAAATAAATCAGGGCGACGCATTGCAAGCAGTCGTGTTGCAGGCGCAAGTGTTGGTTTTTCGTTGTTGTCGGTGAATATTTTTGAATAAGCAGCAACAAATTGTTGATATTCGTATTGAGTAATATCACCTTCAAGTGGAATATTTACTAGTGCATCGTCAAAAGCACCTGGTAAATCACCAAGCATTTGATGGAAGCTCTTTGCACTCTTTGTAGATGCAAACCATTCAACGTCAAAGTTGTATGTGCTTGGATCAAGTGATGCCATGTGCTTACCGCTAAACGCAAGTAAATCTTCAGGAATCATATCTTTAAGAGACTGTTCACGAATGCTTTTGATGTAGTCTACCAAACGAAGCTGTTCATCAAGTGCAATAACGTCTTTGTGTTGTTCTACAAATACACTTACAACAGGCCACGGAGCAATACGTAAAGTTTTAACCTGTAAAAAGCTGATAGCTGAAATAAGCTGATCGTGTAGCTTCTTAAGTACTGGTAACTGCTGTGGCTCTAGCAAATCGTAGTTAATACGATCTCTGCTTGCACTTAGCAATTCGTAACACCAAGGTAAAAAATCATCAGGGTGGTTTTCTACTTTCACGGCCATAAGGTTAAGGCTTAACTCTGAAGATTGCTTCAGAATGTTCTGATAGATTTGATTTTCTTGTTCGCCTAGCGTCATTTTTGACGGTGAAATTAGCAGTTTTTTCATGCCTTGTAGAATCTCCGGTTTAGATATATATTTTTTTGCTGGTCTATTTTAGCGCAATTACGCTAATAACAACAGCGCTGTCCTCCATACGTTGTAATTGAAGTGACTAAATCGGTATTTTTGCTAATAAAATGAGACTAATGCTTTAACATGTATCAATCATTTTCATCCAGTACAAAGAGACTTTCAACTGAGGTATTAAAATGCTTTGCTATTTTTAGAGCAATTATTACCGAAGGGGTAAATCGTGCCGTTTCTACTGTACTAATAGTCTTACGTGAAACCGCAATTAGATCAGCCAAGTCTTGTTGCGAAAGGCCTGCTTCTTTGCGGTATTTTGCAATTTTATTTTGCACTTTTGCTCCTAATCTTTGCTTTGCCAAAGAATTGATACGCCGTATATTAAACTCATTACAGCAAGGTAAAATGTAGCCATCATGCTGTGAGATACTTCTAAAGCAAAAGTATCGGAGAGTAAGTACACGCCACCCATACTAAAAAGTAAGCCAAGCACAACATGTTTATAGGCAATAGTGTCGATGGTATTTAAATATTCATCTTTATATGTAAGGTGGTATTTCATTCTCCATGTAAACCCGCCTCTGATCACAAACATAAAGAATGAACCTAAAAAAGCAGCAGTTCCTAAAAACAATAGTGGGGCTGATGTTTGATTAAGCATTGAGTAAACACTAATGATTAATAAAGTAATACCCATGAATAATGAAAACCATGCATTTTGACCCATAAATTTTTCTTCACTTTTAATATCGTAATTAGACATAGCTCATTTCCTTTTAAAATTTTTACAATATGTAACCTGTAGGTATCAATGTAACCTTAAGGTTTCATTGGGTCAATATTTATTTGTAACCTAAAGGTATCAAAATGTTTCAGGGCTGATTCAGGATAAGAATGTAATATCTAATAAAAAGCTTTTTTATCAGAACGACAATGATTTTAAGGCTAACACTCGCTATGATAAGAACATTATTTGCACGTTTGAAAGGACGATCATGAAAACTTTACTTAAAATTGTAGGTGTAATACTTTTACTATGTATAGCACTAATTGTTGCCGCACCGTTTTTAATCCCTACTGATACTATTTTTAATAAAGTGTCTGAGCAGGTAGAACAAACAACTGGGCGCACTCTTACTATTAAAGGTGATAAAACACTTAGCGTATTCCCTGCATTAAAGTTAGAACTTAACGACGTGCATTTTGCAAATATGGAATCAGGTTCGCGCGCCGATATGGCGAGTATGAAACAGCTTGCTGTACATATACCTTGGTTTTCATTATTTGGTGGTGAGTTTAAATTAGATAAGTTTGTTATAAACGAACCAAATATCCTATTAGAAACTGACAAAAATGGTAAAGCTAATTGGCAGTTGTTTGATGCAGTTGCAGAGCAACCTAAAGAGCAAAGCCAATCAGGTGAAGCGATAAAGCTTCCAGATAACTTTGATATTGAGTTAGGTGAGGTTGCTATTTATGGCGGCACATTTACTTATCTAGATGGCCTAACAGGTGCTAAGCAACAAATTAGTGATTTAGAACTCGCTATTTTACTTCCATCACTTCGTAAAACATTAGAAGTAAAAGGGGGTATTACTTATATGCAGGAGCGTTTTGAGCTTGATATAAAATTAGATACTCCTGCTAAAGCAATTGAAGGTGCTACTTTTAATGTTAAACAAACCTTAGATTCTCGTTTAGTTGATCTAACGTTCGAAGGGAGCATCGCTGGGCAAGGACAAGATATTAAAGGTCAGTTATCACTAAGCGGTGAGTCTGTTAAAAGTATTGCAAAATGGCAAGGTGTAGAGTTAGACGCTAAAGACAATGCTTTTAACGCATTCAGTGTAAACGGTAAAATGCACCTAGCAGGTGAGAAATTTAATTTAGACGATTTAGTTGCGACGTTAGACGCATTGGAAATAAAAGGTAAGAGCGAGCTTAACCTAGGAAAGCGTTTAGCTGTAAATGCTGATATCGATTTAGGTATGCTTGATTTAAACCCGTACCTACCTGAAGCAGTAGCAAAACAAGAAGAGCCAGTAGAGCAAAATGATAAACCTGCAGAGCCAATAGTATGGGATGACACTAAAATTGATCTAAGTGCGTTAAATTCACTAGATGCGAATGTAGTTATTCGTTCAAGTGGATTAAAAGCTAACGATATTAAGTTGGGCGCAAATCAATTTACTGTTGCTTTAAAAAATAGCATTGCAAAACTAAGCCTAGATAGCTTTTCTGCTTATGAAGGGTCAGGTAAAGGCGTTATCAATGTAAACGCACAACAAGTACCTTATAAAATATCAACTAACTTTGACTTAGCTGGTATAGATGCACAGCCTCTATTAACTGATGCGGCAGGTTTTGACAAGCTAATGGGTAAGGGGTCTTTAAATTGGAACCTAAACACAACTGGCCAAAGTCAAAAGTCGTTTATTGGTGCGCTTAACGGAAAACTTGGATTTGAGTTTGCTGATGGAGCCGTAAAAGGTGCGAATATAGCTGAGATGGTTCGTAAAGGTAAGGAACTCATTTCAGGAAACTTTGGTGCTGCGTCTGAAGGGCTGGATACCGGGTTTGAAGAATCAGAGCAAACAGATTTCTCTGCACTAACAGGAAGTTTTAACTTTACTAATGGTGTTGGTAAAAATACTGATTTATCACTTATTAGCCCACTCGTTAGAATATCAGGTGAAGGCGATGTTGATTTACCACAAACAACAGTTAATTACCGTTTGGTTACAGGCATAGTTGGATCAATCGAAGGACAGGGAACCACTGATGACAGCACTGGTTTTAAAATACCACTACGTATAAAAGGGCCTTTCCACGATGTTGGTATAAAGCTTGATGTAGGCAATGCGCTTAAAGATGAAGCTAAGCAGAAGGTTGATGAGGCAAAAGAAAAAGCCAAAGACAAAGCAAAGGATAAGATTAAAGATAAATTAAAAGGTTTATTCGGTTAATCATCTATAGTCAAAACAAGGCACTTATATAGCTGTCTCTTGATCACAAGTCTGACTCAAGAGATTTTGCTAAATCGTAGCCTTCCAGGATGGCTTGTAACTTAAGCCATCCTTGCCATAACACTTTCACAGATGCACGCCCTGTGCGCTTGGTATCTTTCCAGCCTCCTAACTTTGCCAGTTCCTGATACGCCCATGACATATTTGGAGCAGTTTCAGGCAATGGTGTTTTTATTCTCTTTAACCACAATAACTTCCATGCTTTGGGAGATAACAGTTGTTCACAACTTGGAGAATCAGGCTGCTCATTGGTGAACTTTAGTTGCAATATTCGCGTCGCAATAAAGCCATTAATCGTCACCAATCTTTCCATGTTATCTTGGCTTTGAAGGCGTAAACTTTCGATATCCGTACCATCACTTTTCCAGACTTTATGGTATTCCTCTACAAGCCAACGGTGCTCATAGTAGGTGATGATAGCTAAAGCGTCTTCTTTGCTGGTGACTGGTTCACTGGTTAATAGGTGCCAGCTTAAGCCGTTCTCAGCGTTTCCTCGCTCTGCACAGCCGACATAGTAAACTGGGAGGGAGTGTCCTTTCTTATTGTAAGGCGCTTTGAGTGTCACTGGCGCATAGGTGATATCCAGTGTTGCGCTTCGGGCTTTTCTTCCTCCTTTTTGTGCAATGTGGATGTGTTTGGTGCCTGCACTCATCAGCTCGCTTGCAAACGCATAGAGCTTATCCTCACCTTCTTCAATATGACGACTTTGCATCGAGCGTACGACGAATCGTTGCTGCTCGCTCAGTTTATACTGCAAGTATTCGTAGATGTCCGCTTCGCGGTCACACACCGATATCACGTTCGCCATTTGTCCTTGCAGCCGCTCTGCCATCGCTCGTGACGCTGACTCCCACTTGTAACTTTCTTTTTCTTCGTAAGAAGTCGTCGCGTGTTTTTCTCTTTTTCCAATCGTGTTGATATCACGACTCCAGCGAGACTGTTCAATTAATCCCACAACTTGCTTTGTGTCTGGCGCAAACAGTAATACGCTATGAGCTAACAAGCCTCGTTGTTTTGCTCCTCGTCCGACATGACCCAAATCATCTCGAATGGAGGAATGTTTATAAATTAGTGTGGTCGTGTCTTCTAATGCGAGTAATAAGTTATGACTTTTTGCTTGTTCAACCGTGGCTTTAAAGCCTGACTCTGCTATAGCCGTTGCGTCAATATTCTCGTTGCGAATAAAGCGGTAGGCACCTTCCATATCGGCGGGGGATTGAGTGATGTTCACAAGTGGTTTTCCTGGTTCATTTGCAAGCGTTGATGCTAACTTTACCAGACGCGCTGTTCTTCTTGGATCACCTAAGTCCGATTTACCGAATTGTTGTTTTGCCCAATGAGTATGTTCGTTAATCATAATGTGCCCTCAAACAAGATTTGAAGATCTGATCATGACATTGAGATTTAGTTCAAAAAAATCCCCGCTAATTTCTTAGCAGGGATTTGTGTATAAGAGACAGC
>NZ_WTKV01000043.1:0-8047 GCF_011378705.1 Pseudoalteromonas sp. SA25 | reverse complement strand
TAACACCATTCAGTTAAGCATGCTTTGACTTAATGGTGTACCGAGTTTTTGAAATTCGAACGGTCCTACTTTTGGGCCGTTTTCTTTTTTCTGGAAGAATATAACGTTTCACTCGTTCTCGCATTGCCCTTAATTTCTTTGGAATTGAACCTGGCGAAGCGATGGCACACCAGAGTATTTCATCCTGTATATCCCGCAAAGCCATGACAAAACTAATTCTCAGCGGGGAGACTTTAGCCTCTTTGGCTATTCGACTTATCTCTACTCGAATTAAATTGTAGGCTAGCAATATACCCCATAGCTCTTGATTGACTCCATCCACAGTCTGACTACGCAAAAGAATACTATCCTCAAGCATCTGGTGTTTTATTTCTCCATAGCTATTTTCAATTTCCCAGCGCTCGAAATAGACATCAAGAATGGCCTGTGCACCAAAAGCCTGTTTATCATCCAAAGAGCACAGCAGACCTTTTATTTTTCCAGGCCCCATTGGCTCAGGATAAAGAACCAGTCTGGCCTGCCAGCACTCAGGAAGCGAAGGGTCTTGTTTTCTGGCATGCGCAGATACACTCATCTCTACTTTGAAGTCATGCTCAGAGTAAGATTCAATGACGGTGTATTGCGTGTTGCTTTTAATCGGGACCATCCAGTGCGACTGTGGGTGTTGCTTACGCCAATTAATCAGTAGCTCAGCGCTGAGATAACATCGGTCAAAAATAGTTAGACTGTTATCACTTACATGACCAAATAACTGCTTTGCGTAGTTCACCTCACCTTGATAACTGGGCCCGAAGGCAACGTGGTGTATCAACCGGCTACGCAAGGAGCTTAAGGCGCATAGGCGTACAATAGGATATTCTGTATGACGGTTTTTACTGTGCTTAATATAGTGAAAGTGCTCAGCAAGAGCTGGTGTATCGGGTGCACGAAATTGCGTTCCATCGACAGAAAATAACCGGAGTCCATACCACGTATCATCAGCATCTTCTTCTTGTGTCCAATGGGCTGCACATAGGTGAAATAAGGCTTGGAGGGGGTCGCTACTCAGGCGCTGTCTCGCTTGAGGAATAGCACTTGGAGCAACCGTATCGCCCAGGGTATCAGTGAGTGTTAAATCTAACTTCTCAACAACGTCACTAATAGAGCGGTCGCGAAAAAGACCCATTGCAATGATAAGCCAGACGACAAGCTCAGCAGGTAACTTACGTTTGCGAATACTTGCTTTATCGGTCTGTTCGAGCACATTAGAAATCCACTCAAGAGGGATATGTTTCTGAAATGTAGATAAAGAGTCAGGAGTGGCGAATATATCCGTATCAAGTAACCAATGACTAAGCATAAAAATACCCTCATAATCAAAAGATGATAAGGGTATTGTGAAGCAACCAAAAGATCGGTCAACCGATCAAAAATACCTTAACTGATCGGTGTTAACCGATTAGGTGGCTTTTTAATGCGAGTTGCTATTAAATCTATAATTAGATTTTAGTTAACCAGCCGTGCTTGTCTTCACTTTTACCCCATTGAATATCGTTCAATGCTTGGCGAAGGCGCGCAGTAGTTGGGCCTGGCTCGCCAGTACCTACTTTGTATTCTTTATCGTTATGAATAAACGTACCCACAGCAGTTAGTACAGCTGCAGTGCCCGAAAGCGCCGCTTCAGTGCCTGGTTTAGCAGCACGCTCTAGTAACTCAGTAACGCTAAAGTTACGCTCGCTTACCGTCATACCTAAATCTTTGGCTATGGTTAAAATACTATTACGCGTTACACCGTGTAAAAACGTGCTATCAAGCGCTTTAGTAATAATTTCGTTGCCATCAATAAGTATAAAGTTAGCAGCACCGGTTTCTTGTACGTCGCCACCAGGGCAAAATAAAATTTGATCTGCTTGATACTTAGTTCGTGCAGCACTAATAGGTGCTAGAGCACTGGCGTAGTTACCACCACTTTTTACCATTCCCATGTGCGGGGCGCAGCGCATGCCATCTTCTTCAAGCAGTACGCGCAGTGCAGTTGCGCCACCGGCAAAGTAATCACCTACTGGCGATAGTAACGTGTATAAAAGTGAGCTCATTGATGGCGCTGCCGCTTTACCAATTGCAGCCTCAGTACCAATGTGCGTTGGGCGAATATACATAGAGCCCGGCGGTAATGGCGTTTCATCTGCGTATTCGCGCATAATATCGATAATCATCGTTTTTAGCATATCGCTGTCAAAACTCGGTAAGCTTAATAGCGCTGAGCTTTGTTGCATGCGTGCAATGTTTGCATCCATTCTAAAAAGATAAACAGAACCATCTTCATGGCGAAAGGCTTTTAAGCCTTCAAAACATGTACTTGAATAATGAAGAACGTGCGCACCAGCATGAAGTTCAAGTTTATCGGAAGGGACAATTGAGCTCTCGCTCCATTTATTATCAGAAAAACGAGCTTGAATCATCTGCGGCATAAACACGGTACCAAATGCGGCCATTTTAATCTCTCTTGTGTGGTCTATTTCCCTCCATTGTATGACAATCACCCGCCATTTAACCATAGCTAAAGTAAGGCTTTTTTAATTAACTATGAGAATTTTTTGCAAGTGCTGTTTACTAATCAACCGTATTGAGTGCAATAAACAAAAAAATCGGTCAGTGTAGTTACACAGGCCGATTTTTTCATTCGTTAATTAAAACATGTTTATTTAAACGAATATTTAATAATACGTTTTAACACCGACGTATACTGTCTAAAAAAACCACCTGTATGATAATCAATACCGTGTTTTTTCAAAACAGCTTGTACTTGAGGTGCAACTTCTTGATAGCGCGAAGACGGCATATCTGGAAATAAGTGATGCTCTATTTGGCAGCTCAAATGCCCTGTTAAAACATGAAACCAATGCGGTCCTTTAATATTAGACGAGCCCAGTACTTGGCGGTAATACCACTGCCCTTGGGTTTCGTTTACGCAGTCTTCTTGTTTAAAAGTTTGCGTTTCTTCAGTAAAGTGACCACAAAATATTATGGTCGACGTCCATAAATTACGGATTAAGTTGGCTACTAAATTACCGGCCAATACCCATAAAAATAAAGGCCCTGCAAGTAACGGAAATATCGCATAATCTTTAATTAACTGGCGAGCGCCTTTACTAAAAAAGCGCTGCTTTAATGTAGAGTGCGATACAAGCCCTTCGCGGTTTTCTTTCTTTTTACCAATAAAAACACGCTCTGCAGCCAACTCGTGATACGACACGCCCCACTGAAATAACACACTTAAATTAATATACGTAAAAAACTGCCATACATTTTTAAAACGCCACTTAAAATCATCGCTCAGGCGCAACAAGCCATAACCAAAGTCTCTGTCTTTACCAATAATATTAGTATACGTATGGTGCTCAAAGTTATGAACGCGGTGCCAACTTTGCCCGTCGCACGCTATGTCCCATTCATAATGCTGTGAGTTAAGTTGCTTGTCGTTCATCCAATCGTATTGACCATGCATTACATTGTGGCCAATTTCCATATTGTCTAAAATTTTAGCAAGCGCTAATAGCAACACACCTGCAACCCACAATAAAGGCTGAATAAAACCAAGCATTAGCAAAATTCGCCCGCTCCATTCACACACTCGCTGTTTGCGCACAACAGAGCGAATGTAGTTGGCATCTTGTTGGCCTACTTTGCCAAGGGTATCCATTTTAATGGCATCTAGCTCGCTTGCGAGCATGTCATAGTTAATGTTTTTCATAATTGTAACTCCAAATCACTAACAGGTTGGCTTACGCAAAGTTGTATTAATTGCTCGCCGTTGTCACTCAATTCACCTGTTTTTAAATTACGTACCACGCCTGACTTTTTAATACATTGGCATTGATGACAAATACCAATACCGCAACCGCGTTTAACGGGGAGCTTTTTTTCTTCAAACTGAGTCAGTAAAACATCGTTGCCCGATACAACATGGGCACTGGCGTTAATTTTTACATTAAATTGGCTGTCGTCGTTTAAGCTAGGCAACGCTAAACCAAAGGCCTCTTGGTAGTAATTTAGCTTATGCGTTTTAGCAAAATCGCTCACTGTCTGCATAAATGCTGCAGGGCCACAGCAGTAAATATCTGGGTTTTCCCACGCCTTAATATTGCTGGTTATATCGCTTGATTGCTCACGCGTTAATAATAAAAACGAAAAATGCTCAAATTGCGCTGCCAACTCACTTAGCTCATCAACACATTGATGCTCAGTGGCTTTTGCGTAATACACTAACGACACTTTTTGCGTAGTTTGGCTTAAGTAATCATCAAGCATAGCCAGCATAGGTGTTATACCCGACCCACCGGCAACAAAAGTAGCCGGTGTATGTGTATTTTTAAATACAAAGTCGCCGTTTGGCGCAGAAATATTGCACCATAAACCCGCTTTTAATGCACGGCTGAGTAAGCCAGTAAAGCGCCCTTGCGCATTTTTTTTGATTAGTAAACGCACTAACCCAGTATTTTTAAATTGCTGAGCGCTTGAAGCCACGGTAAAAACGCGTGTTAATAATCGCCCATTAATTTCAAGCGTTAAACTTACATGCTGCCCTGACGTATGTGCCTGCCAATGTTTGCTTGGCTTAAGTTGCACACTTAAAAAGCCGCCATCAAGCACAGCTGTATTAACTACTTGCGCTCTAAACTGCCCTGCACGCCACGCAGGTTTAAACACCTGCATTATTGGCTCTATGTAGCCTGCAAAACTTTGATGGTGTAAAAACCATTTTGAAAATTGGTTTAATACTTTAATTATCATCACTATTAATCTCTTGGGTCGTAAAATACTTAACGTTTGAACTTACACGTGTACGCTCAAACTTCAGCGCACAAGTGTACGCTGAAATTTTTAGTTTTCAACCCCAATAGAGTAATTATTCAATTTTTTATTAGCGCTAATTACTAAACAATTTTCTGTTAAAAGGTCATCGTATAAAAATATAAGTGTGTGTTTTTCATTCAACTCAACGCTTAACAAATTTATTTATGCCATGTTAAGGTTATGTAAGATTGGATTAATTTTGGAAGCCATAATGATAAATTTAATGTCACATAACCCACTCCCTAAACTAATAAGTGCAGGCTTAGCAGTTGCTATGTTTGCTACTAACGCCCCCGCAAATGCAAAAAGCGATTACGTAAAAGACTACAAAAAGCTAGATACTTTATCGCTTAACGTTAACGCAGTAACAGCGGCAGAAGGTGTCGTTATACCTTGGGCTATTGAGCCTTTAGCTAATGGTGATTTGCTAATATCTGAGCGCAGCGGAACGTTATTTTTATTACCTAAAAATACCACTACGTTAACTAAAGTCTCAGGGCTGCCCAACATTGAAGCTAATGGCCAAGGTGGATTGCTTGATTTATCACTACACACCGATAGTAAGCAAAACCAATGGCTATACTTTAGTTACTCAAGTAGTGAGGGCAAAGGAAGCGGAAGTAACACCGCCTTAATGCGCGCCAAGCTAAATAGCGATCATACGCAGTTGTCTGATCAGCAATTGCTATACAAAGGCGAGCATAATAGTACCAAAGGCCAGCACTACGGCAGCCGTATTGTGTTTGATAATGAAGGTTATGTTTATTTTTCAATTGGCGATCGCGGCTCGCGCGACATAAACCCACAAGATCTCACCCGTGATGGCGGTAAAATTTATCGCTTACACGAAGATGGTAGTATCCCAAGCGATAATCCGTTTGTTAAACAAAAAGATGCAAAACATGCGGCATGGTCTTATGGGCACCGTAATCCACAAGGCATGTAGTTTGATAATCAAAATAATATTTTATGGTCTCACGAACACGGGCCACGCGGCGGCGATGAGCTTAATATTATAAAAAAAGGCGCTAACTACGGATGGCCTTTAGTAAGTTATGGCGTTAACTACAGCGGTACCAAGTTTACAGACCTTAAAGAAAAAGACGGCATGCAATCGCCCGTATTACATTGGACCCCTTCAATTGCCCCTTCCGATATGTTGTATGTAACGAGTGATAAATATCCAAAGCTTGAAGGTAAGCTATTACTAGCATCAATGAAATTTGCATTTATTAGCGCACTGGAGCTCTCAAAAGGTAAGGTTGTTAAGCAATATAAAATACTCGATGGAATTGGCAGAGTACGCAGCTTAGCCCAAGGCAGCGATGGTTTTATTTATCTAGGTATTGATGGTCAAGGTATTAAACGCCTGGAGCCAGAAACGTAAACATTAGCACTAGAACCAGAACTAGCACACAGTACGTTAATAATTACACCGTGTTTACTGTGCGCTTTAAAAGCGCAAAGTAAACATTTTCACCAAACAAAGAACTATTAAGCCCATTAATGCGTACACTAACTACATATAATTTAATAAATTAAGAGAATACTAATGTTTTCATTTTTAAAGCCTGACCCAATAAAAAAACTGCGTAAAGAATACGACGTAAAGCTAGAGCTAGGCATGCAGGCACAAAGAAAAGGTGACATTAAAAGCTTCGCCATGTTAAGTGCAGAAGCAGAAAAAATCTGGAGTGAAATAGAAATTCTAGAGGCTAAAAAAGCCAAATAATACCAATCGTGTTAAGTTATTAGACATTTATAGCGACGGGTAAATAAAGTGATAACAAGGCATAAATTTCGACATGTAATTGTTCTACTGAGAAATTTATAACGCCGTTAACGCTTTATTTAACACGCTAGAAAGGCTAAATATTTAAGTCGATTGGTATAAGTACATCGTGTCTGCCCTGTTTTAAAAGAAGGAAGACGCGTTTAGTAAATAGTTCATGACCTCGCTTTACAGCTTCCACCATCCGTAAACCACCTTTTATAATACGCCTACACAAATAAGTGTACTTAAAGCGGTTACTTGCATTATCGCCACCGTTTTTTAGTGAATATTAAATGACGCGGATTTAAAATCGGGTTTGGTTTTCATTTTAAATATTCAATTGCTGTATTTACATACAGCGCTAGCGTTTTTCCTCCTAAGTCAAAAAATGAGGACGTTTTCCTCTTTTTTGGATATTATTAAAAGAACAGCCCGACTTAAAGTTTAATACTCGCAATGTGTTACAGGATTTGTTATTAATATTAAAAATAACTAAGAGGACATGCGTTGCTCATAAAAAGAGGAAAGTGTCCTCTGATAAAGCTGTTAAATTGCAAAAGGAGTTCGGGTGATATTTTCCCCAAAAGGATTTAATAAGGTCGCAGTGAAATATGCTCACCTGAAAAAATCATTTATTATCTCAACTGTTTTATTTATCGTTCTCTTCTTTATATTTAGCAATATGAGTCGCCAAAATCCATATCTATCTTTTGTAGCTATGTGCACTGCAATATTGGGTGCAGAGACATTCTTTATCGCTGGCTTTCTACAATACTTCGGAAAGCTCGACTCAAGTACCTCACTAAATCCGTTTTGGTATTTTATAACTTTGGCTAAAGAGTGGCTCGAGGTTGTAATATTTGTTGTTTTACTTTTAATGCCTCTTGTAATGGCTACTATGTTAGCTTACGGTGTGTAAATGCAACTTAACAAGCTAATAAATAAGGACAAAAAACAGTTGGCTGTTTCGTTCCTCAACATTTTAGCCAACTATTTTTTGCCCATTATTAGGGCGTTGAGGCTGTAGAATTACTCTTTTTAGGAACGTATCCAACTATTCTTGGTTGGTTGCTTTTTAACCTTGAATCCATCTGTTCGCTGTGATCTAATAGATATTATTCACCCACGGTAAACTGTTATGGCTAACTACAAGCCTGACTTATCCTGTCAAAATAAATTCATTCCTATCAATTTCGCTGAGCAAATTCTGCCTGGCACTTTTGAGTATGCCCTTTGTTATATTGTCGAAAATAAACTCGATTTATCGGGGCTTGACGCGTGGTACAACAATGACAAAACGGGCGCGGCGGCGTATCCACCTTCGGTAATGCTAAAGATTATTTTACTGGGCTATGCACATGGTTTGATCAGTAGCCGTCGAATTGCTAAAGCGTGTGAGACGAACATTTTATTTATGAGTGTGTCGGGAGATATCCA
>NZ_WTKV01000042.1:0-11709 GCF_011378705.1 Pseudoalteromonas sp. SA25 | reverse complement strand
GCTGTCTCTTGATCACAAGTCTGACTCAAGAGATTTTGCTAAATCGTAGCCTTCCAGGATGGCTTGTAACTTAAGCCATCCTTGCCATAACACTTTCACAGATGCACGCCCTGTGCGCTTGGTATCTTTCCAGCCTCCTAACTTTGCCAGTTCCTGATACGCCCATGACATATTTGGAGCAGTTTCAGGCAATGGTGTTTTTATTCTCTTTAACCACAATAACTTCCATGCTTTGGGAGATAACAGTTGTTCACAACTTGGAGAATCAGGCTGCTCATTGGTGAACTTTAGTTGCAATATTCGCGTCGCAATAAAGCCATTAATCGTCACCAATCTTTCCATGTTATCTTGGCTTTGAAGGCGTAAACTTTCGATATCCGTACCATCACTTTTCCAGACTTTATGGTATTCCTCTACAAGCCAACGGTGCTCATAGTAGGTGATGATAGCTAAAGCGTCTTCTTTGCTGGTGACTGGTTCACTGGTTAATAGGTGCCAGCTTAAGCCGTTCTCAGCGTTTCCTCGCTCTGCACAGCCGACATAGTAAACTGGGAGGGAGTGTCCTTTCTTATTGTAAGGCGCTTTGAGTGTCACTGGCGCATAGGTGATATCCAGTGTTGCGCTTCGGGCTTTTCTTCCTCCTTTTTGTGCAATGTGGATGTGTTTGGTGCCTGCACTCATCAGCTCGCTTGCAAACGCATAGAGCTTATCCTCACCTTCTTCAATATGACGACTTTGCATCGAGCGTACGACGAATCGTTGCTGCTCGCTCAGTTTATACTGCAAGTATTCGTAGATGTCCGCTTCGCGGTCACACACCGATATCACGTTCGCCATTTGTCCTTGCAGCCGCTCTGCCATCGCTCGTGACGCTGACTCCCACTTGTAACTTTCTTTTTCTTCGTAAGAAGTCGTCGCGTGTTTTTCTCTTTTTCCAATCGTGTTGATATCACGACTCCAGCGAGACTGTTCAATTAATCCCACAACTTGCTTTGTGTCTGGCGCAAACAGTAATACGCTATGAGCTAACAAGCCTCGTTGTTTTGCTCCTCGTCCGACATGACCCAAATCATCTCGAATGGAGGAATGTTTATAAATTAGTGTGGTCGTGTCTTCTAATGCGAGTAATAAGTTATGACTTTTTGCTTGTTCAACCGTGGCTTTAAAGCCTGACTCTGCTATAGCCGTTGCGTCAATATTCTCGTTGCGAATAAAGCGGTAGGCACCTTCCATATCGGCGGGGGATTGAGTGATGTTCACAAGTGGTTTTCCTGGTTCATTTGCAAGCGTTGATGCTAACTTTACCAGACGCGCTGTTCTTCTTGGATCACCTAAGTCCGATTTACCGAATTGTTGTTTTGCCCAATGAGTATGTTCGTTAATCATAATGTGCCCTCAAACAAGATTTGAAGATCTGATCATGACATTGAGATTTAGTTCAAAAAAATCCCCGCTAATTTCTTAGCAGGGATTTGTGTATAAGAGACAGCTCAGTGAGTGGCTTTTTGACTAGTTGAGTTAATTACTCAACTACTATACGTGTTGATTAAGCATTGCCCGGATTAGGGTTCGACTTTTCTGCTTGTATGCGCATGTAAATCTCTTCACGATGCACTGATACGTCTTTTGGTGCATTAACACCGATTCGAACTTGATTTCCTTTAACACCTAGAACAGTAACTGTTACTTCGTCACCAATCATTAGGGTTTCACCTACTCTACGAGTTAGTATTAGCATTCTCTTGCTCCCATGTTCCAATAAAAATTATAAGATTCCGCTTAAACATACTAATGAAAATTAGACTGAAAAGTAAGTAAAAACTCTCAATCTATCCATTTTCTGTTAAAAATGCTTTGTGTAATGCACGAACTGCCAACTCTAGGTACTTTTCATCTATTAAAACTGAAATTTTAATCTCAGAAGTCGAGACTAAAACCACATTAATATTTTCCTGCGCTAATGCATCAAAAAATAAACTTGCTACACCGGAATGCGATTTCATACCCATTCCAACAGCAGAAACTTTAGCTACCGTTGGTAATCCGCTTATATTTTGAGCACTGAGTTGAGCTTGATCTTCGCTCAATAATTCAAGTGCTTGCAGATAATCATTCGAGTGCACAGTAAAAGCATAGTCTATTTTTTCAAAGATATGATTAACTTGATTAATCATATCTATTTCGATGCCATTATCAGCAAAAAGTTTCAATATTTTTGAAAGATATTGCGTACCGCTTGGCACACCATCTACTTTAATTAAACATTCGTCACGATTAAACGCAATCCCCGATACCACCTTGCTTGGCATATCGTTCTCCTCAAAACTTATTAATGTGCCTTCATCAGGATTAAAACTAGAAAGCACCCTAAGTGGCACATTGTGTCTACCTGCAGCTTCTACCGAGCGAATATGCAAAACTTTTGCGCCTAAACTTGCCAGCTCCAGCATTTCGGCAAAAGTAACTTGGCTCATTCTGCGCGCGTTAGATTCAACACGAGGATCTGTAGTATATACGCCGTCAACGTCTGTATAGATCTGGCATTCGTCGGCTTTTATAGCCGCTGCTATTTCTACAGCCGATGTATCGGTGCCGCCGCGTCCAAGCGTTGTAATATTGCCCTCAATATCACGTCCCTGAAACCCAGCAATAATAGCAATGCGGTTATGCTCAAGCTCATGCTTTAAGCGCGTAGCAGCAACCTCTTCAATACGGGCTTTACCAAACATGTTGTCGGTTTGAATATTGACTTGATCGGCTAATAAGCTCACCGCTGAGTGCCCACGTTTAATAATAGCCATAGCAAGTAGAGAAACAGAAACCTGCTCTCCGGTGCTAATAAGTACGTCTAGTTCACGGCTACTCGGGCGAGTATCAATTTGTTTGGCGAGGTTAATTAAGCGGTTGGTTTCTCCCGACATAGCCGAGAGCACCACAACCACTTGATGTCCTTGCTGCCTGGTTTTAACAACAAGGTCGGCGACCGCTTCAATTCGCTCTATTGAGCCGACCGAAGTGCCACCGAATTTTTGAACAATAAGCGCCACTTAGGCTTAAGTACGCTCAGTTAACCAAGCTGTAACGCTATCTAGTGCAGCAGCAAGGTTTTGTGGTTCACTACCACCGGCTTGTGCCATATCTGGACGACCGCCACCTTTACCACCTACTTGACCTGCCATATGGTTAACTAACTCACCGGCTTTTACTTTGCCTGTTAAGTCTTTAGTTACACCGGCAATTAGGCTTACTTTGTCGCCACTGGCAACACCCAGTGCAATAACACCTGAGCCAATCTTGTTTTTAAGGTCATCAACCATACCGCGAAGTGCTTTAGATTCAGTACCTTCAACGTTTGCTACAAGTAGCTTAACGCCATTAATTTCAACAATCGAATCAAGTAAAGACGCGCCCGCTGCACTTGCTAGTTTATCGCTAAGCTGTGCAATTTGCTTTTCAAGGCCTTTAGATTTTTCAAGCAACGCAGTTACTTTTTCAAGTACCGATGCGCTATCGCCTTTAACTAAAGCTGCAACATCGCTAAGTTGTTGCTCTTGCTCGCTAACGTACGCTACAGCATCTGCACCGGTTACGGCTTCAATACGGCGAACACCTGCGGCAATACCACTTTCAGATACAATTTTGAATAAACCAATATCGCCAGCGCGCTCAACGTGAGTACCACCACAAAGCTCAATAGAGTAGTCGCCAATAGTAACTACACGTACTTCGTCATCGTACTTTTCGCCAAACAATGCCATAGCACCTTTCGCTTTAGCATCATCAATAGCCATAAGCTCAGTATTAAGTGCAAAGTTACGACGAATTTCGTCATTAACTACACGCTCAATTTCACGTAGCTCATCTTTAGTAACTGCTTCAAAATGCGAAAAGTCAAAACGTAAACGATCTGGCTGAACAAGTGAGCCTTTTTGGCCTACATGGTCGCCTAATAATTGGCGTAGTGCTTCGTGTAAAATATGCGTAGCTGTGTGGTTTTTCTTAATGCTGTCGCGGCGCGTATCATCAATTGTTGCGTCAACTTTGTCATTAACACCAATACGGCCTTGTACAGTACCGTGGTGAGCAAAAGCATTACCAAGCTTAGTGGTATTAGTAACATTAAATTCGCCACCAGCAACTGTAATAGTACCCGTGTCACCCGTTTGGCCGCCTGATTCAGCGTAAAACGGTGTGCGGTCTAGTACTACAATACCTTGTTGACCATCTTCTAATAACTGAACAGCTTCGCCACCGGCAAAAATTTCAATAACGGTCGCGCTGTAATGTGTACTGTCGTAACCTTTAAAGTCAGTGTGTTTATCTGATTTTAATTGGTCATTGTAATCTGCACCAAATTTACCTGCTTGCTGCGCTGTTTTACGTTGTACAGCCATACACTCTTCAAAGCCTTGATGATCAATTGTCATCTGGCGCTCACGCGCAACATCGGCCGTTAAATCAGCTGGGAAACCATACGTATCATAAAGTTTAAATACTAAGTCGCCCGGTATAATATCGCCTTTAAGGTCGCTTAAGCTTTCTTCTAAAATAGCTAAGCCACGCTCAAGTGTTTTACCAAACTGTTCTTCTTCAATGCGTAATACTTTTTCAATAATTTCTTGTTGCTTAGCAAGCTCAGGGTACGCTTGACCCATTTGCTCAATTAGCGCAGCAACTAATTTATAGAAAAACGAACCTTGTGCACCTAATTTGTTACCGTGGCGCACAGCACGACGAATAATACGGCGCAGTACATAACCACGACCTTCGTTAGATGGCATAACACCATCTGAGATTAAAAACGCACACGAACGAATATGATCGGCCACTACGCGTAGTGACTTGTCGTCCATGTCTTGTGCATTAGTAACACTTGCAGCAGCAGCAATTAAGCCTTGGAATAAATCGATTTCGTAGTTTGAATGCACGCCCTGCAAAATAGCAGAAATACGCTCAAGGCCCATTCCCGTATCAACAGATTGCTTAGGTAGAGGCAACATTGTACCGTCGCTTTGACGGTTGTATTGCATAAATACAAGGTTCCAAATTTCGATGAAACGGTCGCCGTCTTCCTCAGGAGAGCCCGGAGGCCCGCCCCAAATATGCTCGCCGTGATCATAAAATATTTCAGAACACGGACCACACGGGCCAGTATCGCCCATAGACCAAAAGTTGTCTGAGGTCGCAATACGAATAATGCGGTCTTCAGGTAAGCCAATTTCGTTAGCCCAGTAACCAAACGCTTCTTCATCATCATGATAAATAGTTACTAAAAGTTTTTCTTTAGGTAGGCTTACTACCTCAGTTAAAAACTCCCATGCAAACTTAATCGCGTCTTGCTTAAAATAATCACCAAAGCTGAAGTTACCTAACATTTCAAAAAATGTATGGTGGCGAGCAGTGTAGCCTACGTTTTCTAAATCGTTATGCTTACCGCCAGCACGTACACAGCGCTGCGAGCTTGTCGCACGTGTATAAGGGCGGCTTTCTGCGCCTAAAAATACATCTTTAAATTGCACCATGCCGGCATTGTTAAATAACAACGTGGCATCGTTACCCGGTATAAGCGAGCTAGAAGGTACTATTTGATGTTGCTTGCTGGCAAAAAAGTCTAAAAACTGTTGCCTAATTTGTGCGGTAGTCATGTGCTGCATTTGAAAGTCTCACCTGTATTTACTGTGCTTGCATTGCAAAATTAATTTCATCGTAGCTAAAACCCCGATACATTAAGTAGCGCACGCGCTTAGCTTTGTCTTTGTAATCGAGATCGGCCGGTGTATTTAAATATTTTTTATTGTACGCATCCTGCGCAAGCTCAAACCAATCTACTTCAAGCTCTTCAACTACCAATTCAAGTAGCGAACGATCAATCCCTTTGCCCATAGCTTCGCTTTGTATTCGCTTAAGCCCGTGGCATTTAAATATGTGTTTTCTTACAAAGCCTTCACAGTATCGCTGCTCGTTAATAAAATTATGCTTTTCGCACCAATCAAGCAGCGTTTCAATAAACTCTTCTGTCGCTTCTTTTTGCTGTAATTTGAGCGTTAACTCTCGACGCGAATATTCTTGGCGCCCTAGTAACCAAAGTACATAGTTTTTTAGTTTTTGCTTTAATTTATCATCCATTAAGCGTCAAAACGCCCGCTTGTTTCACTGCTAAGTGGCTTAACATTAATGTCGTCACTTGGTGGTACAACAGGCATAAAAATGGCTTGATAAGATACAAAAAAGCTAATGTAGCAAATCGGCATTAAAATCAACAGTGGTAAGAACGATAAGAACATCGAAAGCGCCATAAATAATGCGCAAATAAGGCCAAAAACGCCAAGTGGCAAAATGTTATGATAAAACACCATTAACGATTTTTTAAGCGCCGTTAAAATACGTGTTTCTTTACTAAAATAAACAAGCGGTACAGCGTAAGCAAACGCCGTTAAATAAATTAGCATTGCCATAAAAAACAAAATGACATTCGCGCCCGAAATACTCTCAAGCATTTGTTCAAGTGCTACGTTTGGATCAAGTCCTGGTTGGCTCATAACAGCTACTGCATCGGCAAATAAGCCATTAGCAAGTAACGCCATTAAAATGCCCGCACCCATTTGATAAAGTGCTAAACGCAATAACCCTAAACGATTTCCCTTAGCCGTAAATGGCTTGAGAATATCGGCTAGCATAATTTTTCCGCCCTGCTGCTTACTAAGCACCGCTTGGTAAAACCCTGCGGTTAAAAATGGCGTAGCTAGTGCTGCTACTACTTGCAGCAGCGGTAAAAATAAAGACAGCAGCCCTACAATACCAATAAATAAATGCATAAAAATAAAGGTTGCTGGCTGGGTTTTAAAAATAAGCCATCCGGCTTTTAACCACTTTAGCCCTGCATCGGCTTTAAAAATTCGTAATTGTGTAGACATACTTGCTCTTAATTTAAAACGAAACACGCCAAGTATAACTTGGCGTGAGGGGGTATTAATAGACGAAACGTAATTAAATGATTAAGGTTTTTTAATTTTCTTAATATCTAACATATGCGCGCCATGCTTAATTTTTGTTTCTAGGTACGATTTATTACCCGCAACACCCGCTTTAATGTGCGCATGCGTGCCCACAACCGAGTCAACATTAATACCGGCATCTTTTAATGCGTTAAGCTTTTTAGGATTATTGGTCATTAATTTAACGTGGCTTAAATTAAGCGCATTAAGCATTAATACCGCATCCGAAAAGTCACGTAAATCATCAGCAAAGCCTAAATGATTATTAGCTTCGTAGGTGTTCATACCTTGCGATTGCAGTACGTAAGCATCAATTTTGTTGTATAAACCAATGCCACGGCCTTCTTGGCGTAAATACAATAAAATACCGCCTTGCTCGTGCATCATTTCAATACACTCATTTAGCTGCTCGCCGCAATCACAACGCGATGAGTAAAATACATCGCCTGTTAAACACTCTGAATGCATACGAATAAGCGGTACATCTTGCTCTGTATCAGCGTTGTTAAACACCATAGCAATATGTTCTTTGCCATCTTTTAAATCAGTAAATGAGATTATTTCTGCAGGGATATCACTATTTCTGCCAACATTAAGCTGGACTCTTGCTCTTACTTGCGCCACGACAAATCCAAATATTTAAATAACTACGACACGACAATAAAGTGATAATATCACAAAATAGGATAAATACACCGTAGTACAAGACTGTTTATGGCAAATATATGGCGACGACAGGCGTTATTTTCAATGATTGTTAAGCAATTAATAACCCGAATATTACAACCTCGCTTGTTTACTTTAATTTACCTAAAATAATGACAGGCCTTGATAGTTTTGGTAATTTTATGGGCTAATAAATAATAGGGATTATTATGAAGCACCAACAGCTCGCCATATCAATAGGATTAA
The DNA here is from genome assembly GCF_011378705.1 of Pseudoalteromonas sp. SA25. NCBI lineage: Bacteria > Pseudomonadati > Pseudomonadota > Gammaproteobacteria > Alteromonadales > Pseudoalteromonadaceae > Pseudoalteromonas > Pseudoalteromonas sp. SA25. The sequence goes on along the minus strand of NZ_WTKV01000042.1, from coordinate 3,802 downwards.
GCTTATTAGCCTTTGCTAACTGCACTTTCGCTAACCAAGTAAATAGCATTCAAGTTGTATCTGCAAACGCCGAAGAAACTGACTCAGCATTTGTTGCAGCCAAAGAACAAGCTGAAAAAGAAGCACAACTTGCCTATCAAAAAGGGCTCGCTCTATATGGAGAAAATAGCAATGAAACGGCGAACCTTGCTATTAACTACGCCAAAGCCATCAATAATTATACTGCAAAGAACATTATGGTTATAGGGAATGGCAATGAAAAGAAACGGTTTGATTTGTATTCACAGGCCCACCGTATTTTAGTTAAAAACTATGGTGAAAACTCAATAGAGACTATGGATACGCTTCTAGCCAAAGCCACTCATACCAATAAATCATATATCGCAGTCAAAAACTTTAAGCAACTCATTAAAATCGCTGAATTACAAAATATCCCAGGCCTTGTCGCCAATATGCAATTTGAAGCTGCAGAAACATTACTTTATAGGTTTAGCCATAGCGAATACTCTTTAGCGAAAATATACGCTCAAGATGCAGATAAATATTACCAAGCCCAGCTACCTGATAATGCAGTAGAGCGTATAAAGTCTGACCTTTTAATGGTTTCATTTGAGAGTGGCCGTAAAGATTACGACAAAGCAACTAAAAGGCTAAACCGTATAGTTGGCTTATTTGATAAATATAAAAATTTAGATCAAAGCTTTGAGCTTAATGCGCATGTTGGCTTAGTTCAGCTATATGAAAAACAAGATGAAAGCGATAAAGCGACTAAACACGCCTTAGCCTTTGCTAAAAATACGCACTGGAAAAATACCTCAGAGCAAAATCCACTCTACATAACCGAGCCTATATACCCTCGCGGTGAAACTAAAAGTCATGTAATAGTTATATTAGAGATTACTGTTGATACCCATGGCTTTGTGAAAAATCCTAAGGTTATTAGTTCTGAAGGTTCTAAAGCGTTTGAAAAATCAGCGATAGCCGCTGTTAAACAATGGCGTTACGCTCCAAAGTTTAAAAATGGAAAACCTGTAAATGCAACAACTCAAGCTGAACTGTATTTTGAACGCCTTTAAGTAGTTTTACCATTCAGTCAAAAATTATATTAATAAGAAACTGTTGTAATTACGTCAACCTAGTTTCAATTTAAAAGTTAATAGGGATTATTATGAAACGTCAGCAACTCGCTTTATTTATAGGCTTAAGTTTATCTGCTTTGAGCGCAACAACTTTAAGTACTACAGCACTCGCCAACCAAGCAAGCGATCCTCAAACGGTATTTAGCCAAGCATACCAAAGCTATTTAGCAGCAGTTAAAGCAGACAAAAACGTACAACAAACTGCCAAACTTGCTTACACATCAGGTAAAGCCGTTTACGGTAAAAGCGACGACAATACTGCCAACTTAGCTATTAATTACGCTAAAGCAATAAAAGGCTACGGCGATGAGCTAAACGAACAGCGTTTTGCACTCTATAACGAAGCCCATACTATTTTAGCTGCAAACCACGGTAAACTATCAATAGAAACAATTGATGCACTACTCGGCCAAGCTAACTACACAACATCAGCTTACAAAGCAGCTAACTTTTTAGAACAAGTAATAGATATAGCTAAAACACAAAATAAGCCTAAGTTTGTAGCCGACATGAAACTAGAAGCGGCATCACTGCTTGCTAAAAAGTTTAGCTCTAAAAAATATCGCGAAGCGAAAAACTACCTAGAAGAAGCCGACGAATACTACCGTGAAAATCTACCTAGTAGCTCGGTAGAGCAAATTAAAGCTAACTTTTTAATAGCCGCATTTGCCGAAGGCAGTAAAAAATATAATCAGGCAATTGAGCGCTTAAACAACATAGTTACCGCGTTTGACGATAACTTAAAATACGATCACAGTGCTGAGCTAACCGCTCATTCTAAACTTGTAGGTCTGTACGAAAAACAAGGCAAAAGCGAAGAAGCAACTAAACACTGCCTAGCTATCGCTCAAATGGTGCCATGGAAAGAATCGCAAGAGCAAACACCACTCTATCGTGTTAATCCTAAATACCCAGTGCACAAAGCCAGATTTAGTACCGATGGTAGCGTTATTATGGAGTTTGAGGTAGACGCAGCTGGCTTTGTAAAAAACCCAAAAGTACTTAGCTCTGAAGGCGGCAGCGCATTTGAAAAGTCAGCCAAAGCAGCGCTTGAGCAATGGCGTTACGCGCCAAAGTTTGAAAATGGCAAACCCGTTAGCGCTATTTCTCAGGTACAACTCGACTTTAAAATTAACCGCCACTAAAAGCGGCTCATTAAAAAAGGCGCTTTATGCTGTCTCTTGATCACAAGTCTGACTCAAGAGATTTTGCTAAATCGTAGCCTTCCAGGATGGCTTGTAACTTAAGCCATCCTTGCCATAACACTTTCACAGATGCACGCCCTGTGCGCTTGGTATCTTTCCAGCCTCCTAACTTTGCCAGTTCCTGATACGCCCATGACATATTTGGAGCAGTTTCAGGCAATGGTGTTTTTATTCTCTTTAACCACAATAACTTCCATGCTTTGGGAGATAACAGTTGTTCACAACTTGGAGAATCAGGCTGCTCATTGGTGAACTTTAGTTGCAATATTCGCGTCGCAATAAAGCCATTAATCGTCACCAATCTTTCCATGTTATCTTGGCTTTGAAGGCGTAAACTTTCGATATCCGTACCATCACTTTTCCAGACTTTATGGTATTCCTCTACAAGCCAACGGTGCTCATAGTAGGTGATGATAGCTAAAGCGTCTTCTTTGCTGGTGACTGGTTCACTGGTTAATAGGTGCCAGCTTAAGCCGTTCTCAGCGTTTCCTCGCTCTGCACAGCCGACATAGTAAACTGGGAGGGAGTGTCCTTTCTTATTGTAAGGCGCTTTGAGTGTCACTGGCGCATAGGTGATATCCAGTGTTGCGCTTCGGGCTTTTCTTCCTCCTTTTTGTGCAATGTGGATGTGTTTGGTGCCTGCACTCATCAGCTCGCTTGCAAACGCATAGAGCTTATCCTCACCTTCTTCAATATGACGACTTTGCATCGAGCGTACGACGAATCGTTGCTGCTCGCTCAGTTTATACTGCAAGTATTCGTAGATGTCCGCTTCGCGGTCACACACCGATATCACGTTCGCCATTTGTCCTTGCAGCCGCTCTGCCATCGCTCGTGACGCTGACTCCCACTTGTAACTTTCTTTTTCTTCGTAAGAAGTCGTCGCGTGTTTTTCTCTTTTTCCAATCGTGTTGATATCACGACTCCAGCGAGACTGTTCAATTAATCCCACAACTTGCTTTGTGTCTGGCGCAAACAGTAATACGCTATGAGCTAACAAGCCTCGTTGTTTTGCTCCTCGTCCGACATGACCCAAATCATCTCGAATGGAGGAATGTTTATAAATTAGTGTGGTCGTGTCTTCTAATGCGAGTAATAAGTTATGACTTTTTGCTTGTTCAACCGTGGCTTTAAAGCCTGACTCTGCTATAGCCGTTGCGTCAATATTCTCGTTGCGAATAAAGCGGTAGGCACCTTCCATATCGGCGGGGGATTGAGTGATGTTCACAAGTGGTTTTCCTGGTTCATTTGCAAGCGTTGATGCTAACTTTACCAGACGCGCTGTTCTTCTTGGATCACCTAAGTCCGATTTACCGAATTGTTGTTTTGCCCAATGAGTATGTTCGTTAATCATAATGTGCCCTCAAACAAGATTTGAAGATCTGATCATGACATTGAGATTTAGTTCAAAAAAATCCCCGCTAATTTCTTAGCAGGGATTTGTGTATAAGAGACAGC
>NZ_WTKV01000041.1:0-12905 GCF_011378705.1 Pseudoalteromonas sp. SA25 | reverse complement strand
TAACAATCATCTGTGTGGACACTACGAACAAATAAGTTCTAAATCGTATAAGGAGGTGATCCAGCCCCAGGTTCCCCTAGGGCTACCTTGTTACGACTTCACCCCAGTCATGAATCACTCCGTGGTAAACGTCCTCCCGAGGGTTAGACTATCTACTTCTGGAGCAACCCACTCCCATGGTGTGACGGGCGGTGTGTACAAGGCCCGGGAACGTATTCACCGCGTCATTCTGATACGCGATTACTAGCGATTCCGACTTCATGGAGTCGAGTTGCAGACTCCAATCCGGACTACGACGCACTTTAAGTGATTCGCTTACTCTCGCGAGTTCGCAGCACTCTGTATGCGCCATTGTAGCACGTGTGTAGCCCTACACGTAAGGGCCATGATGACTTGACGTCGTCCCCACCTTCCTCCGGTTTATCACCGGCAGTCTCCTTAGAGTTCTCAGCATTACCTGCTAGCAACTAAGGATAGGGGTTGCGCTCGTTGCGGGACTTAACCCAACATCTCACAACACGAGCTGACGACAGCCATGCAGCACCTGTATCAGAGTTCCCGAAGGCACCAAACCATCTCTGGTAAGTTCTCTGTATGTCAAGTGTAGGTAAGGTTCTTCGCGTTGCATCGAATTAAACCACATGCTCCACCGCTTGTGCGGGCCCCCGTCAATTCATTTGAGTTTTAACCTTGCGGCCGTACTCCCCAGGCGGTCTACTTAATGCGTTAGCTTTGAAAAACAGAACCGAGGCTCCGAGCTTCTAGTAGACATCGTTTACGGCGTGGACTACCGGGGTATCTAATCCCGTTTGCTCCCCACGCTTTCGTACATGAGCGTCAGTGTTGACCCAGGTGGCTGCCTTCGCCATCGGTATTCCTTCAGATCTCTACGCATTTCACCGCTACACCTGAAATTCTACCACCCTCTATCACACTCTAGTTTGCCAGTTCGAAATGCAGTTCCCAGGTTGAGCCCGGGGCTTTCACATCTCGCTTAACAAACCGCCTGCGTACGCTTTACGCCCAGTAATTCCGATTAACGCTCGCACCCTCCGTATTACCGCGGCTGCTGGCACGGAGTTAGCCGGTGCTTCTTCTGTCAGTAACGTCACAGCTAACGGGTATTAACCGTTAACCTTTCCTCCTGACTGAAAGTGCTTTACAACCCGAAGGCCTTCTTCACACACGCGGCATGGCTGCATCAGGCTTGCGCCCATTGTGCAATATTCCCCACTGCTGCCTCCCGTAGGAGTCTGGGCCGTGTCTCAGTCCCAGTGTGGCTGATCATCCTCTCAAACCAGCTAGGGATCGTCGCCTTGGTGAGCCATTACCTCACCAACTAGCTAATCCCACTTGGGCCAATCTAAAGGCGAGAGCCGAAGCCCCCTTTGGTCCGTAGACATTATGCGGTATTAGCAGTCGTTTCCAACTGTTGTCCCCCACCTCAAGGCATGTTCCCAAGCATTACTCACCCGTCCGCCGCTCGTCAGCAAAGTAGCAAGCTACTTTCTGTTACCGCTCGACTTGCATGTGTTAGGCCTGCCGCCAGCGTTCAATCTGAGCCATGATCAAACTCTTCAATTAAAAAGTTTTATGTCTTTCGACAGCTCAATGAATTCTGAATTTATTTTAATATCTTTCGATATTGAATTGACTGTGCCGAATAATTACCGAAATAACTATTCTGTTGGTCACTCAGTTTTCAATTGAGACTCTAAATTTGTTTGCCTCGCTACCTAAGTAGGTTGGCTGTTAGAACTCAATCTGTACGAGTGCCCACACAGATGATTGCTTTATATTGTTAAAGAACGTTGCGATTATAAAGTTAAACTTTATCTCGCTAGGGCTGCGCATATTACGCTTTCCTATTTTTTTGTCAACACTTAAATTTAAACTTTCTAAAAAGATTCAAACTAAGTTTTACTTAACACCCTGAGTTGTTCGTGCCTCGCTATGCGTTGGCGTTTCCCGTCTCAGTGGGGTCGCATTATAGGGAGATCCGAAAACAGATCAACCCTTTTTTGAAGAAAACTTGAAATAATGTGCTGTTCGCTGAGTATTTGAGCTAAACGCTCAAAAACACAACTAAACTACTATTATTAATAGGTTCATAGGGCTATTTGAAATGAAAGTTGTGGCAACTACTAACGGGTAGAGACACATTTCGATCATCGATGCGGAAAAAACAATCAATAGAGCAAGAGTCGTATTCCTATAATCATTTAAATCAATCAAAAGTTGAGAATTAAATTGATCAGCCTATGTTTAATAATAGTTTTACATATTTTAGGAGGAAGTTTACTTAGGCCGTAATGGTTAACTTTACTCTGAGGTTCTTAGTACCGGTATATTTATAAGAGTACGCACGTTATATCTTTTAATCAGCTCTATAAGTAGAAACTTCGTTAGGGATTGCTCTAATTGTAGCTCAATTCGCGGCGGTATTATTAATAGCTGTAAATCACAATATATAGTGGAAATGATCTTTAACTAGAATCTGATAGGCTATTTTGAATGAATGGTAAATAAAGAGTAATTAGGTAGAGCTATTAAAGCAGCTGTCAAAACAACTTATCAATTCAGAATCTATGAGTCATTGCCCATAATAGAAGGTAATTACTGGTTCATATAGTTTGACAAATTTTAGGCAAGAAAAAGCCGAGCATAGGCTCGGCTTTTAGGTTTCTTTAAGACTTACTCTGCAGACTGTGCGTCTTCTTGAACTGCTTCGCTAGTCGCTGGGCGACCAACTAGTTCAATATAAGCCATTGGTGCATTATCACCAGTACGGAAGCCACACTTAAGAATACGAGTGTAACCACCTGGGCGATCCGCGTTACGTGGACCGATTTCACTGAATAATTTACCAACAACTTCATTATCACGCGTGCGAGCAAACGCTAAACGGCGATTTGCTACACTGTCAGTCTTAGCCAGTGTGATTAAAGGTTCAATTACACGACGTAACTCTTTCGCTTTAGGCAAAGTAGTTTTGATGATTTCATGTTTCACCAAAGAACCTGCCATATTGCTAAACATCGCTTTACGATGGCTACTGTTACGGTTTAATTGACGACCACTCTTACGATGGCGCATGACCCTATCCTTCTAACTAAACTAATATAGTGATTTAGATTATTCAGCTAAACTTGCAGGTGGCCAATTTTCTAGGCGCATGCCCAGAGAAAGTCCACGTGAAGCTAGCACGTCTTTAATTTCAGTTAGAGACTTCTTACCTAAATTAGGTGTTTTAAGAAGCTCAACTTCAGTGCGCTGAACTAAATCACCGATATATTGAATTTGCTCGGCTTTCAAACAATTTGCTGAGCGTACTGTTAATTCAAGGTCATCAACTGGACGAAGTAGAATAGGATCGAATTCTGGCTTCTCTTCTTTCTCTTCTGGCTCAGTTACATCACGTAAATCTACGAATGCATCTAATTGCTCAGCTAAGATAGTAGACGCACGGCGGATCGCTTCTTCTGGATCTAAAGTGCCGTTTGTTTCCATATCAATGATTAACTTGTCTAAATCTGTACGTTGCTCAACTCGAGCTGATTCAACCGAGTACGCAATACGTTCAACTGGGCTAAATGATGCATCAAGCAACAATCTACCAATTGGACGCTCATCGTCATCAGAGGATAAACGACTAGATGCCGGCACATAACCACGACCACGTTCAACACGAATACGCATGCTGATCTCGCTGTTATTTGTAGTTAAATTACAAATAACGTGATCTGGATTAGCAATTGTTACATCGCCATCGTGCTGAATATCAGCCGCAGTAACAGGGCCTACACCAGATTTAGTCAGGGTCAGAAAAACTTCATCTTTGCCTTCTAACGTTACTGCTAAACCTTTAAGGTTTAATAGTATTTCAATGATGTCTTCTTGAACGCCTTCTTTCGCGCTGTACTCATGTAATACACCGTCGATTTCAACTTCAGTTACTGCACATCCAGGCATAGATGAAAGTAATATACGGCGTAAAGCATTACCCAGAGTATGGCCAAAGCCACGCTCTAATGGTTCTAAAACTATTTTAGAACGCGTTGGGTTGATAGCGTCGATGTCGACTAACCTTGGTTTTAGAAATTCTGTAACAGAACCCTGCATTTTATCCTCTCTTAACTCTTAACTTTACTTAGAGTAAAGTTCGACGATTAGTTGTTCATTAATGTCCGCAGACAGGTCTGAACGCTCAGGTAGACGCTTAAAGCTGCCTTCCAATTTCTTACCGTCAACTTCAACCCAAGTCGGCTTTTCACGTTGCTCAGCCAACTCTAGAGCAGCGATGATACGTGCTTGTGTCTTAGACTTCTCACGGATTACAACAGTATCTTCTGGAGTAATTACGTATGAAGGAATGTTCACAACACGACCATTAACTAAAATCGCTTTATGGCTTACTAACTGACGTGCTTCTGCACGTGTGCTAGCAAAACCCATGCGATATACAACATTGTCTAAACGTTGCTCTAAAAGCTGTAACAAGTTTTCACCTGTATTACCTTTAAGGCGAGCAGCTTCTTTGTAGTAGTTACGGAATTGCTTTTCTAATACACCGTATATACGACGTACTTTTTGCTTTTCACGTAATTGTAAACCGTAATCAGATAAACGACCTTTACGGGCGCCGTGCTGACCAGGTGCAGTCTCAAGTTTACACTTAGAGTCGATAGCTCTTACGCCGCTCTTAAGGAACAGGTCAGTACCTTCACGACGACTCAGCTTGAGCTTAGGGCCCAAATATCTTGCCATGTTATTTCTCCTAACCTATTGTTAAACGCGACGTTTCTTCGGTGGACGACAACCATTATGTGGTATAGGCGTCACGTCAGTAATGTTGGTAATACGGTAACCAGCAGCATTCAAAGCACGTACAGCAGATTCACGACCTGGACCTGGACCTTTGATGAAAACTTCTAGATTTTTTAAACCGTATTCTTGAGCAGCAGTACCTGCACGCTCTGCAGCAACCTGAGCAGCAAATGGTGTAGATTTACGTGAACCACGGAAACCTGAACCACCGGCAGTAGCCCATGATAGTGCATTACCTTGACGGTCGGTAATCGTTACAATAGTGTTGTTGAAAGACGCATGAACATGAGCCATACCATCAGCAACTTGTTTTTTAACCTTTTTACGACGAATTGGTGTCTTAGCCATAATACTATCCCCTTATCGCTTAATAGGCTTACGAGGACCCTTGCGGGTGCGCGCGTTAGTCTTAGTTCTTTGACCACGTAGTGGTAAAGAGCGACGGTGACGTAGGCCACGATAACAACCAAGGTCCATAAGGCGCTTGATATTTAAAGTAACTTCACGACGAAGATCACCTTCAACAGTGTACTTGCCAACTGCATCACGCAGTACGTCAAGAATTTCGTCTGAAAGTTCACCGATTTTTGTGGTTTCGGCGATACCAGTCGCTACTAAGATAGCCTTAGAGCGAGTCTTACCTATGCCATAAATAGCTGTTAAACCAATAACTGCATGTTTATGATCAGGGACGTTAATGCCAGCAATACGGGCCACTAACACATCTCCTATATTCGAATTTGGTAATCATCTGTTTGAAAAGCCCGTAAGGATACTCAAACGAAGACCAAATTACTACTAAAAACACAGGCCGAGAGAACTCAGCCTGCACGCTGTTTACTTAACCTTGCCTTTGCTTATGCTTAGGCTCACTGCAAATTACGCGTACTACACCAGCACGTTTAATAACTTTACAGTTACGGCATATTTTCTTAACGGAAGCACGTACTTTCATTGCTCAACTCCGTAAACTGACCTTATCGACCGTAGCCTTTAAGGTTCGCTTTTTTCAGCACAGAATCATACTGATGAGACATCAGGTGAGTCTGTACTTGTGCCATAAAGTCCATGATCACTACAACGATAATCAAAACTGATGTACCGCCGAAGTAGAATGGCGTTTGCCACGCCATCGTCATGAATTCAGGCACCAGACAGATAAAGGTTATATACAAAGCACCTGCCAATGTCAGGCGTGTCATCACTTTATCAATGTATTTAGATGTCTGCTCACCTGGACGAATACCTGGGATAAATGCGCCAGATTTCTTAAGGTTATCTGCTGTTTCACGTGGGTTAAAAACCAACGCTGTGTAGAAAAAGCAGAAGAAGATAATAGCCGCAGCTAAAACAAGTGAGTACAACGGTTGACCTGGGGTCAACGTAGTAGCAACAGCTTGTAATACATCAGCGACTGGACCTTCACCTTGGCCGAACCAGCTAGCAATTGTACCAGGGAACAGAATTATACTGCTAGCGAAGATTGGTGGAATAACACCCGCCATATTTACTTTTAGTGGTAAATGCGTGCTTTGAGCAGCAAATACTTGACGACCTTGTTGGCGTTTAGCGTAGTTAACAACAATACGACGTTGTCCACGTTCGAAAAACACTACAAGATAAGTAACAGCGAATACGATTACCGCAACCATCAACAGTACAAAAACATTCAAATCACCTTGGCGCGCCATTTCGACTGTCGAACCAATAGCAGACGGCAAGTTAGCTACAATACCAACAAATATTAGAACAGAGATACCGTTACCGATACCACGCTCTGTTATTTGTTCACCCAACCACATAAGGAACATAGTACCAGTTACTAAACTCACCACTGCGGTGAAATAGAAACCCATACCAGGGTTAACAACTAACCCCTCCATCATGCCCGGTAAGCTAGAAGCAATACCGATTGATTGAATAGTAGCTAGCACAAGCGTGCCATAGCGTGTGTACTGGCTAATTTTTTTACGCCCTTGCTCACCTTCTTTCTTAAGCTCTATAAACGGAGGATACATATGCGTTAATAGTTGCGTAATAATCGAAGCCGAGATATACGGCATAATACCCAGTGCTAACACTGAAGCTCGCTCAAGTGCACCACCACTGAACATGTTGAACATCTCAACAATGGTGCCCTTTTGTTGCTCGAAGAAATCGGCAAGTACAGCGGCGTCAATCCCAGGGATCGGCACAAATGAACCTAGACGGTAAATTATGATAGCACCCAATACGAAGAGTAATCGGCGCTTCAATTCCGAAAGTCCACCTTGTGCACTTTTTGTATCTTGACCTGGTTTAGCCATTAGTACTTCCTTAGTCTTCTACCTTGCCTCCGGCAGCTTCAATAGCTTCGCGAGCACCTTTAGAGGCTTTAAGGCCTTTAACGGTAACAGCGCGTGAAACTTCGCCAGATTTAACAACTTTAACGAAAAGAACGTTCTTTTTAACTAGACCAGCTGCTTGTAACGCGCTTAGGTCTACCACATCGCCTTCTACTTTAGCGATTTCAAAAAGGTTTATTTCTGCAGATACTAAAGATTTGCGAGAAGTAAAACCAAATTTAGGTAGACGACGTTGCATAGGCATTTGACCGCCTTCAAAACCAACGCGTACTTTGCCGCCAGAACGTGATTTTTGACCTTTGTGACCACGGCCGCCAGTCTTACCTAGACCAGAACCGATACCACGACCAACACGTTTTGGAGCAGTTTTTGAACCTGCAGCAGGTGAAAGTGTATTCAAATGCATCGAATTAACCCTCTACCTTAACCATGTAAGAAACCTTGTTTATCATACCACGTACACATGCTGTGTCTTCTAACTCAACAGTGTGGTTGATACGACGTAAACCAAGACCGCGTAATGTAGCTTTATGTTTCGGTAAACGACCGATAGAGCTTTTTACTTGTGTTACTTTTACAGTTTGATTTGCCATGGTTACCCCAGTATTTCGTCTACGCGAAGGCCACGTTTAGCAGCGATTGACTGTGGAGAATTCATATTCTCAAGAGCCGAAATCGTTGCACGTACCACGTTGATCGGGTTAGTAGAACCGTAACATTTAGAAAGTACGTTCTGCACACCAGTAACTTCTAGTACTGCACGCATAGCACCACCTGCAATGATACCAGTACCTTCAGATGCTGGTTTCATGAACACTAGTGAGCCAGCATGACGTCCCTTAACAGGATGCTGTAATGTGTTGCCATTTAGGTCTACGTTGATCATGTTACGACGTGCTTTTTCCATTGCTTTTTGAATAGCAGCTGGAACTTCACGTGCTTTACCATAACCGAAACCTACTTTACCTGCGCCATCACCAACTACAGTTAGTGCAGTAAAGCTAAAGATACGACCACCTTTAACTACTTTAGACACACGGTTCACCGCGATTAGCTTTTCAGCTAGATCAGGCTGTTGTTGCTTTGCTTCTACGTTAGCCATAGTCTACTCCTAGAATTGCAAACCGGCTTCACGCGCAGCATCAGCTAGCGCCTTCACACGGCCGTGATATTTAAAGCCACTGCGATCAAAAGCAATCTTTTCGATGCCTTTGTCAGCCGCACGTTCAGCAACCGCTTTGCCAACTGCTTGCGCAGCTTCAACGTTACCGGTGCCTTTAACTGTTTCGCTAATAGCCTTTTCAACAGTAGAAGCAGCAGCCAGTACATTACCCTCAGCATTTACTACTTGAGCGTATATGTGACGTGGCGTGCGGTGGATAACAAGACGCGTTGTGCCTTGTTCAATATAATTTCTACGAGTGCGTTTAGCACGACGTAGACGAGCTGTTTTTTTATCCATCGTCTTACCTTACTTCTTCTTAGCCTCTTTACGGCGTACATTCTCATCTGAATAACGAACACCCTTACCTTTATAAGGCTCAGGTTTACGGTATGCACGAATGTTAGCAGCTGTTTGACCAACTAACTGCTTATCTACGCCCTTAACTAGAACTTCTGTTTGGCTTGGAGTTTCAATCGTAATTCCTTCAGGAACTGCGAAATTAACTGGGTGTGAGAAGCCAAGAGTTAAATCTAATGTTTTACCCTTAGCTGCAGCACGGTAACCCACGCCTACTAACTGAAGTTTCTTCTCGTAACCTTCATGCGTACCAACAACCATGTTGTTGATTAGAGCGCGAGCAGTACCTGCTTGAGCCCATGCATTAGCTACGCCATCACGAGGTAAAGTAGTAATAACGTTGTCATTAACTTGTACTTCAACAGCGTTGTTGATAGTACGAGTAAGTTCACCGTTTTTGCCTTTAACTGTGATTTCCTGGCCTTTTAATGTAACTTCTACACCGGCAGGAACAGTAATTGGTGCCTTTGCTATGCGAGACATAGTTCCCCTCCGATTAAGCTACAAAACCAATGATTTCACCACCAACACCAGCACTACGTGCTGTGCGGTCTGTCATTAGGCCTTTAGAAGTTGATACGATAGCGATACCAAGACCACCCATTACCTTAGGTAATTGGTCACGTTTCTTATAGATACGTAGACCAGGGCGACTTACACGCTGGATATTTTCAATTACAGCTTTGCCTTCGAAGTACTTCAACTCGATAGAAAGCTCAGGTTTAGTTTCACCGTTAACGGCGAAATCTACGATATAACCTTCGTCTTTTAGTACTTTAGCTAATGCTACTTTCAGCTTTGAAGTTGGCATCGTTACAGATACTTTCTTCGCTGATTGACCGTTACGAATTCGTGTAAACAAATCCGCGATAGGATCTTGCAAGCTCATAGTCTTACTCCCATGATTCTATTACCAGCTAGCCTTTTTAAGGCCAGGAATTTCACCGCGCATAGCTGCTTCGCGAACTTTAATACGGCTCATGCCGAATTTGCGAAGGAAACCATGTGGGCGGCCCGTAATGTTACAACGATTACGTTGACGTGCAGGGCTAGAATCACGAGGTAAAGCTTGTAGCTTAAGTACCGCGTCCCAACGATCATCTTCAGATGTATTAACATCACTGATGATAGCTTTTAGTGCCGCGCGCTTTTCAGCGAACTGAGCAACTAGTTTTGTGCGCTTTGCTTCGCGCGCTTTCATAGAATTCTTTGCCATAACCCTACCCTTATTTCTTAAATGGGAAGTTAAACGCTTCTAACAACGCACGGCCTTCCTCATCAGATTTCGCAGAAGTAGTGATAGTAATATCCATACCGCGTACACGGTCTACTTTATCGTAATCGATTTCTGGGAAGATGATTTGTTCACGTACGCCCATGCTGTAGTTGCCACGTCCATCAAAAGACTTAGCACTTACGCCACGGAAGTCACGAATACGTGGGATAGCGATTGATACCAAACGCTCAAAAAAGTCCCACATACGCTCGCCGCGTAGGGTTACTTTACAACCAATCGGGTAACCTTCACGCACTTTGAAGCCAGCAACAGATTTGCGTGCTTTAGTGATTAGAGGTTTCTGACCAGAGATTGCTGCTAGATCCGCTACTGCGTTATCTAAAATCTTCTTGTCAGCTAGGGCTTCGCCCACGCCCATATTCAATGTGATCTTTTCGATCTGAGGGACTTGCATGACAGAGCTGAAACCAAACTTCTCTTGAAGTTCCGCAACTACTTTGTCTTTATATACTTCATGCAGTTTCGCCATCATTCTACTCCAACTATTAGATAGTTTTACCAGTAGATTTAAAGATACGTAATTTCTTACCATCTTCAATCTTGAAACCTACACGATCAGCTTTACTCGTTTCCGAGTTGAAGATCGCAACGTTTGATGCATCCATAGATGCTTCTTTCTCAACAATGCCGCCAGCTTGGTTCAATTGTGGAACCGGCTTTTGGTGTTTCTTGATCAAGTTTATGCCTTCGACAAAGATTCGACCAGATTCAGTAACAACTGAAAGCACTTTTCCGCGCTTACCTTTGTCTTTACCTGCTAGTACGATTACTTCGTCATCACGACGTATTTTTGCTGCCATGATTGGCTCCTTACAGTACTTCTGGGGCTAGTGAAACGATTTTCATGAACTTATCATTACGAAGTTCGCGAGTCACAGGGCCGAAAATACGTGTACCAATTGGCTGCAAGTTATCATTTAAGATAACAGCCGCGTTGCTGTCAAAACGGATCAAAGAACCATCTGGACGGCGAACACCTTTTCTGGTACGCACAACTACCGCGTTTTTAACATCACCTTTCTTCACTTTACCGCGAGGAATAGCTTCTTTTACAGAAACTTTAATGATGTCGCCAATCGCTGCGTAGCGACGGTGTGAACCACCAAGGACTTTTATACACTGCACTTTGCGAGCGCCGCTGTTATCAGCAACTTCCAGCTGAGTTTGCATTTGGATCATGTTAATGACCTCCGGTGTAGTAATTACAACGTGTCTAAAATTCGTTTAAAAATCAGACATTTCGATTAAATCCCAATCAAAAAACAAACGAGTTGTCTCTTAAGGGCGGGCAATTGTACCAGCATTGAGGGGGTAGTGATAGGTTATTTTTTAATTAATTTAGAGCGTACGGTTATTAAAGTTGAGTAATTACGGCTATGTAGCTATTTTACAGGTGGTTACAAAACAAACAAGGCACTATATAAGCTGTCTCTTATACACAAATCCCTGCTAAGAAATTAGCGGGGATTTTTTTGAACTAAATCTCAATGTCATGATCAGATCTTCAAATCTTGTTTGAGGGCACATTATGATTAACGAACATACTCATTGGGCAAAACAACAATTCGGTAAATCGGACTTAGGTGATCCAAGAAGAACAGCGCGTCTGGTAAAGTTAGCATCAACGCTTGCAAATGAACCAGGAAAACCACTTGTGAACATCACTCAATCCCCCGCCGATATGGAAGGTGCCTACCGCTTTATTCGCAACGAGAATATTGACGCAACGGCTATAGCAGAGTCAGGCTTTAAAGCCACGGTTGAACAAGCAAAAAGTCATAACTTATTACTCGCATTAGAAGACACGACCACACTAATTTATAAACATTCCTCCATTCGAGATGATTTGGGTCATGTCGGACGAGGAGCAAAACAACGAGGCTTGTTAGCTCATAGCGTATTACTGTTTGCGCCAGACACAAAGCAAGTTGTGGGATTAATTGAACAGTCTCGCTGGAGTCGTGATATCAACACGATTGGAAAAAGAGAAAAACACGCGACGACTTCTTACGAAGAAAAAGAAAGTTACAAGTGGGAGTCAGCGTCACGAGCGATGGCAGAGCGGCTGCAAGGACAAATGGCGAACGTGATATCGGTGTGTGACCGCGAAGCGGACATCTACGAATACTTGCAGTATAAACTGAGCGAGCAGCAACGATTCGTCGTACGCTCGATGCAAAGTCGTCATATTGAAGAAGGTGAGGATAAGCTCTATGCGTTTGCAAGCGAGCTGATGAGTGCAGGCACCAAACACATCCACATTGCACAAAAAGGAGGAAGAAAAGCCCGAAGCGCAACACTGGATATCACCTATGCGCCAGTGACACTCAAAGCGCCTTACAATAAGAAAGGACACTCCCTCCCAGTTTACTATGTCGGCTGTGCAGAGCGAGGAAACGCTGAGAACGGCTTAAGCTGGCACCTATTAACCAGTGAACCAGTCACCAGCAAAGAAGACGCTTTAGCTATCATCACCTACTATGAGCACCGTTGGCTTGTAGAGGAATACCATAAAGTCTGGAAAAGTGATGGTACGGATATCGAAAGTTTACGCCTTCAAAGCCAAGATAACATGGAAAGATTGGTGACGATTAATGGCTTTATTGCGACGCGAATATTGCAACTAAAGTTCACCAATGAGCAGCCTGATTCTCCAAGTTGTGAACAACTGTTATCTCCCAAAGCATGGAAGTTATTGTGGTTAAAGAGAATAAAAACACCATTGCCTGAAACTGCTCCAAATATGTCATGGGCGTATCAGGAACTGGCAAAGTTAGGAGGCTGGAAAGATACCAAGCGCACAGGGCGTGCATCTGTGAAAGTGTTATGGCAAGGATGGCTTAAGTTACAAGCCATCCTGGAAGGCTACGATTTAGCAAAATCTCTTGAGTCAGACTTGTGATCAAGAGACAGC
>NZ_WTKV01000040.1:0-17442 GCF_011378705.1 Pseudoalteromonas sp. SA25 | reverse complement strand
ATATTACTTAAGAAAGACTTAAAAAATATTATCAGATATTTTCCAAATTCAGTTAGTGCGTAGCGATACGAATTAACGCCCAAATTTGCTTGGTGACAATAGCGTTTTGGACCCACCTGATTCCATGCCGAACTCAGTAGTGAAACGAAACAGCGCCGATGATAGTGTAGCATTTGCTATGTGAAAGTAGGACATTACCAGGCTTCAAATTCAGTCGAAGGACTTTAATCTTAATAATTAAAAATAAGAAAATTGAAAAGAATTTTCTTGGTGACAATAGCGTTTTGGACCCACCTGATTCCATGCCGAACTCAGTAGTGAAACGAAACAGCGCCGATGATAGTGTAGCATTTGCTATGTGAAAGTAGGACATTACCAGGATTTAATTAAGAGAAACCCGTTACAGCAATGTAACGGTTTTTTTGCTGTCTGGGTTTTAATAAATAGCCAAAAGCCCAGACAGATCTCAGTAGTTGTCGCTCCTACATATCATGTGCTCTACGGCATTTTTACTCCTATACATTAAACAAAACAGCTTGAAGACTAGTCCTGAACAACAATAGTGTAGCATTTGTTATATGGCCCTCTACCGCTGTACGTAGCACACAGACCTCAAATTGTAGAAAAGTAAAATTCGCAAATTAACATACATATACAGCAACACCCATCACGTAGGTCGGGCGAGCGTAGCGACTCCCGACGCTAAAATCATAAAAACCTCCGCTCGACAATGAGTTCGTAGCATTTGCACTGTGACTCTCCACCGCAGTGGGCATCATGAATTTAATTAAGAGAAACCAGATACAGTAATGTGACGTTTTTTTCTATTTAAATTTAGTAAAATCTCACCGTTAAATTCGACAACAAAACTAGGTGCACCTAATAGCGCGTGTTAAAATCCAATTCTTATGAATGACGATATAGAGGTCTAGATTGCCTACAGCTGATTACCAAAAGGTGCTTGATGAAATAGCACATGAAGTACGTCCTTTATTATCACAAGGGAAAGTAGCTGATTATATACCGGCGCTTGCCGAGGTTGATCCGGAACAATTTTCTATCGCTATTTATACAACTGATGGTGAAACTGTATGTGCGGGGGATTGTTCTCAACGCTTCACTATTCAATCAGTTTCTAAAGTTATGACACTTACTATGGCACTACAGCGTTATGGTGATGAACTTTGGCATAGAGTCGGAAAGGAACCCTCAGGTACAGCCTTTAACTCGCTTACACAGCTTGAATTTGAAAAGGGGATTCCTCGTAACCCATTCATCAATGCAGGCGCAATTGTAACGTGTGATGCATTATACAGCCGCTTATCTGCGCCAATGCATTCTATGCTCGAAACCTTCAGGTTATTAGCTGGTAATAGAGGCGTAGTAATTGATAAAAAAGTCGCTAATTCAGAGTATGAGTTCAGGCACCGAAATGCTGCGATGGCGCATTTGATGAAATCGTTTGGTAATTTTGAAAACGAAGTAGATGATGTTTTGTGGGCTTACTTTAACTTTTGCTCTATTGAGCTCAACTGTATTGAATTAGCAAAAGCTTATAATTTTTTAGCTAATAAAGGTGTTGATTATAGCTCTGGTAAACGCGTTTTAAGTAGTCGTCAGAATAAACAGCTTAATTCGCTTTTATTCACGAGTGGTTTATATGATGCTGCGGGGGATTTTGGTTACAGAGTGGGTATGCCAGGTAAGTCGGGAGTGTCAGGAACTATTTTAGCTGTGTTACCAAATAAGTTTACTGTAGCTGTTTATTCACCGGGGCTTAATTCGTTTGGTAATTCGGTTGCAGGAATTGCAGCGCTGGAACTGCTATCTAAAAAGCTCGATATTTCTATTTTTTAGGAAATCGATAGGGAGCAATAATTGCTCCCACCGTTATTTATTGTTCCCAATAAACTTGTTCTAAACAATCTTCACGTTCAGGTAAGCCACGAGATAAACGCGGAGAGTGCTGAACTAATACTTCATAGCTCGCTCGGTTAGCATATTTACTAATTTGCGATAGTGACGAGTAAGTAATAGCTTGTTGCTGATGTTTAGCTGAGTTTGCCACATTAAGCTTATGGTAAACATTCGCTGACAAATCATGAAGCACAGCCGCAAGTGCGCAATCACCTGCACCATTGGTGTTTTTGATTGAATCAGGTCCACCCATAAATGGGGCCGTATGACTATATGCTCTGATAGGTTCATCACACTCATCTTTACGCATAGCTCGTGAGAATTCGTAACGGTTAAAATCAGGTATGGCGCCTGGTAGTAACGGGTATTCGGTTTCACGCTTTAAGCTTTCGTCTACGTAGCCGGCCATAAATAAGCCTTTTTCGCCAGCGGTACAAATAACTAAGTCTACCCAATCAAGTGCTTTATCAGCAGCTAGAAGAGGATCTTCAAAACCTGTAATAGCTAAACCTTCTTCTTCGTTCATAGCAAGAATATCAACATGCTTTTCAACAAAGTTTGCCCACCAAGTAGGGTCTTGTTCAATTAAGAACTTAGTACCGAGTGTAAGCACAACTGGCACACCTGCATCATTAGCGTATTTTACCGCTTGCATAGTGGCTTCAGTCATTGTTTCGCTACCTTGAGTACGCATAAGATAGGCACTAATCACTAACGCTGATGAATTCTCAATAAGGTCTTTATCGATAGATTCAGGACGTAAGTGATTCATTAGGCCTGCACTTATTGCAAAAGTACGCTCACCGGTTTCATCAATTAATGTAAAACAACGGCCTACAGGCCCATCAACTGGTTGAAGGTAGTTTAAGTCTACACGGCTTGAGGTATTACATAAAAAACGGTAAGCGTAGCTACCTATTTTTATATTTTCGCTCATTACGCCTAATAAAACTGAGCGATCATCTGCAAGTACAGAGTAGTTGTGCATAGTGTTACCAATGGTTCCACCGGCAAACTCAAAATCAACCATATTGTTTAATTTTAAACGATCGTATAAGGCGTTTGTTGTATCGCTATCAATAACTTGCGACATCCCTCTACGTAGTTGAAATTCGTCAAGGAAAGCTTGATCAACTTTTGCCTCTATATCAACAACGATCTGATCGATACCCGTAATATAACTACGTTGTAATCGCTCTGTTGCGTTAAGTTGATTGGTAAGTGGATCTTTGGCTTCCACTGGAAAATAATGTTTATGCCTGCGGCGTCCAGGAAATTTCATTTGCTACCCGTGTTGTGAGCTAAATAAAAAAAGCGTGAGATTATAGCGTAAATCAGCACTAGTGAGCCATTACAAACGGGTAAATATTGTTTTATTTTTGCAATAAAGTAATGAATGGCGCACTTTAGAGTGCTAACTAGGTATAATTACAGCATAAAAGGTTATTTAAGTAGAAATAATGAACGAACCATTTGATGATTCCTACTGGATGGAACAAGCGCTTTTGTATGCAAAGCAAGCAGAGCTGCTTGATGAAATTCCGGTTGGAGCAATTGTAGTCAAAGATAACCAGCTAGTTTCAGTTGGGTATAACCGCTCAATAACGGATAATGACCCATCTGCCCATGCCGAAATGATTGCAGTGCGAGAAGCTGGAAAAGTCCTTAACAATTACCGCTTAATTGATTGCACCCTATACGTGACGTTAGAGCCTTGTTCTATGTGTGCGGGATTGTTAGTGCATAGCAGAATAAAGCGTTTAGTATTTGGAGCAGTCGATGCTAAAACAGGGTCTGCGGGTTCAATTATGAATTTATTACAAGAGCCTAAGTTAAATCATCAAGTTGAGGTGTGCGGTGGTGTTTTGGCACAGCAGTGCGGGGATACTATTTCGAATTTTTTTAAACGTAGAAGAGCGCAAATTAAAGCAGCTAAGAAAGCTGCTCGTGATGAACAAATAAATAAGCCTAACTAAAGTTAACTAGCGATTGGCTCTATTTCTGATTCAGCCATTTGCTGCATAGCAAACATTCGGCGACGCCAGATGATTTTTTTGTGTAGTTTTCGCAACATAACACGACGACGTGTGGCCGTTGAATAAATGACATTGCGTTTTAATCTTTGTGTGCGTCTACGTTTTAGCATGTTTTCTCCTAATGCAAGAGTGAGAAAGGCACGGGTATATCTTATAAAATAATGATATACAATTAACACACATTAGTGATCATTTGGTGACAAGTAAACAGATATTTAATTTACTTAAATTTTGCTTACTGACATGCTCAATAAACGGGTGCTTATCTTAATCTTAGTTATTGTTTTCACTCGACTGTTCGGGCTCGATTATAGGTTGTTGTTTTTCTGTTTGAGCTTCATCTGCCTTACTTTTTACTTCACTTTTCACTTCACTTTTTTCGTTTAGCCTTAGCTCAGTATCAGTGCTCAACTCTGTAATTGGTTCTGGCTCAGGCTCTGCAGCAATAGCATCATTTTCATCTAGCCAAACAAGTGCATCGTAATAGCGACGAATATTATCAACATATTTAACAGCTACATCGCCTCGGGCATAACCGTAGCGAGTTTTACGGTAATAGCGCTTTTTAATTAATAGCGGTAGGCGTTTTTTTACATCAGCCCATTTGTCAGGACTTGCGCCTTGCTGTTCGGTAATTATACGTGCGTCGTTAACGTGCCCCCAACCTACATTGTATCCGGCCAAAGCAAGCCATGTGCGGTCGGGTTGCGGGATACGGTCAGGAATACGTTTAATAAGCTTGCTTAAGTATTTAGCACCACCACGAATGTTTTGCTCTGGTTCTAACCGGTTAGTAACACCTACTTGTTTGGCTGTACTGCGAGTTAGCATCATGATGCCGCGCACACCTGTTGGTGATTTAGCGCGAGGATTCCACATAGATTCTTGATAGCTTAGTGCCGCTAATAATCGCCAGTCAAGGCTACCTGCATATTGTTCAAACCATGGCTGGTATGTTGGTAAGGTTTCTTTAATTGCTTCTATATAGGCTAGGGTATTTACATAGTTAAATTGGCGTACGTGACCAAAGTATTTTTCTTCAAGTACATAGAGCTGGTTACTTTGCTTAACGTCACCAAAAAATGGCACCAACAACGCATATAAAGAGTCGTCTTTAGATTTATTAAGTATCCATGCAATCGGGTCGTTATGGCTAACTGAAAAACCAATGCTTAAATTTGGGTGATAACGGCGAAACAGCGATAGCGTATGCGTATCAGCGAGTGTGTAATCTATCTCGCCATCAATAACTGCTTGAAGTAGTTCTTCTTCATCAAACTCTTCGCTTTCTATCCAAGTGAGATCTGGATTGTTCTTCTTCATTTTTTGTAGAGTAAGCGAGTGGCTACTTTTAGCTATAACCGTAAAGTTGCCATCTAAATCGTCAAACTCTCGAGGACGAACGCGCCCTTGTTTATAAACTAACTTTTGGCTGATTGTTCTGTAAGTTGGTCCGTAACGGTATTGCTCTGCACGGGTTTTATTATAGGTAAGTCCTGATGCTATCAAATCTAAATCACCGCTTTCAAGGCGTTCAAACATGTCAGATAAGTTAAAGAAAGGGACTATTTCAAGCTCTACACCTAAATATTCAGCGAAGGCCTGAGATAACTCATATTCAAAGCCTTGCTCACCTTGAACGGCTTGATAATAATTACTAGCACTCGCAAGGGTACCCACACGTATTTTATTGTGTTCTTTTATTTGGGCGAGTTGAGTTGGCTGCTCTTGCATATCGCATGCACATAACAGCATAACTAAAGTAATGATTATTATTAGTTTTTCTTTGAACATTGAGTGCCCCTTAAGCTCGCCAGTCACCGTTATAGCAAAACTAAGCCATCGCGTCACTTTACCTTTTATTTTATTAACCAAAAGAGGCTATAAATAAAGCTAAAAAGTTAATTTTATGAAAAGCGTAATTTTGAGTTAAATCTGAATGCTAATTGGACTATAATGCGTGCCTAAAATATCGTTCAATCCCTAACCCCGGATGAAATTACCTATGTTGATCCTTCGTGGTGCACCAGCACTGTCAGAGTTCAGAGTTAATAAAATTTTAGCGCGTTGCCAACAATCGCAACTTCCAGTCACTAACGTATACGCCGAGTATGCTCACTTTGCCGATTTAACATCGCCGTTGAGTAGCTCCGAGCAAACCAAGCTTGAAAAACTATTAACTTACGGTCCAACTATTGCTGAGCATACCCCAGCTGGCAAACTTGTACTTGTTACACCTCGCCCAGGTACCATTTCACCTTGGGCATCTAAAGCAACCGATATTGCCCATAACTGTGGTTTAAAACAGGTTCACCGTGTTGAACGCGGTATTGCTTATTATGTTGAAGGTGACTTAAACGCAGAACAACTTGCACAAGTAATTGCGTTATTACACGACCGTATGACCGAAGCCACGCATAGTGAGCTTGAAGATGCTGCACAACTGTTTCGCAGTGATGCACCGCGCCAAATGTCGTCTGTTGATATTTTAGGCGGCGGACGCGAAGCATTAGCAATAGCCAATGTTGAGCAAGGTTTTGCCCTTGCTGATGACGAAATAGATTACTTGGTAGAAAACTTTATAAAGTTAGGACGTAACCCTAACGACATCGAATTGTTTATGTTTGCACAAGCAAACTCAGAGCATTGTCGCCATAAAATATTTAATGCTGACTGGACAATTGATGGAAAAGAGCAGCCAAAATCGCTGTTTAAAATGATTAAAAATACGTTTGAGTTAAACCCTGAAAATGTATTGTCGGCGTATAAAGATAACGCGGCAGTAATGAAAGGCTCAAAAGCGGGTCGCTTCTTCCCAAATGCGCAAGGTGAATATGCGTATCATCAAGAAGACATTGAAATACTAATGAAAGTTGAAACGCATAACCACCCAACAGCGATTGCCCCATTCTCTGGTGCGGCTACAGGCTCTGGTGGTGAAATTCGCGATGAAGGCGCAACTGGTCGTGGCTCTAAGCCAAAAGCAGGTTTAGTTGGCTTTACTGTATCAAACTTACGTATTCCAGGTTACGAGCAACCATGGGAAAGCGATTTTGGTAAGCCGAGTCGTATTGTTAACGCGCTTGATATAATGACAGAGGGTCCACTAGGTGGGGCTGCATTTAATAATGAGTTTGGTCGTCCCAACTTATTAGGCTACTTCCGTACTTACGAAGAAAAAGTAACAAGCCATAATGGCGAAGAAGTACGTGGTTACCATAAACCCATTATGCTTGCCGGTGGTTTAGGTAATATTCGCTCTGATCATGTCCAAAAAGGCGATATTCCTGTTGGCGCTAAATTAATTGCGCTAGGTGGACCTGCAATGAACATTGGTTTAGGCGGTGGTGCTGCATCAAGCATGGCTTCAGGTCAATCAAACGAAGATTTAGATTTTGCTTCAGTACAACGCGAAAACCCAGAAATGGAACGTCGTTGCCAAGAAGTTATCGATAAATGTTGGCAGCTAGGTGATGAAAACCCAATTGCATTTATCCACGATGTAGGTGCTGGCGGTTTATCAAATGCGTTTCCTGAGCTTGTTAACGATGGCGGACGTGGTGGTAAGTTCCAATTACGTAGCATTCCTAACGATGAGCCAGGCATGGCACCACACGAAATTTGGTGTAATGAATCACAAGAACGCTATGTACTTGCTGTTGGCGTAGAGGATTTTGACCGCTTTGAAGCAATTTGTAAGCGTGAACGTGCCCAGTACGCTGTTATTGGTGAAGCAACCGCTGAACCTCACTTAACAGTGTCAGACAGCCATTTTGAAAACAACCCTGTTGATTTACCGCTGGACGTATTATTAGGTAAAGCACCTAAAATGCACCGCGATGTAACGTCAAAGCACGTTGTTGGTAAAGCGCTTGATACTACATTAATAAATGCAGCAGATGCAGCGCAGCGCTTAATGCGTTTACCAGCCATTGCAGAAAAAACATTCCTAATCACAATCGGCGATCGCTCAGTTACGGGTTTAGTAGCGCGCGATCAAATGGTCGGTCCTTGGCAAGTGCCTGTTGCTAACTGTGCAGTAACTGCGGCAACGTATGATACTTACCACGGTGAAGCTATGTCACTCGGTGAGCGTACTCCTGCAGCATTACTTAATTACGGTGCATCTGCTCGTATAGCTGTAGCTGAGTCGTTAACTAATATTGCCTGTGCAAACATCGGTAGCCTTGAAAACATTAAGTTATCGGCAAACTGGATGGCAGCAGCGGGTCACCCAGGTGAAGATGCTGGTTTATACGAAGCGGTTAAAGCCGTAGGCGAAGAGCTTTGTCCTGCGCTTGGTTTAACGATTCCAGTGGGTAAAGATTCTATGTCAATGAAAACGACATGGAAAGATGAAGGTGACTCACAAGAGAAGTCAGTAACGTCGCCGCTTTCACTGGTTATAACTGCGTTTGGTCGTGTTGACGACGTACGTAAAACAGTAACGCCACAACTGCGCACAGATAAAGGCGATACATCGCTTATATTAGTTGATTTAGGTGCGGGTAAAAACCGCATGGGCGCATCAAGCCTTGCGCAAGTTTATAAGCAATTGGGTGATGTAACACCTGATGTTGATAGCCCTGAGTTATTAAAAGGCTTTTATAACGCAATGCAAGCGCTTGTGGCTGATAGTAAGTTACTTGCTTATCATGACCGCTCAGACGGTGGTTTATTTACCACGGTTGCTGAAATGGCGTTTACGGGTCATACCGGTGTAACAGTTGATTTAGCTGGTTTAACAGGTTCAGACATTGAAGCGCTTTATAACGAAGAGCTAGGTGCCGTAATCCAAGTAGCAAATGCTGATTTAGATGCAGTAAATGCGGTGTTTGAACAACATGGTATAGCAGCAATTAGCCACAACATTGGCACGCTTAATGGCGATGATACGATTATATTTAACCGTGGCGAAAATACGGTACTTAATCATACGCGTACTGAACTTCGTACTATTTGGGCTGAAACAACGTATCAAATGCAAGCACGCCGTGATAACCCTGAATGTGCTAAGCAAGAGTTTGATGCTAAATTTGATGCAAAAGATCCAGGCTTAAACGTAAAACTTAACTTTGATTTAAACGAAGATATAGCTGCACCATACATTGCAACCGGTGCTAAACCGCAAATGGCTATTTTACGTGAGCAGGGTGTTAACTCTCATTTAGAAATGGCGGCAGCGTTTAATCGCGCAGGTTTTGCAGCCGTTGATGTACACATGAGCGACATTTTAGAAGGTCGTTTAACACTAGATCAATTTAAAGGTTTAGTGGCATGTGGTGGTTTCTCATACGGTGACGTACTTGGTGCGGGTGAAGGTTGGGCTAAGTCTATTTTGTTTAACGACATGGCACGCGATCAGTTCCAAAACTTCTTCCACCGTGAAGATACCTTTAGTTTAGGTGTATGTAACGGTTGCCAAATGTTATCAACGTTAAAAGAGCTGATCCCTGGCACTGAACATTGGCCGCGCTTTGTAACTAATAAATCAGAGCGTTTTGAAGCACGCTTTAGTTTAGTAGAAATACAAGAGAATCCGTCTGTGTTCTTTAATGGAATGGCTGGCTCGCGTATGCCTATAGCGGTTTCTCATGGTGAAGGTCATGCTGAGTTTGCAAACGATGCAGCTACTAAAGCGGCGCTTAATAGCGGCACTGTAGCGGTTAAGTTTGTAGATAACTACGGTAACCCTACTACGCAGTACCCAGCTAACCCTAATGGTTCTCCAGAAGGTATTACAGGTATTACGTCAACTGATGGTCGCGCCACTGTAATGATGCCGCATCCAGAACGTGTATTCAGAAG
Organism: Pseudoalteromonas sp. SA25; assembly: GCF_011378705.1. Classification (NCBI taxonomy): domain Bacteria; kingdom Pseudomonadati; phylum Pseudomonadota; class Gammaproteobacteria; order Alteromonadales; family Pseudoalteromonadaceae; genus Pseudoalteromonas; species Pseudoalteromonas sp. SA25. The sequence continues at coordinate 7,681 of NZ_WTKV01000040.1, read as the reverse complement.
CGTTGCCAACTCTTGGCATCCTGATGAGTGGATCGAGGATAGCCCGTGGATGCGTATGTTCCGTAACGCACGTAAAAACGTAGGTTAATTACATTTGCGTTTATACAAGTTAGATTCATAATCTTACTGTAAAATAAAAAAGGCTGCATTGTGCAGCCTTTTTTGATTAGTATAGTTTTAGCTAAAAGCACAAAGCATTTAAGGATAGTATGTTTAAGCGAGTTGGTTTAATTGTTGGCGTTGTATTGCTAAGTACCTTGCTGCTTGGTTATGTATTTCGCTTGCCGCTATTGCAGTGGGTTATAGCGCCTGAGCTCAAAAAAGCAGGCATTACGTTAAGTTGTCTCGATTTTTCAATTACGTCTGAACTAAATATTCATGCTGACAGAGTGTGTGTAAATTATCAAAATCAACAATTACAACTCACTGGTATTACTGCAAATACAAAGCGTGTAGATATTAAAAATGCAGTGCTAACGGTTAATTCACTCCCTAAAAGTGATAATGCTAATCAACTTGCTAAAAATCTCGATTTAGCGCTTCCCTTAAATCGCCCATTAATCAGCATTAAACAGTTTGTAGTAAAAAGTGACGAGCTCAATAAGCCACTTAAAATAAGTATATTAGAACCCACACTAAATAAATTTAATGTCACGGGTGATATAAACGCGAGTGCAACTTTGACTGCTAATAAAGTAAGTGGTCAGTTTACGATTAATGACACTCTTTTAAAGCAAGTTATAAACACTAAAAATACATTAATTGCAGATGCTAATTTTAATACTCAGCAAGCGTTTAGCTTTGATGGTATAGAACTTGAGTTAAATGGTGATATTAGTTCCCAGCTTGCTCACACTTATGAGCAGTGCAAAGTTAACGTATTAACCACTGGTAAATTGACGACTCATTTTAATTTAAATAGCCAAGTGTTAATGTTTAATACCGATTTGCTTAATAACAAAATTAATCTAACACCAAGCTGTACTGAGTTAATTCCACCGAGTGAATATGCAGGCTTTATTAGCAAACAAGTTCCTTTAAATTGGCAACTTAAACTCCCTCAATCAATTCGCTTAGAGGGTAGTGAGCTCAGTGTACCTGTAATTAATTTGATGAGTGAAGGCGATAAGCTATTCGATTTTTTAATAACAGATACAACACTAAATATTACATCTCCATTTGAGTACTTACAGACAACTTTATCAGCTCAAATAAATACACCCGATATAAATAATATTAACGTTAATGCTCAGTTATCTGGCGCTGTAATTAAAGGCGATTACGCCGTTATGCTTGAAAGCTTGCCTGAGTTTGTTCCTGCAACAGCGAATGGGCTTAGCCTTAGTGGTCACTTTAATATAAGTGAGTTTATAGACTCAAAACCAATTGGGCTTATAAATGCTAAATTAACGCTTAATAGTGTAGATGCGTTTGATATAAGTGCAGTGCAATACCAAGGTGATTTAACTGCAAAAATGGATAAACAGTTAAACGCAGAGGTAGCGTTAACGCAGCAATTAAAAAGTGCGGAATATAAAGAATTTAAAGTCACAGATATGAGTAACACATTAACAGCAAATGCTAATTTAGGCGTAGGTGAGTTATTTGCTGATCTAACAGCAAAAACGAATATAAAGGCTGTTAATAGCCCCTACATAAAACTTAATAATATAAAAGTAGAGTCTACGGGGCTACAAAGCCGTGCACTAAAGGCTACGCATCACGCATTTATAAACGATGTTGAGTTAGTTGTAAATCATCATATGTCGTCGCAAGCTCATCCGTTTGAAGTCATTATTCCTGAACAAAGTACGCTGCTGTTAAATAAATTTATTAGTCAATTTGAGCCACTTGCACAGCTAACTAAGGGCGAATTTAATGGCTATATTAGTGGCGATATAAACTTACAAAATGCACTGTTCAATATAGGGATTAGTCATACAAGTGCACTGTATAACGATTACCTTGCGAGTGATTTGAATAGCGTGTTTAGTGGAGAATATAATTCAGGTAAGCTTAATGTAAAACCAACTACCTTTAATTTAAATGAGTTTAGAGCGGGTGCCGTAGTTAAAGCGATTGAAGGGCAATGGCAAGTTAGTAACAATACCGCGCTTATAAATGATGTAAAAGGGAGTGTGTTTGGTGGCGAGTTTTCATTAGATACCTACACAATAGGGAAGCCAAGCCAAGTTGCTAATGTTAAGTTTGAAAACATTGATGCAAGTAAACTCGTTACACTCGACGATAAGTCGGGCATTGTATTAACGGGGCGCTTGGCGGGGTCTTTACCGGTTCACTTTGATAGTGGAAAAATTGAAATAATTGACGGTAGCTTATTTAGCCAAGGAACAGGTAATTTAAAAATTACCAATAATGCCGCGTTTGATTCAGTAATGCAGCAACAGCAAGAGTTACAACCTGTGTTAGGGCTATTAACTAACTTAGATATTCAAAAACTGAATAGCAGTGTGGCACTAAAAAATGATGGTTGGTTAAAACTAGGGGTTAATTTGCAAGGCTATAATAAAGCAGAGCAGCAGCAGGTTAACTTTAATTATAACCACGAAGAAAACGTATTTACACTTTTACGTGCACTGCGTTTAAGTGACGAAATTACACAAAAAGTTGAGCAACAATACTCACAAAAAGGAAACTAATAATGAGACAGTCGTTATTGATAAAAGTACTGCTCGCGCTGAGTGCTATTAGTGCATTAAGTGCCTGCACGCATCGTGTTGAGGTGTCTGCTAAAGAGCCCATTACTATTAATTTAAATGTGAAGGTCGATCACGAAATTCGCGTAAAAGTAGATAAAGAACTCGACAATTTATTTAGTGACGACAGTGAGCTATTTTAAGGAGCTAGAACATGAATACGAAGAAAAAATTAAATATTATTACGTTAGTTAGTGCAGTATGTATGTCGTTCTCTGCGTGGGCTATTAGCCTTGATGACGCTAAAAACCAAGGTCTAGTAGGTGAAGATAGCTCTGGTTATTTAGGGCTTGTTGTACAAAACGCAGAAGCAAAAGCCGTTGTTGATGATATAAATGCAAAGCGTAAAGCGCAGTACTTAAAGTTGGCTAAAAAGAATAACTTGTCACTTTCACAAGTAGAAGCGCTTGCTGCTGCTAAAACAATTGAAAAAACCCAAAGTGGTCATTACGTTGAAGTAAATGGTAACTGGGTTAAAAAATAAGCGTTTGTTATTGTCTTGTTTTGCACAAACCAAAATAAAACCGAGCATTTAAGCGCTCGGTTTTTTACAGCCTTCAAGTAACTGCTGCCAAAAATCAATCCCCTTACGCCTTGCTAGATTTATATTATGCTCAGGAATAGATTCAGGCTCGTTATAACTATCAAGTGCTTCGCTCATACTTGCTTCGCGGATTAAATGCAATGTAGGAAAGGGCGCTCTATTTGTGTAGTTTGCGGCATCGGTTTCATCGCTGTCGGCAAATACGTAATCAGGATGAAAGTTAGCAATTTGATACTTCCCTTCAAAGCCTTGCGCGACTAAAAGTGCATTAGCTAAATCGACCAAGTCTAAAAAGTCTTCAAAGTCACTAAAGCCATTGTCAAACATGATAAGGGTTGTTTCGCGCTCTGGTTCACGGTCAAGCTCAACACATTGCTCAAGCATATCCATTACAGCATCATCCATAGTTGCTGCTGGGCTTACTATGTAATGAATACAGTTGTTTTCTACTTCTTTTCGAGCAAATGGGCAAAAGTTATATTTAACAATAACAGATGACACCCATTCACGGGTTTGGCTTATAGCTATGTTGGTCACGGTTTTGGCTCTAAATATTGATTAATAATGGTAAGTGTTTTTTGTATAGCACCTTGGTTTTTAGTTACGCATTGCGCAGCTTTAATACCTAAGGTTTGGCACGCTTTTGTGTTTTGGCTAAACGTTATAAGCTGCTTTGCGAGTTCGTCGTTACTATCAACCACTACAGCACCTTTGAGCTTTGTTAGCTCGGGATAAACATGGTCAAAATTGTATGTGTGTGGACCTGTTATTACACCTACCGAAAACGCTGCTGATTCCAGTGGGTTATGCCCACCTCTGCGAATTAAGCTGCCACCAATAAAGCTCACATTTGCAGCGCCATATAAACACTGTAATTCACCAAGCGTATCAGCAAGAAGTACTTGCTCATTGTTATAGTTATTTTGGCTACGACGGCTAAAGCTAAGTGGGCTTTGCGTTAAAAGCTCTGCCACTTTGTCAAATTGCTCTGGATGGCGCGGGGCAATTATAAGTAATGCGTTCAGTTGTTTTTTTAGTAACTCTTGATGGGCTGAAAGTACCAGCTCATGCTCAACAGGATGTGTTGAGCCTGCTACCCACACAAAGCGCTCATCGTTATTGTCTTCATTACTGTTATAAAGCTGTTTAAGGTTGAGTACTTTGGCTAATTGCTCGTCATTTGGTGTTATATCAAATTTTATAGAGCCTGTTACATGGCTTTTTGAAGCTTCAAGACCAAGTTCAATAAAACGTTTAGCATCTGTTTTATTGTGACTCGCAAGTACCGTAATTGAGCGCATAATAATATGCGTTAATTTAGCGACCTTTTGATAGCCCTGCTGCGATTTCTCTGAGAGTCTTGCATTGATGACAAGCACTGGTATGTTTTTTTTGTGGCTTATCGCCATTAAATTTGGCCATAGCTCTGTTTCTAAAATACACAATGCTTGTGGCTTTATACGCTTTAAAAATCGGGCTGTCGCAAACGGAAAATCGATTGGTAAGTAGCTACACGCCACAGTATTTTTAAACTGGTTAAGTATTTGCTCTCTGCCTGTTGGAGTATTACAGGTTATAAGTATATTTAAATTTGGATGCGCTTTTTGAAGAGCTTTAATAAGCGGCGTTGCGGCTAGTACCTCACCAACAGAAGCACAATGAAAAACTAAAGGTTTGGTTTTAGTCGTAAATAAAGACTTACTGACAAACCCAAAGCGCTCTTTAAAGTGTGCACGATAACCTTGGTTTTTTTTACCTCGTAAAATATAGAGATAAAATACAATCAGTGGGCTAATAAAAATTAATGCTAGAGAGTAAAAAATGCGTGCCATACTGATCTTTCTTAAAGGGAAGTGTCGTTAGTTTACCGTGAAATAGCCGTTTTCTAAACATACTCGCAATAAAATATGGTCTGGGTTCAGTTATAACCCGATAAAATGCACACAATTAAATAAAATTATGGAATAATGGATTTAATTTTTCCCTGCTATTTCAGTTCCTAGAGGAATTTTTCATGTCAATTATCGATTCAGTGGCAACTAGCTACGTTGAAACATTAAACCGTCATCAAGCATTATTTGAAACGATGGAAGCTTATCATCAAGAATCTATGCAACTGTTAGAAGCATGCCACAGTGCATTACAAGCTGGTGGCAAGATTGTTTGGTTTGGTAACGGCGGTAGTGCAGCCGATGCGCAGCATTTAGCAGCAGAATTTGTAGTGCGTTACAAATTAGAACGTGGTCCGCTTGCCTCAATGGCATTGACTACAGATACATCAATTTTAACAGCACACAGTAACGATTATCACTTTGATACGGTGTTTGAACGCCAAGTTCAAGCGCTATGTAAGCCAGAAGATTTAGTGATAGGTTTAACCACATCAGGTACTAGTAATAATATTAACTTAGCATTAGAAGCTGCAAATAAACTAGGCGCTTTTACAGTGGCATTAACAGGGCGTGATGGCGGTAAAGTAAAAGATATTGCTAAGTTACCTATCATTATAAAAAACGACGAAACAGCACGTATTCAAGAAGCTCACATGTTTATAGGTCACTGGTTATGTGAAGCCATGGATATGGTTGTTGCGGAGCAGCAGTAATGGATTTATCGTTATTAAAAAACTTATCAGCGGCACGCATATTAGTTGTTGGCGATGTAATGCTAGACCGTTATTGGTATGGCGATACAGGGCGCATTTCGCCTGAAGCGCCAGTACCGGTTGTTAAAGTAAGTAAATTTGAAGACAAAGCGGGCGGTGCAGCTAACGTTGCAAAAAATATAGCGCGGTTAGATGCAAAAGTTGGCTTATTGGGTTTAATTGGTGAGGACGAAAGCGGGCAGATTTTAGAGACTATTCTAAAAGGTGAAAAAATAAGTTCACAATTAGTCAGTGTATGTGATTTACCGACTATTTCAAAAATGCGTGTTATTAGCCGTCATCAACAACTCGTTCGTCTTGATTTAGAAGAAACGTTTACGGAGCAACACAGCCAGCTTTTATTAAACCGCTTAGAGTTGGTACTTGATGAATACGACTTTATTGTGTTTTCTGATTACAGTAAAGGATCTTTAAGCTTAATTAAAGAGATGGTAAGCCTTGCTAAGGGCGCCGGAAAGACGGTTTTAATTGACCCTAAATCGCCAGATTTACATTTATATGAAGGTGCTGATTACATTACGCCTAATTTACATGAGTTTAAGTTAGCGGGTGGCCAAACCGATTCAGAAGAGGCTTTAACTGTAAGTGCGCGTGATTTAATTAGCAAAAATGGCATTAAAGCCATGTTGCTTACGCGTTCTGAGCAAGGTATGTCGTTAATTAATGCAGATGAAAAGTTTGATTTTGCAGCACAAGAGCTTGAAGTAAGCGATGTGACTGGGGCCGGTGATACGGTTATAGCTACATTAGCTGTTATGCTTGGCGCGGGCATGGAACCTAAAGATGCTGTCGAAATTGCTAACTTAGCGGCAGGTATAGCGGTTAGTAAATTTGGTGCAGCTACAGTTTCGCCAGAAGAGTTAAGTCGTAAGCTTGGTCAGTATTTACATACTACTGGTGAGCATTACCAAACACCATTTGATGATGTCCTTCAACATATTGAGTTTGCAAAACAAAATGGCGAAACCATTGTATTTACTAATGGCTGCTTTGATATTTTACATGCTGGGCATGTGCGTTATTTAGCACAAGCTAAAGCCCGAGGCGATAGACTCGTTGTTGGATTAAATAATGATGAATCTATTACGCGCTTAAAGGGGGCAGATCGTCCTATTAACCCGCTAGATGAGCGTGCAATGGTACTTAGCGCACTTTCATCAGTTGATTGGGTTATTCCGTTTGGTAGTCTAGATGAAAACGATACTCCCGCTAAATTAATCGAGCAGATAAGCCCTGATATTTTAGTTAAGGGTGGCGACTACACCGTAGAGCAAATAGCGGGTGCTGAGCATGTACTTCGCCATGGCGGAAAAGTTGAAGTGCTTGAATTTTTAGATGGATGCTCAACATCAAAAGTAATTAGTAAAATTAAACAGTAATTACTGACCTAGATTCAAATTGTAAGTGCATAACTTGTTTTGGCTAGATTAAGTGGTCAGTTGCTCATAAGCTAACTGCTTTTTCTCCGGCAAGAGATTTTACAATGAGACATTACAAACAACTGACCTATGCGCAAAGATGCCAGATCGCCGTTCTAAAGAAAAGCGGTTTTACGCAACAAAGTATTGCTGAGCTAACTAATTTATCGCAATCTACGATTTCAAGAGAGCTTTCTAGAAATACAGGTAAGCGAGGTTACAGACACAAACAAGCTCATGAGCGGGCTTTGTTTCGCCGAAGAAGTGTAAGAAAACCGCTTAAGATGACACCTGAAATGATGGCTTTAATTACCCAGAAGCTTAATGAGAAGTGGAG